>NZ_VJZC01000371.1 GCF_009377185.1 Streptomyces spongiae
GCCCCGCCCTCACACAGCCTCAGCAACCGCCTTCGGCCCAGCGTCCTCGACCGCACCCCCGGAGCCCGCCACGTCGGCGTCCTCCGGCTTCGGGTCGGCCCCCGCTCCCTTGAGCGGCACCTCCTTCACGAACACCGCGGCCACCAGAGCGAGCACAGCCACCCCGGCCCCCAGCAGAAACGCGGAGTGCGTCCCCGCGGACACCGCGTACTGGTACGCCTCCCGAGCCGGCGCCGGCAACTTCGCCAGACTCGCCGCATCCAGCTGCGCCGACTGCTCGGTCACCTTGGACCCGAGATCCCCGGCCCGCTGGGCCATGACGTCCTGGACCCGGTTGTTGAACAGCGCTCCCATGATCGCGACCCCGAAGGACGACCCGAGCGTCCGGAAGAGAGTCGTCGACGACGAGGCGACACCCATGTCCTTCATCTCGACGCTGTTCTGCGCGACCAGCATGGTGATCTGCATCAGACACCCCATGCCCGCCCCGAGCACCGCCATGAAGAGCCCGGACGTCAGCCGGGACGTCCCCGTGTCCATCTGGGCGAGCAGGAACAGCCCCACCGTCATCAGTACGCTGCCCACGACCGGGAACACCTTGTACCTGCCGGTCCCCGTGGTCACCCGCCCCGCCACCATCGACACGGCGAGCATCGCGCCCAGCATCGGCAGCAGCAGCAAGCCCGAGTTGGTGGCGGACGCGCCCTGCACCGACTGCTGGTACAGCGGCAGGAACAGCACGGCCCCGAACATCACGAAACCGGTGATGAAGCCGATCATCGACATCAGCGAGAAGTTGCGGCTCCTGAAGATGTGCAGCGGCATCACCGGCTCCGCCGCCCTGGTCTCCCAGAACACGAAGCCCACGAGCGCGGCCACCCCGATCGCGGCCAGCTCCATGATCATGGCCGAGCCCCACGCGTACTCGGTCCCGCCCCACGTGGTGACGAGCACGATGGACGTGATGCCCACGGTCAGCAGCGCCGCCCCGAGGAAGTCGATGCGCCGCCACGAGCGGTTCTCGGTCTTCTTCGGCAGGTGCAGGACGGTGGTGACGGCGATCAGCGCGACCACGCCGAGGGGGAGGTTGATGTAGAAGGACCAGCGCCAGCCCCAGTTGTCGGTGATCGTGCCGCCGACCAGCGGTCCCAGGATCATGGCGAACGCCATGACGCCGGCCATCATGCCCTGGTACTTGCCCCGCTCCCGCGGCGGTATCAGATCGCCGATGATCGCCATGACCCCGACCATGAGCCCGCCCGCGCCGAGCCCCTGAACGGCCCGGAACCCGATCAGCTGCCCCATGTCCTGGGCCATGCCGCTGAGCGCCGATCCGATCAGGAAGACCACGATCGAGGTGAGGAAGGCGCCCTTGCGCCCGTACATGTCGCCGACCTTGCCCCAGATCGGGGTGGAGGCGGCGGTGGCGAGGGTGTAGGCGGTGACGACCCATGACAGGTGCTCGAGTCCGCCCAGTTCGCCGACGATCGTCGGCATGGCCGTCCCGATGATCATGTTGTCGAGCATCGCGAGCAGCATCGCGATCATCAGCGCGAACAGGACGACCCGTACGCTCCTCGGTTTTTCACCGCCCCCGGCCTTCCCGGTGTCCGTAACCGCTTCCGCCATCGTCCCCACTCCCCTAGGTGCCGCCGGTCCCGACCGCTCAGCCACTCACTGGCTTGCGCTGACGCCCCCTGGCGCTTACTTGCCGACCGGCTAGTTGACTACACTGAAGGAACGTAGACGCGTAACTAGCCGGTCGTCAAGTAAGTTTCCGTAGGCTTGACCGACGGGGGATGTCGGGGAGTACGAGGAGTGCGACGGTGGGCGGCATGAGCGAGAGGGAGGGCACGGGCGGCATGGTCGGCACGGGCGGCACGGACGGTACGAAGCAGCAGCGCCGCGGGGACACCCGCCAGCGCATCCAGGACGTGGCCCTGGAGCTCTTCGCCGAGCAGGGGTACGAGAAGACGTCACTGCGCGAGATCGCGGAGCGGCTCGCCGTCACCAAGGCCGCCCTCTACTACCACTTCAAGACCAAGGAAGACATCCTCATCAGCCTGTTCCAGGACATGACCCGTCCGATCGACGAGCTGATCGAGTGGGCGAAGGAGCAGCCGCACGGCCTCGCCACCAAGCAGGAGGTCCTCCGCCGCTACAGCGAGGCCCTGTCGGCCGCGGCACCGCTCATGCGCTTCATGCACGAGAACCAGGCGACCGTACGGGAGTTGAGCGTCGGCGAGTCGTTCAAGGACCGCATGCTGATGATGATGGACCTCCTCAAGGAACCGGACGTTCCCCTGATCGACCAGATCCGCTGTGTGAGCGCGCTCTTCACGATGCACGCGGGGATCATCGCCCTCCGGGACGTCGAAGGCGACCCCGAGGACAAGCGCAAGGCAGCCCTGGAGGTCGCGATCGATCTGGTGACGCAGGCGCACGGAGGCGCCCGCGACGCGTGAGCGGGGCCGGGCCGGCACGGCGGCCCGGACAGCGCCGGCTCAGACGCCGACGCCCTTGGTCTTCAGGAAGGCGACCGGGTTGACGGCGGACCCGTAGTTGGCGGTCGTACGGACCTCGAAGTGCAGGTGCGGACCGCTGGAGTTACCGGTGTTGCCGGAGAGCGCTATGTGCTGCCCGGTCTTGACGACCTGCCCCGGCTTCACGTCGACGCGCGACAGGTGGGCGTACTGGGAGAACGTTCCGTTGCCGTGGTTGATGACCACGGCGTTGCCGTACGCGGGACCGTCACCGGCGCCGTTGCCGCCCGCCTTGACGACCTTCCCGCTGTGCGCGGCGACGACGTTCGTACCGCTCTTCACGGCGAAGTCCTGGCCGCTGTGGGTGTGGCTCCACATGTTGCCGGCCTGCGCGTAGCCGGCGGAGAGCTTGTAGTCCTTGACGGGGGTGACCCACGAGACCGCCTTCTTCGCGGCGGCAGGCGTACCGCTGTCGGCGGCGGCCGCCATCCCGGCACCCCCCACGACCGAGGCCCCCAGCCCGGCGACCACGACGGCCGCGCGCAGACGGAGCAGGGACGTACGGGGACGGGTGGAACGGACACGCTTCGACATGGAGTTACCTCACAGGAACGGGGACAAGGAGCACCCGGCAGCCAGGCGACTGCCGGATGGCCATCCCTTGGTAACCCGAGCACCAATCCATCCCAAAACGTGTGACCTACGATAGGAGGTAGTTATAGGCACAAAAGCCACCTGCGTATCAAAAAAGGCTCCTCAAGCCACCTCGCAACCGATACTGCAACGCAAACCCATCCAAACAACCCAAATAGCTGTCAACCGGCCCACGGTTTTCCCCACTACCTCACGTAGTAAGTGACGTACGTCCTGTGCCGCATGTCACCGACCCTCAAGATCAGAGGTCTCCGGAATGTGACGGGCACTACGCTGGCGGCTCCGGTTCACGGCTCTCGGGGGAGGTCGCATGGATCCCGCGGTCATCGGCACGCGCCTGGCATCGAGCGCGGTCGCTCCGCTGGTGAAGAAGCTGTTCGTACGGGAGGGCCCGGCGCGGCCCTGGTCGACAAGCCTGTACGGCTGTCCGCCCTGATCTCCTTCGGGGGCGAGAAGCGGACGCTGGCGGAGAAGGACGTACGCAAGCTCGCCTCGACCCTCGTACGGGAAGCGGTGGACTCGCCCGGCGAACGCCCCTTCCCGCCGGACGAGGAGACGGCGGTCACCGACGCACTCGCCGGCAACCTGCTGGCGCTGGGCGAACTGGACATGGACGACGTGCAGGTGGTGCACCTCGGCTACCAGGATCTGGCCCGGAAGCTCCACCACCGGGCACCCACACGGGATCTGTCCGCGGACGCCTCCTACTTCCTGGACTCCCTCACGGAGTGGGCCTGCGTCCACATCATCAACTTCTTCACCCAGAGATCCACTTTCGTGGCCCGCACGCTGGTGGAGCAAAGCCGAGGTCAGGCCGAACTCATCGCCAAACTGGACGAGTTGATCACGCACAACCCCAGGCCGGATGCGCGCGACTCGGCCTTCGAGCGCCGCTGTCTCTCGCACATCTCGAAGAAATACGGCAAGTTACTGATCTACGGCATCGACCTGGTCAACTCGCCAGGGCGGTGGCCACTTGACGCGGCTTACCTGAGCCTGGAGGCGACGGCTCCCCCGAGGCTGCTCACAGAGGCAGCCTGGCTCGCGGCGAACAGACACATGGCTGAGGCCGAGGCCCGGGAAGCAGTTGCCCACACAGAAACCCGCGCCTCCCAGGCCCGGACCGCGGACGAGCTCCAGGCCGCACTTGGGAGAGCGGAAGACCCAAACGCCGGTCTCGAAGCCGCGGTCCACTGGGCCAAGGCCTTGCAGGAAGCCTCCCCCAGCCCCCGCCCGGCCGATGAAGTGCTCGCCGATCATGAACGTGTCCTCCTTCGCGGCGAGGCCGGCTCCGGCAAGACGACCCTCGTCCAGTGGCTCGCCGTCTCCGCCGCCCGCCCCTGCCCCGACGACCGCATGGCGTACCTCCGCAGCCGGATCCCCTTCGTACTCTCGCTGCGTACCCTGACGCGGCAGGGAGAACGTCTCCCCACCCCCAAGGCCTTCCTCACGGCGGTGGACTCACCACTCGCCGGAGAGCAGCCGCCCGGCTGCGAGGCCCGGGTACTCACCACCGGACGCGGCCTCGTCCTGATTGACGGCATCGACGGAAGTTCCCGAGGGTGAGCGTGCACGCGCCCGCACCTGGCTCGTCGATCTGATCGATGCCTATCCCGGCAACCGCTGGCTGGTCACGTCCCGGCCCTCGGCCCTGCGCGAGGAATGGCTCGCAGACGAGGGTTTCACCGAGTTCACGCTCTCACCGATGTGCCCGGAGGACGTGGCCTCGTTCATCGGACGCTGGCACGAGGCCGCGCGTACCGACAGGCCCGAGGAGGACACGGCGCTCACCTTGTACCGGAACCAGCTTCTGCACGCGGTCCGCTCCAAACCGGATCTCGGCCGTCTGGCCACCAATCCCCTCATGTGCGGTCTGATCTGTGCCCTGCACCGGGACCGCCGCGGCTTCCTCCCGATCGGCCGCAAAGAGCTGTACGAGGCCGCGCTCACCATGCTGCTGGCCCGCCGAGACCGGGAACGTGGCATGCAGGGCCCGGAGCTCCGGGAGGAGCCCCAGCTTCAGATCCTGCAACGACTCGCTTACTGGCTCATCAAGGACGGCCGTACGGAGATGACGCGCGAGCGAGCACTAGCCGAGATCGGCAAGGCTCTGCCCGCCCTGCCGGAGATGGCCGCGCTGGGCGACGCCAACACCGTACTGACGTATCTGGTCAACCGAAGCGGGCTGCTGCGCGCGCCCTCCGCCGACACGATCGACTTCTGCCACCGCACGTTCCAGGACTTCCTGGGGGCGCGTGCGCTGCTGGACGAGGGCACATTCGGGATGGTCCACAAGCACGCTGCGGACGATCAGTGGGAGGACGTCATCCGCTTGGCGGTAGCCCAGGGCCGTCCCCGTGACCGGGTCGACGTACTGCGCTCCCTGCTGCGCGACGGCTCCGTCCGGGCCCGGCTGCTGGCTGCGTCATGTCTGGAGCAGGCCACGGAACTGGACCCGGCGGTGCGGGCCGCGATCGAGAAGGGCGTCACCCGGCTGATCCCACCCCGGGACCTGGACGCGGCCCGCGAACTGGCCTCGGTCGGTCCCCTCATCCTCGACTTCCTTCCCGGTCCAAATGAACTGGCGGACCGGGCAGCACAAGGCGAGGCCGGCGCCCCCGATCCGGCGCATTTGTGCGTCATCACCGCCTCCTTGATTGGAACCGACGCCGCGGTCCCCTATCTGGCGCGCTTCAGCGAGCACCCTTCCTGGCAGGTGCGCAAGCAACTCGCCGGCACCTGGCACCGGTTCGACACCGCGGTGTACGGCCGCGAGGTCATCGCCCGGCTCCGCCACGACGACCTCTACCTGGTCGCGCACTCCTCCGCGGAACTCCTCGTGGAACTGATCTGCTGAAGCCCAGCCGTCAGTGCCACCCACTGATGCCGTACGGACGCCGGTAGGAGGCCCGATGACCGAGACGACCACCACTCGCATCGCAAGATGCCCGCCCCGCTCCTGGAAGCCCGCGGTGGTACCGTCCCCGCCTCCACAGCCCGATTCCACACCGGACGACATCGCCAGATACCTCGACCCGGACGACACCGAGATCAAATCAGCGTGTTGATTCCCGGCAGGTCCTAATCCGGCGACCGACAGTGGGAACCCGCCGTCACTCGCCGTCGGCCGCAGCCCGCCAGAGCCGACTCATCCGGCTGACTCGTTGAGGTAACCGGCCCGTTCCTCCTGGGTCAGTTCCCGGGTGATGCCGTCCCGGGAACGCCGCAGGACCTCGTCGACCGGTGCGCAGGGGCGGCATGTCCAGACGCGTACGGTGCCGTCGTCGTGCGAGCTGACGAACCGGTTGCCGGGCAGGAACTTCGTGTTCTCTACAGAGGCGCCGAATCCGTGCAGGACCACGGGCGGGCTGTTGTCGGTGGTGTTCCAGATCCGGGTCGTCGCGTCGTTGCCGCTGGTCGCCACCCGACGGCCGTCGGGACCGAACGACACACTCCACACCACTCCCTGATGTCCGTTCAGTACCCGTGGTCCGCCGGGCTTGGTGAGATCCCACAGCCTGGCCGATCCGTCGTTGCCGCCGCTGACGAGGTGCCGTCCATCGGGGCTGAACGCCACCGTCCATACCAGGCCGTTGTGACCACGGAGGACCTCTAGATCCTTGCCGGTGGCGGGGTCCAGGACGTGGATGGTGCCGTCCCGGCCGGCCGAGGCCACGCGTCGCCCGTCGGGGCTGTAGGCGACGTACCGCACTATGTCCTGTCCGGTGTCGACCACCACGGGTTCCGCGCCCGGAGTGGTGGGCCAGATCCGTACGGTGCCGTCGCTGCCGCCGGTGACCAGCCGGCGTCCGTCGGGGCTGAACTCCGCGGTCCACACCGACCCGTCGTGGCCTCGCAGTACGACGGGTTTCGTCGCGTTGTCCACCGGCCAGATCCGTATGGTCCCGTCGTCGCCGGTGCCGGCCACCCGGCGGCCGTCCGGGCTGAATGCCACCCCGAGGACCCCGCCGGCGTGCCCGCGCAGCACGGTCGGCGGGGCGGTGCTCCCGGTCTGCCAGACGCGTACGGTCCCGTCGGCGCTGGCGCTGGCGAGCCGGCGGCCGTCCCGGCTGGGGACCGTCGCCCACACGGGCCCGTCGTGACCGCTCAGGACGCTGTCGCTGCCCGTCGGGGCCGCCTCCCAGATCCGTACGGTGCCGTCCTCGCTGACACTTACCAGGCGCCGTCCGTCGGGGGCGAACGCGACCGCGGTCACGCTGCCGCGATGCCCGCGCAGGATCAACGGCGCGGCGCGGTGGTGCACGTTCCAGATCCGAACGGTGCCGTCGTTGCCCGTGCTCGCGACCTGGGCGCCGTCCCGGCTGAAGCCGATCCCCTCCGCCGTGCCGTCGTGGCTGCCGAGCACGACCGACTCGGCGGGCGCCTCGGGGTCCCACAGGCGTACGGTTCCGTCGGTACTCGCCGTGGCGATGCGCTGTCCGTCGGGGCTGAAGGCGAGGGCCTCCACGGAATTGCTGTGCCCACGCAGCACCACGGTCGTCCGCCGGGTCCCGACGTCCCAGACGCGTACCGTTCCGTCGCCACCGCTGCTGGCAAGGCGGCGTCCGTCGGAGCTGAACGAGACGCCGAGCGCGCGCCCGTCGTGGCCGCGCAGCACGACCGGTTCGCCTCTCCCCGTGGTGTTCCAGATCCGTACGGTGCCATCGTCAGCGGCGCTGGCGACGCTGCGGCCGTCCGGGCTGAACGTGACGCTCCACACCTGTGCCGTATGCCCTCGCAGGACCACCGGGTCGGCACCACTCGCCCACTTCCACACCGAGACGGTGCCGTCCTCGCCGGCTGCCGTGATCCGGGTGCCGTCCGGGCTGAACACCGGCGTCCACACCTCGCCGTCGCGGCCCCGCAGCACCACCGGGTCGCGCAGCGTCGTGCCGTACCGCCACACCCGTATCGCGCCGTCCCCGCCGCTGGTGGCGACGTACCGGCCGTCCGGACTGAACGAGACCCCGAGGACCTGCCCGTCGTGGCTGGCGAGCACGGCCCTCACCCGTGACTCGAACACGGCTTGGCGCAGTGCCGCCTCGGTCTCGTCGGTCGCACTGGTCCGGTAGGCACTGGTAGCAAGCAACAGCCCCAACTCTGGGTCGAGTTGTGCCTGGCCGCGAGCGTTCGCCACGAGTTGCCGGGCGAACGCGAGGTCCCGCCCGGCTTCCGCCCGCCGGGCCTGTACGAACGCGACGAAGGCGAGGACGCTCAGCGCGACCACCGCCGCCGTGAGCCCACTCACGGTCAGCCGCACCCGGCGCCTCGCCGCCGCCCGCTCGGCCCGTGCGCGGTCGCGGCTCGCCGCCAGGAACTCGTGTTCGAGGTCATTGAGCCGGGTGGTGTCCCGGTCATCCCACTCGGCCAGCCGTACTCCGCGGTAGAGCACCCCGTCGTCCCTGCCGTGCTCCGCCCACTCCCCCGCCGTATTGGTCAGACGCCGGTGCGCGCGCAGCAGTTCGCGGTCGGACTCGATCCACATACGCAGTCGCGGCCATGCGGTGATCAAGGCTTCGTGGGCGAGTTCGACGGTGTCGTCATCGAGGGTGACCAAGCGGGCGCGGGCCAGTCGTTCCAGGACCAGAGCAGCATGCCCATGCGTGCTTGCGGCCAGTTCGGTGCGGAGAGCTGGGCGACGGGTGTCCTGTGCTCCTTCACCGGGGGTGATGAGCCGCAGCAGCAGATCGCGGGCGACAGCGGCCTGTTCAGGAGAGAGTTGAGTGTAGAGGCGCTCCGCGGTTCGGGCGATGGCACCGCTCACCCCGCCGACGGCGTCGTACACGGCTTCGGTGAGTGCTCTTCCTCGGCGCCTTCGCCAGGTCTCCAGGAGCGCGTGCGACATCAGGGGCAGGCCGCCGGACTCGTCGGCGACGTCCCGGATGATGCGCGCGGTCAGGGCGCGTTCCAGGGTCAGTCCGGTGGCTGTGGCCGGTTTGACGATGGCGTCGCGCAGTTCGTCCTGGCTCATCGGACCGACCAGCAGGTTGGCGTCGCGCAGTGCGTCGGCCAGAGGGTGGTGTTCGGCGCAACGGCCGTAGAAGTCGGCGCG
This sequence comes from Streptomyces spongiae, assembly GCF_009377185.1. Lineage (GTDB taxonomy): Bacteria > Actinomycetota > Actinomycetes > Streptomycetales > Streptomycetaceae > Streptomyces > Streptomyces spongiae. Next base: position 9,190 of record NZ_VJZC01000371.1, read on the forward strand.
GACCGCGATCAACACCCTTAATCGGCTTGCCGGTTGGCGGGCGGCGAGCAGGAGGTCGATGAAGCGGGTACGTTCCGCCGGATCATGGCAGAGGGTGTAGACCTCCTCGAACTGGTCGACGATCACGAACGTGTCCGTGCCGCCGTCGCCGGGTCCGCTTGTGTCGAGGAGAGGGGCGTGGGCGCGAGCGGGGTGGTCGCCGGGCGTGAGGATCTGGATCACGGCCGGACGCAAGCCGGTTTCCTGGGAGTGCTGGAGGGTGGGAATCAGGCCCGCGCGCAGCAGGGAGGACTTGCCACTGCCGGACGGGCCGAACACCGCGGCGAACCGCCGGCGCCGCAGCAGATCCAGCAGGTCGGTAGTGAGCCGGTCCCGGCCGAAGAAAAGTCCTCTGTCGCCCGGCTCGAACCGGGCCAGCCCTCGATAGGGCGCATCCGCCCCCTCACCACCCTCCTCCTCCGCGACGACCGCGGCGGCGTCGTCCATGACCTGTTTCCACCGGGCTTCCCACTCGACCGCATTGCCCCCGCATGCCGCCACGTAGGCCAAGGTCACCGCCAGCGTGGGCAGCTGCTCGCCCGCCGCCGCCTGCGACAGGGTCGTGCCCGAGTAGCCGGCCCGCTCGGCCATCGCCCGGTACGTCATCCCGCCCGCCTCCGTCCGCAG
>NZ_VJZC01000372.1 GCF_009377185.1 Streptomyces spongiae
CTCCCCCGCAGCACGCCCCTCACAGCAGCAGGTCGTCCACCTGCGCCTCCCCGTCGCGGTAACGGCGCGCGATCTCCGCCCCGCAGTCGTCCGCCGTCCGCTGCAGCTGCTGACGCCTCCGGGAGACCTGCTGCTCGTAGCGGACGAGACGGCCCAGTCCCGCACCGAGCTCCTCGTCCGTGCGGGCCTGAAGGTCGGACAGCTCGACCTCGGCGAGCATGTCGGCGGCGAGGGCCCGGTACTCCTCGCGGTACGGAGTGCCCACCGTCACATGCCGGGCCGAGGAACGGTGCCGGGCGGGCGCGTCCGTGAGGATCTCCGGGAGCCGGTCGACCAGACCGACGGCCGCCGCCGTACCACCCCGCCCCGCGAGCTCGGCCCGCAGGATGTCGATGCGCCCCTGGAGCAGCCGCCGTACGTAACTGAGGTCGGCCTCGTCCCGCTGGGCGTCCCGGCGCAGCGCCCGCAGTTCGGCCAGCCGGAGCAGTGCCACATCCCGGCTGGACTGGTCGGGAGCCACCGGTGTGCTGCTCGTGCGCTGCACGGGCGGACGGTGTGTGCCCCCGACGGCCCACTCCACCCACTCCACCGGCCACTGCCCCGTACTCGTGCTCGCGCTCGTACTCGAAGTGCTCATGTGTCTCAACCGTCCCCTCAGCCGGCGCGGTGCACCCCACGCACGCACCGCAACACAGGCATCGTGCCACCCCAAAGGGCCGCAATGTGACCGAGTGTCCCCGATCAGCCCCAGATGCGGGGTTAAGGATCAAAAGGATCATTAGGAATGATCACCGCGCGTCACCCGGTTGGCCGTGCCCTCGGGTCGAGCCTGCCGGGCTCGCGTCCAGCACTCTTCCCTGCGCCCGTCAATACCCCCGTACGAGTGACGCGTCATCGCACGGCATCATGGTCCCCATGCGTGCGGTGGTACAGAGGGTGGACGGCGCGAGCGTCGTCGTGGACGGGGAGACGGTCGGCGCGATCGAGGGCGAGGGGCTGTGCGTCCTCGTCGGGGTCACGCACGACGACACCAAGGAGAAGGCGGCCCAACTCGCCCGCAAGCTCTGGTCGGTCCGGATGCTGCAGGACGAGAAGTCGTGCAGCGACATCGACGCGCCACTGCTCGTCATCAGCCAGTTCACCCTGTACGGGGACGCCCGCAAGGGCCGCCGCCCCACCTGGAACGCGGCAGCCCCCGGCGATGTCGCCGAGCCCCTGGTCGACGAGGTCGTCGCCCAGCTGCGCGCGCTCGGCGCGACGGTGGCCACGGGCCGCTTCGGCGCGAAGATGCGGGTGGGCCTGACGAACGACGGCCCGTTCACTGTGCTGCTGGAGATGTGAACCCGCCGGGGGCGTGAGCCTCAGGGCTCGACCACGACCTCCTGCGCCGCCGCCGTCGTGTCGGCCATCAACGGCGCGTCCGCCGGCACGTTCCGCTTGACCAGGGCCAGCGCCACCGGGCCCAGCTCGTGGTGGCGTACGGAGGTGGTCACGAAGCCGATCTTCCGGCCGTCCGGACCGTCGTCCGCCAGGCGGATCTCCGTGCCGGCCGGCGGCAGGTGGACCTCGCTGCCGTCGAGGTGAAGGAAGACGAGCCGGCGCGGGGGCTTTCCCAGGTTCTGGACGCGGGCGACGGTCTCCTGGCCCCGGTAGCAGCCCTTCTGGAGGTGCACCGCGGAGCCGATCCAGCCCAGCTCGTGCGGGATCGTCCGGTGGTCGGTCTCGAAGCCGAGCCGCGGGCGGTGCGCCTCGACGCGCAGGGCCTCGTACGCGAGCAGCCCGGCGGCCGGGCCGGCCTTCTCGGCGTACGACTCCAGGTCCGTACGCGGCAGGAAGAGGTCACGGCCGTACGGCGTCTCGCGGACGACGGCGCTCTGAGGGGCCTCGGCGATCGAACCGGCCGGCAGGTGGACGACCGCTACGTCATCCGTCCGGTCGGCGACCTCGACCCGGTAGAAGAACTTCATCGACTCCAGGTACGCGATCAGCGCGTCCTGTGTGCCGGGCTCGACGTGCGCCCAGACCTTCTCGCCGTCGTCCACCAGGTACAGCGCGTGCTCGATGTGGCCGTGCGCGGAGAGGACGAGTGCCTCGGTGGCCTGGTGCGGCGGGAGGTCGCTGACGTGCTGGGTGAGCAACAGGTGCAGCCAGCTGAGCCGGTCCTCACCGGAGACGGTCAGGACTCCCCGGTGGGAGAGGTCCACGAACCCGGTGCCGTCGGCGAGGGCGCGCTGCTCGCGGAACAGGTCGCCGTAGTGGGCGGCGACGCCTTCGTCCACGCCCTCGGCGGGGACGGCGCCGGGCAGGGACAGCAGGGGACTCTTCATGTGTATAAGCCTACGACTTGGTAGTTGAACCCTTCAGGGAACACTCCTCGCACCGGCCGAAGATCGCGAAGTGCTTCATGTCCGTGTCGAAGCCGAAACTCTCGCGCAGCTTGGCCCTGAACTCGGCAGCCACCTCGACATCGGCCTCGATGACGTTCGTGCAGTCGCGGCACACGAGGTGGATGTGATGGTGCCGGTCGGCCAGGTGGTACGTCGGGGCCCCGTGCCCGAGATGGGCGTGCGAGACCAGCCCGAGCTCCTCCAGGAGCTCCAGGGTCCGGTAGACGGTCGAAATGTTGACCCCCGACGCCGTCTTCCTCACTTCCACGAGGATGTCGTCGGGGGTCGCGTGCTCCAGGGTGTCCACAGCTTCGAGGACAAGCTGGCGCTGCGGCGTCAGCCGGTAGCCGCGCTGCCTGAGGTCGCTCTTCCAGTCGGTGCTCACCACGTACCCAGTGTAGAAGCGCCGACGCCTGTCACGGACTGGTCTTCATACGGCCCGACATCAGCAGCTCCGAAAGCGTGTCGCGCAGGGCGCCGGTCGCCCGGACGATGTCCTCGTGGGCACGGATCTTTGCGTCGACCGCGGCCAGGGCGGCCCCGATCTCACGTTGCTGATCCAGCGGCGGAAGCGCGACGGGGAGCTCCGACAGGGTGCGTACGGTGATCGACCGCATGCCGGTCGTCCCGGCGGCCCGGCTCTCCAGCCAGTCGGCCGTCGCCCGGCGGGCGAGGTAGGCGACGAGGTACGGCGCCTGTGCCGCATCGCGGGGTCGTACCCGCAGCAGGTGGGTGTTGTGGAGCCACTCGTGCTCGTGCGGGGTGACGAGCGCCGCCCGGCCCACGGCTCCGGTTCGGGTCACCAGGATGTCGCCGGCGGTGATCCGGTGCCGGAGCCAGCCGCGCGCCTGCTCCGGGGCCACGCGGATCAGCCCGGCGTGAGCCGAGATCCTCTGGTGACGCAGATCGGCCGGACGGACCAACGGGACACCGTCCTCCGCCCGGTCGCCTCTTGGCAGTGCCGGGCCACCCCCCTGGATGTCGCAGAGATCGCCGAGAGCGGCGAATCGCCACCCCTGAGGGAGATCGCCGCGGCCGTCCACGTTCACAGGCCGTACCTCCTGAGCAGTTCGTCGACGGTGGTGTCCGCCTCGCGGGCCCGTGCATGCGCCTCGGCCAGATCGCCGGCCAGCGCGTGCAGTTTCCGGGGGTCGAGGGGCGCCGGATCGTAGGGGACTCCGCTGGAGAGGTGGACGGCCGGGCTGAGCGTGTGGTCCCGTTCCCGAATCTCCGCGAGGGGAACGGATCTGCTCACTCCGGGGACCCCCGCGTACGGGCGCCCCGCCGCCCGGGCCGCGAACCAGGACTCGTACTGCCGGAAGATGCTGTCCGTGTCGTCGGGGCCGAGTGCCCTCTGTCCGGGAGAGGTCATCGAGCCGAATCGCCTGGCATCGACGAACAGGACCTCTTCACAGCGGCCCCGCGGATGCCGCAGCACCCAGATCGTGACGGAGATGCTCGTCGTGGTGAAGAGGTGGGACGGCAGGGCGATCAGTGCCTCCACCGCGCCGTCCTCCACCATGGCGGCCCGGATCCGCCGTTCCGAGGGGTTGGAGGAGAAGGCGGCGATGTCGGGCATCAGAACGGCGGCCCGGCCCTCGGGGGCCAGTGAGGCCACGACGTACTGGAGCCAGTCGAAGTTGGCGTTGTGCCGGGGCGGTGGGCCGTACAGCCAGTGCCTGTGCTCGGCAGGCTGCTCCGGGAGCCGCGCGTTGAACGGTGGATTCGCGATGATGCGGTCGAACGCGCGATGCCCGGGGCCGGACCCCGCGGACGGCGCGACACGCCCGGACCTCAGATCGGCGTGGGACCGGCCACGAAGGGCGAGGTTCATTCCGGCCAGGGCAAGCGGGTGCTCGCCCACCCCTGCCCCGCTGGCCACGAGGAGACCGTCCTCGCCCCTGGCCTCCGCGACGGCGTCGAGCGCGGCGGACAGCAACTCGCCCGCTCGTACGAAGGGATCGTGCACGCTCCTGACGTCCTGGGCGTCGCCGGTCACGAACTTCGACAGGAGGCCGGCGGCGGCGCGCGGTGTGAAGAAGTCGCCCGCCGTCCTGCCCGCGAGTTCGCCGTACCGGGCCAGGAGCCAGTCGAAGGCCTGCGCGTGTTCCGCCTGTTCCACCGGTCCGCATGCGTCCAGCCGCCGGACGCTGTCGGCCACGCGGGTGGCGTCGCGCATCCTCGCGAAGGCGGGGAACAACTCGTCGTGGCGTACACCGAGCCCCTGTTCGACGGCTCGCCCCAGGATGCGCAAAAACGACTCGCCGGAGTGGGGAGAGTGATACCTCTCGGCTTCGGCTTCGGCCGTCAGCGACCGCCATTCGTCGGGCCTGCATGCCCTCACATAGACGAGCGAGAGCAGTACGGTGACGTACTCCGCGAGTGAGAGATCGCCACGGAACCGTTCCGCCTCGGGGCCGGCCAAGTGGTGCACCGCCTTCAACAGCGCCCCGGCCCGCACTCCTCCGAGTGCCGTGCGGAACCGGTCCCCGTACGTGGTGCCGACTGCCTCCTCGGACCGGCGGGCGTTCGCCGGAATGCTCCGCCGCTCCAGCCACGCCAGCACCTCGACGGCCCGGAACACCTCGACCCCGTCGCCTTTCCCCGCCCGGTCCGCGACCGGATCGGGAAAGTCCCCGTGGCGCCGCTCCCAGTTCGTCACGGCGGGCCGCCGCACCCCCGCGAGCCGGGCGATGTCGGCCCGCGAGACGAGGACGTCGTCGAAGTCACTCACTGCGCCCTCCCGGGATTCAGAAGCGGGGAGGCTCCAGGCCGGCGAGCACGAACCCCTTGTTGGCGCGAACGGCCGGGAAGCGGTCCATGGCCTGCGCCTCCTTGGCCAGCCGCGGGTCGAGATACCCCAGCACGCGGTAGATCTTGGCATGGTCGGCGTTGAGATCACGATGGTGGATCGGCTCGTGGTGCATGATCCGGTTCCGGAGCAGGACCAGCGACCACAGACCGTCGTACAGGGTGTCGCGTCGGCCGGAGTAGTGCGGGAACGCCTTGTGCAGGACGGGCACCCAGAAGAGGCGGTCGTAACCTGATCCCCCACTCACCAGGGAAGCCCAGAAACCGAACGACAGCTCGGCCACGATGTCGTCCGCCGTCGGAACGAGCCCCCGGCGTACGCACTTGCTCCTCGCCTTGGCCACGAGCCGCTGTCCGTTGGGGTTGAGCGGGGCCTTCGCCCACCAGTCGGCCCTGCCATACGCGAGGGAAAGCTGGTGGTGGAGGGCGTTACGCAGGGCCAGTTCCAGGCAGTGGAGCGAGCCGTACAGCGCGGCGGACGCCTCCACGTTCCACCAGTACAGCCGACCGGCCACGACCGTGTTGCCGTGCGCCGCGTGGACGTAACGCGCCATCCTGAGGCCGGAGAAGGCGCGCAACATCCACTCGGACAGCTTCTCGGTCATGGTGATCCCCCTCTTTCGCGCATGGCGTCGCCCAGCTCGGTCCAGTACGAGAAGAGACCACCGTGATACGGTGGTCAGCGAAAGTTCTGGGCCCGCCTCTGCACAGCACGCCACCCGGAGCACGGCATTTCTTTTGAACCCCCGGTAGCGCTCAGCGTTGCCGGGGGTTCTTGCGTTACGGCGTGTCCACCGTAGCCACAAGACCATCAGCGATGCAAGCGCAGTGCACTGCTGAACGAATCTGTTAACCCCAGCCTCGAACTGTTTCGAGCGCGCTCCGAAACAGCGCAGTGGCCCCAGCACACGGACACGGTGCTGGGGCCACTACGAATCGAAGAGGTCGCCTACCTGAAGTTCGCCTACTTGAAGAAGGCGATCCCGTCGTCCGGCATGTCGTCGGGCAGGGCCTTGGCCCAGCGCTCGACCTCCTCCGGGGTGACGACCTTCTTCAGGTGCGCCGACATGTACGGGCGCAGCTCGACCTCGGGGGTCTGCTTCTCGCCGACCCACATCAGGTCGCTCTTGACGTAGCCGTAGAGCCGCTTGCCGCCCGTGTACGGCCCCGAGGCCGCCGTGCGCGCGACCGCGTCCGTGACCAGGTCGATCTGCGGCTTCTTGTCGGCCAGCTCGCCGTACCAGACCTCGACGACACCGTCGTCGCGGACCATCGTCACCTCGACCTTGCGGTCGGCGTCGATCCGCCAGAAGCCGGACTCCGTCTCCAGCGGCCGTACCTTGTTCCCCTCCTGGTCCAGCACCCAGGTGTGGGAGTGGTACTCCAGGAAGTCCCGGCCGTCGTGGGTGAAGGTGACCTCCTGGCCGAAGTTGCACTTCTCGGAGCCGGGGAAGTCGTGCACGCCCGCTCCGGCCCAGTTACCGAGCAGGAAGGCGAGCGGGACGAGGTCCTTGTGCAGGTCGGACGGAATCTCGATCATGGGAAAAGTTCCTGGACGTCGGTCAGCGCTGGCCCTGGTACAGCTTCTTCACGGTCAGCCCGGCGAAGGCGAGGACGCCGACGCAGACAAGGGCCAGCAGGACTTCGAAGAAGATCTCCACGGGGTTGCTCCTCGATTGAGCGGGGGTTGAGCGTGTACGGGGCCGGGTCCCAGCTTACGCGGCAGGGATCGGGCCCTCTCCGTCAGGTAAGGCTCAGCACCTGAGCCGGCTGAGGACCTACCATGCGGGCATGCCGAAGAAGCTCGTGATCAAGGTGACGGCCGGGGCGGACGCGCCCGAGCGGTGCTCTCAGGCGTTCACCGTGGCGGCGGTGGCCGTGGCCAGCGGTGTCGACGTGTCCCTGTGGCTGACCGGTGAGTCCGCCTGGTTCGCGCTGCCGGGCCGTGCCGCCGAGTTCGAGCTCCCGCACGCCGCTCCGCTCCCCGACCTGATCGACTCGGTCCTCGCGGGCGGCAGCCTCACCCTGTGCACCCAGTGCGCGGCCCGCCGCGACATCACGGAGAAGGACGTCATCGAGGGCGTGCGCATCGCGGGCGCCCAGGTCTTCGTCCAGGAGGCGATGGCGGACGGGACGCAGGCGCTCGTCTACTGAGACGCCCGGCTCACTCCTCGGTCTCCACCCACAGGCAGAAGGGGTGCCCGGACGGGTCGAACAGCACCCGTACGTCGTCCTGGGGCTGGTAATCGGCGAGTACGGCGCCCTCGGCGACCGCCCGGGTCGTCTCGCCCTCCAGGTCGTCGACCTCGACGTCCAGATGCAGCATCATCTGCTGGTCGCCGGGGAGCCTGGTCGGCCAGACGGGACGTACGTACTCGGGCTCGGTCTCGAAGGCCAGCGAGACCCCGTCGCCGTCAGCGGGCCCGGTGAGCACCCAGCCGGGTTCCTCGCGGCGCACCTCGTATCCGAGCAACCGTACGTAGAAGTCGGCCAGTTCCTGTGCGTCGTGCGCGTCGAGCACAACGGTGGAGACCTTCGCGCGTGGCATGGGCACCTTCGTACTACCGGCGCTTCTTCCCGTCCAGCTCGTCCCACCACTCGTCGGACTGCGGGTCGCCGGAGGGGTCGTCCCACCAGCGGTCGTCGGGCCCGCGCCGGTTGGCGACCATCGCGGCCACCGGCGGGATCACCATCGCCACCACGCACATGCCCACGGCCACCGGAACCGACCACAGCCGTACGACGCCCCAGGCCAGGACGAAGAGCGCGAGACACGTCCCCATCATGGCGAAGTAGAGGTGACGCCGACGTGCCTGCATACCTCCAGGGTAGGCCCGCGAGGCATGGCCGGATACGGCACGGCGAAGGGCCGCGCCCACGGGTTGGACACCCGGGGGCGCGGCCCTTCGGCCGTTCGGTGCCGTCGTCTGACGGCTGACGTCTGACGACGTCAGACGGCGATCGCGACCTCCGCCAGGCCGCCCGTCTGGGCGACCACCGTGCGGTCGGCGGTGCCGCCGGGAACGAGGGCGCGCACGGTCCAGGTGCCCTCGGCCGCGTAGAACCGGAACTGTCCGGTGGCCGAGGTGGGCACCTCGGCGGTGAACTCGCCCGTCGAGTCCAGGAGACGGACGTAGCCGACCACCGGCTCGCCGTTGCGGGTCACCTGGCCCTGGATGGTGGTTTCACCGGGCTTGATCGTCGAGGCGTCCGGCCCGCCGGCCTTCGCTCCACACATGTGTTTCTCCAGAGGTTCTGACCAGAGGGTCGGTCGGGTGGTCGGGTTTGCTGTCCTGCGGTGGTGCTTGCCTGCGGGGGGCTTACTTGTTGGCGCCGAGCTCGATCGGCACGCCGACGAGGGAGCCGTACTCGGTCCAGGAGCCGTCGTAGTTCTTGACGTTCTCCACACCGAGCAGCTCGTGCAGCACGAACCAGGTGAGCGCGGAACGCTCACCGATCCGGCAGTACGCGATGGTGTCCTTGGCCAGGTCGACGCTCTCCTCGGCGTAGAGCTCCTTGAGCTCGTCGTCCGACTTGAAGGTGCCGTCGTCGTTGGCGTTCTTGGACCACGGGATGTTGCGGGCGCTCGGGACGTGACCCGGACGCTGCGACTGCTCCTGCGGCAGGTGCGCGGGAGCGAGCAGCTTGCCCGAGAACTCGTCGGGGGAGCGGACGTCGACCAGGTTCTGCGAACCGATCGCGGCGACCACGTCGTCACGGAAGGCTCGGATCGAGGTGTCCTGCGGCTTGGCCTTGTACTCGGTCTTCGCGCGCTCGGGCACCTCGGAACCGTCGACCAGCTCGCGGGCGTCGAGCTCCCACTTCTTGCGGCCGCCGTCGAGGAGCCTGACGTTCTCGTGGCCGTACAGCTTGAAGTACCAGTAGGCGTACGAGGCGAACCAGTTGTTGTTGCCGCCGTAGAGGATCACCTGGGTGTCGTTGGCGATGCCCTTCTCCGACAGGAGCTTCTCGAAGCCCTCCTGGTCGATGAAGTCACGGCGTACCGGGTCCTGGAGGTCCTGGGTCCAGTCGATCCGGATGGCGTTCTTGATGTGGTTCTTCTCGTACGCGGACGTGTCCTCGTCGACCTCGACGAGGGCGATCGTCGGGTCGTCCAGGTGCTCCTGGACCCAGTCGGCGTCGACCAGGACGTCGCTGCGGCTCATGCTCTTTCTCCTCCGGGGCAGTTGCGGCGGGGCTGTGCGTAGAGACTTCGGTGCGGGCACGCGGCGGGGCCATGGAGTCCATGGATCCGGTCGGCCTGCGCGGCGCACGGGTGGCCCTGAGTCAAATCGAAGGGCCGGGGAATCGGGAGGCGACACTCCCGGTCAGACAGCGCGACAGAGCATGGCGGCGACGCGGCACAGGTCTACTGCCCGCCGCTTCGTGAGGTCCGCCTGTCGCTGCTTCATGCGCTCGATCGTAGGGACGGACAGGCGGGCATGTCACCGGTGTGTCGCATATTGAGATGCGATCGTCCGGGATGTGGGAAAGGTGGCCCGTGCGGGCGGTCTGCGCCGGGGGTCCGCGCGGGGCCGGCGGCGGCCGCATCTGCTGTGCGGACGGCTGTGTCTCGCCTGCCGGACAGGTGGGTGGTGTGGGGGC
>NZ_VJZC01000373.1 GCF_009377185.1 Streptomyces spongiae
CTGTCAGCACCAGGTGAGTTCACCCGACGTAACGAAGCACTACTGGACTTCCTTGTGGCCCAGCTGGATGTCGACCCCCTCCTGGGTGCCGTTCAGCGTGACCTGCGTGGCCACCGGCGGGTAGCCGCTGGCTATCACGGTGTACTGCTCGCTGGAGAGGTCGGTGAAGGCGTAGCTCCCGTCGATGCTCGTGCTGCGCGTCCCGACGACGTTGCCGGCGGCGTCGATCAGCGTGACCCTGGCGTCGTCCAGCGCACGTCCGTCCTGGGTCTGCACCGTGCCCCGCAGGGTCGCCGCGACGGAGAGCCGGATGTCGGAGCGGGTGATCTCGGCGGAGACGGTGACCGGCACGGCGGCCGGGCGGTGGCCGGGCGCGCTGACGCTGAGCGTGTAGTCGCCGGGCACCAGGTCGACGATCCGGTAGCCGCCGTCCATGCCGGTGGTGACGGAGGCTGCCACATCACCGCGCTGGAAGGTGGCCACCACCAGCGCGCCGGGCAGCGCCTCGGCGGTCCCGCCGCGCACCGTGCCGACCAGACCGCCCGGGCTGGGCAGGATCACGAGGTCGTGGGAGACGGATGCGCCGTTCAGCGTCAGCGTCACCACCTGCGGCTGGTAACCGGACGCCGAACCGATGAGGACGAGGCTGCCGTGCTCGACTGTCTCCACCGCGTACGAGCCGTCCGCACCGGAGGTGGCGCGGGCCAGCTGGCGCCCCGAACTGTCCAGCAGGGTGACCGCGGTACGGGGTACGGGTGCGCCGGCGCCGTCCCGAATCTGCCCACGGATGACGGCCGCACCGCTCGGGCCCGCATCGGGGGCGCCGACGAGCACGGGCGTGGCCGCGGCCTCAACCGTAGCCGGGACCTCAGCCATGGCCGCGGCATCGGCCATGGTCGGAGCATCGGCCGTGGCCGCGACCTGTGCCTCGGTTTCCTCCGCCACCTCCGCGGGCGCGTTCGCCTTCTTCTTCCCGCGGAACAGCAGCACCGTGACGATCAGGGCGAAGGCGAAGAAGCCGGCCGACCACCAGTAGGCGACCTCGTAGCTGTGCAGGGCGGCATTCGCCTTGACCAGCGGATCGGACATGTGGTCCTTCGCGTAGTCGGTGGCGGCGCTGGCGGCCAGGGTGTTCAGCAGCGCGGTGCCGATCGAACCGCCCACCTGCTGGGTGGTGTTGACGGCCGCCGACGCCACACCTTGATCCTGTGCCTCCACCCCCAGGGTGGCGTAGCTCATCGCGACGGGCATCGTCAGGCCGAGCCCCACGCCGAGCAGCAGCAGCGGGGGCAGCACATGCGCCGCGTAGCTGCTGTCCAGGCCGAGGCGGGTCAGCCAGACCATGCCGCCCACGGACAGCAGCATGCCGACGGGCACGACGATCTTGGGGCCGAGCTTCGGCACCAGCCATGTGGTCGCCAGCTGCGCCGCCACCATCAGCGCGCCCACCATCGGCAGGAAGGCCACGCCGTTCTTCACCGGGGAGTAGCCCAGCGTCGACTGCAGGTAGTAGGTGAGGAAGAGGAAGACGCCGAACATCCCGACCGACGAGATGAGCATGGCGGACAGGGCGCCGGCGCGATCCCGGTCGGCCAGGACGCGCAGCGGCAGCACGGGGTGCTTGGCACGGGTCTGCCAGAGGAAGAACACCGCCAGCAGGACGGCGCCCGCGGCCAGGAACCCCCAGGTCATCCAGTTGTCCCAGTCGTGCGTCTCCGCGTTGGCGAAGCCGTAGACGATGCCGAACAGGCCGCCGGAGGCCAGCACGACACCGAGGACGTCCAGCTTCGGACGCTCGGCGGGGACGGAGCGGCCGATGAAGAAGATCGCGCCGATCAGCGCCGGAAGCGCGATCACGTCGTTGACGTACAGCGTCCAGCGCCAGTCCAGGTACTCGGTGAGCAGACCGCCGAGGACCAGGCCGACGGCCGCGCCGGAGCCGGCGATGGCGCCGAATATGCCGAACGCCCTGGCGCGCTCCTTGGCCTCGGTGAACGTCGTGGTCAGCAGGGAGAGCGCGGCCGGCGCGAGCAGCGCGCCGAACAGGCCTTGCACCGCGCGCGCGACGACCAGCATGGTGAAGCCGTTCGCCGCGCCGCCGAGCGCGGAGGCGGCGGCGAAGCCGACGAGGCCGACGATGAAGGTCGTCTTGCGGCCGAAGAGGTCGGCGAGCCGGCCGCCGAGCAACAGCAGGCTGCCGAAGGCCAGGGAGTAGGCAGTGACGATCCACTGCCGGTCGTTGTTGTCGAAGCCCAGGTCCTGCTGGGCGGACGGCAGCGCGATGTTCACGATGGTGGCATCGAGCACGACCATGAGCTGGGCGAGGCCGATCACGGCCAGCGCCCACCATCGGTGCTTCGATGGGGCCTGGGTGTTGCCGGGCGGCCCGGCCTGGGCTGTGGGGGCCGGGATGACTTCCACGATGGCGCTCCCTCATGGGGCTCGGTTGCTCGAATCGGACCACACTTATCAGTCCGAAACCGTTTCGTACACCTAACGTAGATACCCGTACAGCGAAACTCAAACGTTTCGATAGGGCGTTTCCCGAAGTGTGGCGCGGTTCACAAATGCGGACCACCCGCCCACACAACCCCTCCGCATCCTTCGCGCGAAATCCCGCATCAGGGCCTCCCGCCGCAGCTTCATCGACGGCGCCAACTCGGCCTCCCGGTGGGCTGCCCTGGACCCCGCCCGGCTCCTGTCGGGCCGACCGCAACCGCTGAGACCGTACGACTGCGCGGCCTTCAAGCGACCTTCGAAACATTCGAAGTCCACGCGCTGAGAATTTCTTCCAAACACCCCGTGCACCGGAGTCCAAAAACCCTTGATTAAGTGCTCAAAGCCTTCGAAACATTTCGTAACAGATACCGCAACTATTGACACTTGAGGGGAGCAGGCCAACACTGCGACCCACATCCCGACCTCAGAAGAGGAAGGGGAGGAAGGAGCCCTCGCATGACCCCCTTACCCGCACACCCGACGACCCGCAGGACCGCCTGCGCCATGCTGCTGGGCGCCGCGTCGGCGCTGGCCCTGCCCGGCACCGCCCGCGCCGCCACCGTCATCACCACGAACCAGACCGGCACCAACAACGGCTTCTACTACTCGTTCTGGACCGACTCGCAGGGCACGGTCTCCATGACCCTGGACTCCGGCGGCAACTACAGCACGAGCTGGAGAAACACCGGGAACTTCGTCGCCGGCAAGGGCTGGAGCAACGGCTCACGCAGGACCGTGAGGTACTCGGGCACCTTCAATCCCTCCGGCAACGGCTACCTGTGCCTCTACGGGTGGACGTCGAACCCGCTCGTCGAGTACTACATCGTCGACAACTGGGGCACCTACCGACCAACGGGCACATACAAGGGCACTGTCAGCAGCGACGGCGGCACGTACGACATCTACCAGACGACGCGGTACAACGCGCCCTCCGTCGAGGGCACCAGGACCTTCAACCAGTACTGGAGCGTGCGGCAGTCGAAGCGGACGGGCGGCACCATCACCACCGGCACCCACTTCGACGCCTGGGCCCGCGCAGGGATGACGCTCGGCAGCTTCAAGTACTACATGATCCTCGCGACCGAGGGCTACCAGAGCAGCGGGAGCTCCAACATCACGGTGTCGGCATGAGCACCGCCCGACCGCGTCCGACCGCACGCCTCATGACGACGGCCCTGGCCGCGCTGGCCCTGGCTGCCACCAGTACCTTCACCGTCCACGCCACCCCGGCGCAGGCCGCCGCCTGCAACGGATACGTCGGACTCACCTTCGACGACGGCCCCTCCGGGAACACGCCCGCCCTGCTGGGCGCGCTGCAGCGGCACGGGCTGCGGGCGACCATGTTCAACGAGGGGCGGTACGCCGCGGCTTACCCGGCCCAGGTCAAGGCGCAGCTCGCGGCCGGCATGTGGGTCGGCAACCACAGCTACACGCACCCGCATCTGACCCAGCTCGGCCAGTCGCAGATCGACTCGGAGATCTCCCGAACCCAACAGGCCATCGCGGCCGCGGGCGGCGGCACGCCGAAACTGTTCCGGCCGCCGTACGGCGAGACCAGTTCGACGGTCAAGGCGGTGGAGGCCAAGTACGGCCTGACCGAGATCCTCTGGAACGTGGACTCGCAGGACTGGAACGGCGCCAGTACGGACGCGATCGTGCAGGCCGCCGGGCGGCTCACCAACGGTCAGATCATCCTCATGCACGACTGGGCCGCCAACTCGCTCGCCGCGATCCCCCGCATCGCGCAGGGGCTGACCGCCCGCGGCCTGTGCGCCGGCACGATCTCCCCGCAGACGGGCCGAGCGGTGGCGCCCTGATCGGCCGACAGGCGCCATCGGACCGCTCGGGCGGCTACACGAGTCCCCCCGAATCCGCACCCCTGCTGAGACGTTTCCGCAGGTCACAGACCTACTTGGTGGGGCGGGTGGGACTCGAACCCACGGCCGACGGATCATGAGTCCTTTGAGGATCTTGGCGGCCCTTGTCGATCAATGCCAATCTTGGCCGTTCTCCCAGCTCAGAAGAGGTTTGGCACCTCACCCCTTCTCAGCCCTTGTCAGTCTTTTCCGATCCTTGTGTCCAACCTGCGTCCAGAACGCGTCCTGGAAGGACAAGCCCAACCAGCTTCCGCTTCTCGGTGGTCGGAAACGGGCCGGTGAATACCCTGACCGGTCCCACACCGCTCAACACGCCCGTGCCCTGCGAGGAGCCTGCCGACCGCCCCGCCGAAGCGGCGTTCCCCGCGGGCTCCTTCCGCGTCGGTCTCAACGACTTCGGTGCCCCTGAAATCGCCCAGAGTCCTCACGCCTCGAGTTCGAAGTGTGTTGCACGGCGGTGAGACCGTCCAGCCTGGGGGAAAGCCTCAGTCGGCCGGCTGCTCCTGGACGGCTGTCGCGGTGGCGATGGTGAGGTTGAAATGGGCGGCCTGAAAGAAGGCGTGGCTCTGCAGCCCTCCGGCTTTCAGCTCCCGCCGGTTCATGGTGGATGCGGGTGGGCATGGCCAGCCGGGTGTGGGCGTTCTGACCGGGGTCGGCCTCAAGGTAGGGGTCGCCCTGGAAGTACAGCTGGGTCATGAACTGGCCGCTGGCGGCGATGTCCTCGTGACGCACCTTGAGGTGGATGTGGCGCGGTCGGAAGTGGGCTTTGCCGAGGGCGTCGTAGAAGTCGAGGATGCTCTGCGGGATGTCGGCGGGCATGTAGGGGACCGGCTTGATGGTGCGGAACTCGAAGCGGCCTTCTTCGTCGGTGTGGAACCTGCCGCGGAGATTCCAGTCGGGCTGGTCGTCCATGCCGAGCATCGAGTAGACGCCCGTGTCGGCGCACTGCCAGGTGTCGAGTTCTGCCATGGCCAGGGGCTGGCCGTCCAGGGCGCGCACCTGTCCGCTGACGATCAGCGGAGTACCGGGCTCGTCGGAGCGCATGGGCAGGACGTAGGAGGCGCCGGGTCCGACGGGCTTCAGCAGTGGTGCTCCGGGGACGTAGTAGGGGCCCTCGGGGTTGGAGGGTGTGCCCTCCCAGCTGTCGGCCGTGGTCCCGTCGGTCAGGCGGTCCAGCCAGATGTCGAGGAATCCCTAGACGGCGTTGGATTGCTGGAGCACTCGGATGACGTCTCGGAACAGCTCGTCGGGTCGGCGGGGCGCAGGAGCAAGGGCTTATCGGTACTGGACAACGTCACGTTCCTTCGTCACTCGGTGCAGTGGCCTTGGGTGTCGCAGAGCGCGCCGTCCGGGGCGCTGATGAGTGTGAGGGTGGGGGGAGGCGTGTCGTGGGAGTCGCCGTCGCCGGTCGTGACGAGGGTGTCGTCGTCGGCGGGCTCGGTAGGCTGTGTGGTGGGAGCAGTCATGCGGGTACTCCGAGGGCCTGCGCGATGGCGGTTGTGTATCCCTCGAAACTCGTGGCGCCGGCGACGGCGTGCGTGCCGTTGAAGACCGCGAACGGCACGCCCTGGATGCCGAGTGCCAGGCCCGCGGCCCGCTCGTCGCGGACGGCCTGTGCGTAGGTGTCCCCGGACAACGTCGCGCGGGTCTCCTCGGCCGGAACTCCGGCCTCAGCGGCGACCCGGACCAGTTCGTCCTTGTCGAACGGGTTGAGTTCGCCGGCGAAGTAGCCGCGCTGAAGCGTCGAGAACAGCGCTGCGGCCACGCCATGAGCGCGGGCGAGATGCAGTACCCGGTGGACGTCGAAGGTGTTCGCGGCAGGGCGGTCCACGCTGTACGGCAGGCCCTCGGCCTGGGCCAGTTCGGCCATCTGCGCTTCCATCCGGCGGGCTTGCTCGGTCGTACCTCCGTGCTTGGCGACGAACACTTCCGGGATCGGCACCGCTGTTGCGGACATGTCCGGGTCCAGCTCGAAGGACCGGAGGGTGAGCTGCACCTGGCTGACCGGAGCCGCGGCGGCGATTGCTTGTTCGAGTCGATGCTTGCCGATATAGCACCAGGGGCAGCCCAGATCGGTCCACAGCTCGATGATCAGAGGGTGGTCGGTGGCCGGCGTCGATGGCTCGGACGACGTGGAAGGGGACATGGAAGCCTCATTCCTGTGCGGGGTCTTTCCCGAAAGGTGCGGGCACGGAGACGGCCGCGGCGGGGTGGCTGGGCGGTGACGTACGGTCACCCGGCGGATCGGCGAGCCGGCGGCGCCGTGGTTCCGTAGCCGTGCATCGAAAGAGGAGGCAGGACGGGCCGGGGGAACTCGGCACTGGGGATGGTGGCGAGTACGACCCCGCCGGGGCGTGTGCGGCGAAGGGCGCCTGTTCCGGACTCTACGACGCGGTCTGGAAAGCTTCGGCCAGCTTGCGGGCCTGCTCATGGGAGTCCGCCAGGGACGCCTCGTGCAGCGGTATGAGTTCGGACATGTAGGGGACGACGGGGGCGAGGGTGAGCTCGGGGGTCAGGACGCTCACGTCGAGGCCCAGCGTCTGCGGGTGCGCCAGGACGGTTTCCAGGGTGGGGACCACATGGTCCATGCCGTGGTTGGGGGTGCCGGGGCCGTAGCCGCCGCCACGGGCGGATATCACCAAGGCCGGGCGCCCGGCGGCCGGAGGACCGTCGGGGAGGGCCATCGTTGCGCCCACCACCATGATCTGGTCCAGCCACGCCTTGAACACCGAGGGTATCGAGTAGTTGTACATCGGCACCGTGAACAGGTAGGTGCTCGCGCCGAGGAACTCCTCGATCAGTTCATCCTGGATCGCCGCGGCGGCGGCCTGCTCCGGAGTGCGCGCGGCCTTGTCCGCACTGCGCGAAGCGATGCCGGCGGCGGTGAGGTGAGGCACCGGTGCGGCTCCGAGGTCACGGTGGATGACCGGGCCCCGCCAGGAATCCCGAAAAGACTCGGCGACCTGCCGGGACACCGAGTCGGTGCCCAGAGAGGAGGAGTCGATGTGCAGGAGATAGGGCATGAGGGCGCCTCCGATTCTTATCATTTGTGCGCAGCGCCATCATGCGCCAGTATGGGAGCCTCTACAAAAGGCACACTCGTGTCCGTATCGGAAGGACGTGTGCGTCATGGACACCGCTGGAGCAGCCGCGAACACGACGCCGGTGGGGCCGTGTGCTCGCATTCCGGCAGGGCAGTCCGACTTCGTCCGCGAGATCCTCGACCGTGTCGGCGACAAGTGGACTCTGCTCGTGATCGCCACTCTGCAGCACGGGGTGCGTCGCTACTCCGATCTGCAGAACACCGTTCCGGGTATTTCCCAGCGCATGCTCACCCTCACACTGCGGCAGCTCGTTCAGGACGGCCTGATCACCCGAACCGCGTACGCCGAGGTGCCACCACGTGTCGAGTACGCCCTCACGCCCCTCGGCATCAGCCTCCTCGACATCGTCGGTTCCCTGATCGACTGGGCCTCGACCCATCACGACGAGATCCGTGATCACCGCACTCGGTTCGGTCAAGCGACAACGAAGCCGACGAGTTGACCAGCCCGAGAGCAGCCCGGCCGATGCGCCCGACCGGCGGGCGTGCGACTGCGGGACTGGACAGGTCGTGCCCTCCGACGAGGAGATGTGTTTCCGTCGCGATCAGCCGCGTCCCGCAGATCTCGAAAAGCTCACGCCCGTTCGTCACGGTGGTCGGAGCAGGAGGTCTTCAAGCCACCGTCGCCTGCCCGGAACGAACCCACCCGTCGGACATCAAGGTACGTGGGCCGATGTGGGCCCAAGCGCGACACCATCAACACCGCCCTGCGCGAGGTCACCGCCCGCTACCGGCGCCTGCGCGCACTCGAAGACGCCCGACAGCTGGTGACCGACGGAGCCCTGGACATCGACATCCTCCTGGACAAGAACCAGTACCGGCCGTGACCGTCGCCGACTACCTCATCGACCTCCCCCAGCGTACCCTCGGCGGCCAGGGCCTCAAGGCCGGGACGATCGGTCTGGGCACGATGGGCATGACGATGGCCTACGGGGCTTCGGACGACCAGAGCAGCATCGCCACCATCAGCCGGGCCCACGAACTCGGGGTCACTCTCTTCGACACGGCAGAGCTGTACGGCCTGGGCACCGGCAGCAACGAGCAACTCCTCGGGCGCGCCGTGAAGACCTTCCGCGACGACATCCTGATCGCGACCAAGTTCGGTTTCGACCTCTCCGATCCGACCAGGTTCGGAGCCGCCCTGGACAGCCGCCCCGAGCACATCCGCGAGGTCGCCGAGAACAGCCTGCGCCACCTGGGCACCGACCACATCGACGTGCTGTACCAGCACCGCGTCGACCCGGACGTCCCCATCGAGGACGTGGCGGGTACGGTCGGCGAGCTGATCGCCGAAGGCAAGGTCCGCTACTTCGGCCTGAGCGAGGCCGGCCCCGAAACCATCCGCCGCGCCCACGCCGTCCACCCGGTCTCTGTGCTCCAGACCGAGTACTCGGTGTTCGAGCGAGCCGTAGAGGCCGACGTCCTGCCCGTCGTCCGGGAACTGGGCATCGGCTTCGTTCCCTATTCTCCGCTGGGCCGCGGCTTCCTCACCGGCGCCGTCAAGCCGGCCGACGAATACTCCACCTATGACATGCGCGGCAAGGACGACCGCTGGCAGCCCGGCAACTACGAGAAGAACCTCGCCGCGGTCAGCGAGCTGACCACACTGGCGCGGAGTAAGGGCATAGCGGTCACCCAGCTGGCGCTGGCCTGGCTGCTCGCACAGGGCGACGACATCGTGCCCATCCCGGGCACCCGCAGCCCCCGGCGTCTGGAGGAGAACGTGGCCGCCGCGCAGGTCACGCTCACCTCCGAGGACCTCGCCCGCATCCAGGAGATCCTGCCGCACGGATCGGCCGGCTCCCGGCGGCAATGATGCCGATCTGGCAGTAACAAAATGCTCGGGTCAGGTGGTGAGGCCTGCGTCGCGGGCCACGATGGCGGCTTGGACGCGGTTGGTGACCTCCAGCGCGGTCAGGATGCGGCTCACGTGGGCCTTGACGGTGCTCTCGCGCATGGCGAGACGGGTGGCGATGTCCGCGTTGGTGTCGCCCTGGGCGAGCAGGGCGAGTACCTCGCGTTCGCGGGGGGTGAGCCGCTCCAACCGGGCCTGGGCCGCGGTGGCCCGGGGCTGGTTGGTGGCGTGGTAGCGGTCGATGAGGCGGCGGGCCGCGGTGGGGTGGAGCATGGCCGAGCCAGCGGCCACCAGGTGGACGGCGCGCAGTATTTCGGCGGGGTCGGTGTCCTTGAGCAGGAACCCGTCGGCTCCGGCGGCGAGGGCGTCGTAGACGTATTCGTCGAGGTCGAAGGTGGTCAGGGTGATCACCTTCGGGGGGTGGGGCAG
>NZ_VJZC01000374.1 GCF_009377185.1 Streptomyces spongiae
GGCCGGGCGGGTGAGGCCCGTTTTCCCACGGTCACGCGCGCGTGCGCCGCGTTTTCGCGTACGCGCGCGTGACCGCGTACGCCGACCCGTTGGTCGTACGTGTCTACAACGCGCCCTTGCGTGTCAGATGGTTGAACGCCAGCCAGCCCGGCAGCACGGGCAGCCACAGTGTGAGCAGCCGGTACAGGAGCACCGCGGGCGCGGCGACCTCCTTGGGGAGCCCGACCGCGATCAGACCGACGGTGAGGGTGGCCTCGACCGCGCCCACACCGCCCGGGGTCGGTGCCGCGGAGCCGAGCGCGTTGCCTGCCAGGAAGACGACCGCCACGCTGGCGATGCTCAAGGAGGGCATGTCCTCGCTGCCGAACGCCCGGATCGACGCGTCCAGGCACATCACGAAGCAGGCGGTGAGCAGCAGCATGCCGCCGATGCCCGTGATCAGCTTCTGCGGCCGTTGCAGGACGTCGAGCATGCGCGGCACGACACCCGCGAACAGCGACCTCACGCGCGTGACGACGAACTTGCGCAGGAACGGCACCGACGTCACCACGAGCACGAGGACCGCGACCGTCAGCAGGCCCGCGATGACCGTGCGGGACGGCGACAGGGAGGGTGTCTTCTCGGTACCCGTCAGATAGCCGAAGGACAGCAGCATCAGG
This sequence comes from Streptomyces spongiae, assembly GCF_009377185.1. Lineage (GTDB taxonomy): Bacteria > Actinomycetota > Actinomycetes > Streptomycetales > Streptomycetaceae > Streptomyces > Streptomyces spongiae. The sequence continues at coordinate 660 of NZ_VJZC01000374.1, forward strand.
ATGTGGCAGCCCAGTCCGAACAGCTGCGAGGCGCCGACGCTCGCCACCGCGAGCCCGGGGCGCACCCCCGAGCGCTGCAGGAACCGTGCGTTGAGGGCGACGCCGCCCACCGCCGCGGGCGCCACGATCTTCACGAAGGACCCGGCGACCTGCGCCGCGATGGTCCGCAGGAACGGCACCCGCTCGGGCACGAAGCCCAGCAGGGCCATCGCCGCCGCGACGTAGCTCAGCGCGGAGAACGCGACGGCCGCGGCCACCCAGCCCCATTCGGCGTTCTCGATGAGCGGCCCGAACTCGATGTGGGCGAGTTGCGACAGCAGGAAGTAGGCGCCGATCGCGCCGGCGATGAAGCTGATCAGTGTGCGTGGCCTGATCCGCTCCAGGCGGGCCGGTTCGACCGGGGCCTGCGGCCTGATCAGCAGCACCTGGTGGCGGATCTGCGTGAGCAGGTCCTCCTCACGCGCCTCCTCGATGGCCTCGTCGATCGCGCGTTTCTCGGCCCGCTGCTCGGCGCGTACGGCCTTCTTGTCGGGCTTCTCGGCGACGGGTGCCTCGGACTCGGCCGCCTCCTCCGCGCGGGCCTGCTTGGCGTGCTGGGAAGCCTCCAGGACCGCCTCACGCTCGCGCTCCGACCGCTCCCGGGCCAGCCGGCGCAGCGTCGCGCGCGTGGAACGCGACAGCGCGATGGGCTGCAGCAACGGCAGGCAGTCGGCCACCGCGTCGGGGCCCAGCACACTCACGGCGGAGCTCACCGCGCGCTCGGCGCCCACCCGCAGGCCGAGCGTCGTCAGCAACTGGGACACGTCCATGCGCAGCAGCAGGTCACCGGCCGCGATCTCGCCGACGCGCAGATCGGTGAGGATCACCGTGCCGGAACGATCCACCAGGATCGCGTCACCCACGAGCATGCGGTGCGCGATGCGCCGCGACTGCAGTGCCTTCACCTGGTCCCAGGTGTCGTGCAGCAGTTCGTCGGTGATCTCCTCGTCCGCCAGGGAGTCGAGGGTGCGCCCGCCCGTGTGTTCGTAGACGAGCATCACGGCGTCCGGACCGAGTTCCGAGGTCGCGATCAGCTTGGGTGCGTTGGCGCCGGCCGCGATGGCCGCGTAGGCGAGCAGGGCCTCCTGTTCCAGGGCCTGGCGCAGGGACTGGAGGCTGCGTCGCGTGGCGAGGCCGCGCAGCGTCAGGTTGCGCCAGGCGCGGTAGAAGAACCCCTGTGCCTGCTGCTCCCGGTCGACCACGGTGACGTCCAGCGGCGGGCCGTCCTCCAGCGTCACGAAGTACCTGCGGCCCCGGTCGCCGCTCTCGGCCGTGTCCTGGACCTCCTCGCGGCTCGCGCTCACGGGTTTGAAACCGACGCGCCGCAGGCCGGCCATCAGGGTCCGCCCGGTGGGGCGCACGTTCGGCGAGCCGACCGCGTACAGCGTCCCGTAGGCCACGGTCCAGCCGATCAGCACCGTCAGGATGATCGAGAACGGTGTCGTGTACCCGGTGACCAGCATGGAGAACGCGTCGAGCAGCAGCACGATCCACAGCACCGCGCGCCAGCGCGGTCTGCGTGACATGCCCACGGCCGTCATATACGCGATGACGGGTGCGAGATAGCCGTGCACCGGGTCTGTGAGGGCGGTGATGTCGCCGGGCGAGGGCTGGGTGAGCGCTTCCTGGATCGAGTCCGGGGCCGCTCTGGCGACCCACAGGTCGGTGGCGAGTGTCACTCCGTGCGCGAGGACCGCCGCGAGCACGCCGTCGGCGATGCGCAGGCCGTCCCGCTTGATCAGTCGCTCGATCGCGAAGGCGACCGGCACCAGGAGGATCGCGATGCTCGACGCCAGCCCCGCGATCTTGATCAGCAGATCGGGTGCCTGTCCGGTGCCCTTGTTGATGTCCTGTTCGAGCCCGGACGTGGTGCCGTGCGCGAACGCGGCGATCGCCAGCAGCACCACGATCGCGAGCAGGCCCACCGAGAGCCTCATCAGGTCGGACGGGCGGTGCACACGCGCGGGGAGCAGCGGTTCGTCGCCCTCCACCTCGTCGGCGTACGCCTCGTCCGTGGCCTCCGTGTCCCGCTCGACCTGCTGCTTCTCGTTTTCGGATGCCTTCGGGGAGGGCTCTTTCGCCTTCGGGGAGGGCGCTTTGCCGGTCGTCTCGCGGGCGGGCGACGTGTCGGTCGCGCCGTCCTCGTCGGGGGTGTCCGGACGCGACGACGCGTCAGAGGTGCCCGCAGCGTCTTCTGGGTGCACGCTCTGCTGCCTCATGGTCTCTTCTTGATCTCGTATCACCGGTCACCGCCCGCACGATGGTGGCATGCCCCGTCGACGCGCGCGGGCATCAGGGTGCAATACGGGGGCGCACAGTCTGCCCGAAGCGCGGCGCGAGGGCGAGGAGTACGCGCGGTCGCCACCACGTCCCATTGTCGGTGCGGTCGGGCAGGATGGGGCGGATGAGCGAGGAGAGCCTTTCGGCGGATGCCCTGCCGGAGTACGCGGAGCGGGTCCTTGAGGTCGCCGAGATGATCCCGCCCGGGCGCGTCATGACGTACGGCGACGTCGCCGAGTGGCTGGAGGAGGGCGGCCCCCGCCAGGTGGGACGCGTGATGGCCCTCTACGGGGGCGCTGTTCCGTGGTGGCGGGTCATACGCGCGGACGGCGTGCTGCTCCCGGGCCACGAGCTGGACGCCCTGGGGCACTACCGCGCCGAGGGCACGCCCCTGCGCCAGGCGAGCCGTACCTCCGAAGGACATGTGCCGCGGGTCGACATGAAACGGGCGCGATGGGACGGCGGCGAACGAGCGCTGGATCACATCTGACAGCTTCCGGTCCGACAGCTTCCGGTCTGCCGGCTTCGGGCATCGGGCGGGCGAAACGGTGACCTGTCGCTCGTACGGGGGACGCGGGGCACGTCCGTGGCATGGCGTACGTTCGTGGGACGAGGGACGCGTGTGCCACGCGGGCCGGGAGGGAACAAGAGGAAGCCCTGCTTCCGCACTGTGTGTCGGCGTAGCGTCGACGCCGCGTGTCCCCCTCACCCCGCGGCCACCGCCCTCCACGCGAAACCCGAGTACGACCTCCAGGACCGGCGAACCACGTGAGCTCCTCTTCCTCCACCACACGCCTGCCGCACCCTCAGGTGCGACAGGGGAGCCGTGGCGCCTACCGGCTGGTGCGTACGCCGCCGGCGAGGTTGGACCCCCCTCGTCTTGACGCAGGCCAGCGTGGTGTGGTTGCCCACGGGACCGGCCCACTGCTCGTTCTCGCAGGTCCGGGCACGGGCAAGACCACCACGCTCGTCGAGTCCGTGGCGGCCCGGATCGCGGGCGGCGCGGACCCCGAGCGAGTGCTCGTCCTGACGTTCAGCCGCAAAGCGGCGGTGGAACTGCGCGACCGCCTGGCCCTGCGCATCGGGGCCGCGCACGTGCCCCAGGCGACCACGTTCCACTCCTTCTGCTACGCCCTGGTCCGCGCCCACCAGGACAGCGACCTGTTCGTCGAGCCCCTGCGGCTGCTCTCCGGTCCCGAACAGGACGTGGCCGTCCGTGAGCTCCTGGCCGGCCAGCCCGACCTGGAGCGCCTCGGCCTGGCGCACGTCCGCTGGCCCGACGAGCTGCGCGCCTGCCTGACCACACGCGGCTTCGCCGACGAGGTCCGCGCGGTGCTGGCCCGCAGCCGCGAGCTGGGGCTGAGCTCCGCCGACCTGCGGCACTTCGCCGCCCGCACGGGCCGCCCGGACTGGCTCGCGGCCTCGGACTTCCTCGCCGAGTACCTCGACGTCCTCGACCTGCGGGGCGTCCTGGACTACGCCGAACTGGTCCACCGCGCCGTGCTCCTGGCCCGTCGCCCCGAAGTGGCCCAGCGCCTCGCGGCGCGGTACGACGCCGTCTACGTGGACGAGTACCAGGACACCGACCCCGCACAGGTACGGCTGCTCGCGGCACTCGCGGGCGAGGGCCGCACACTCGTCGCCTTCGGCGACCCCGACCAGTCGATCTACGCGTTCCGGGGCGCCGACGTGAACGGCATCCTGGACTTCCCCGTCGCCTTCCCGCGCGCGGACGGCCGCCCGGCCCCGGTGCAGGTCCTCAGGACCTCCCGCCGCTCGGGCGCCGCCCTGCTGACCGCCACGCGCCTGCTCACCCAGCGCATGCCGCTGACCCGCCTCCCGGCGGAGAAAGTACGGGCCCACCGCGAGCTGAAGCCGGTACGGGACGGGGGACGGGTCGAGGTGTACACGTACCCGACGCCCGGGACCGAGTTGGACAACATCGCTGACATCCTGCGCCGGGCCCACCTGGAGGACGGTGTCCCGTGGAGCGACATGGCGGTCCTGGTACGGGCGGGCTCCCGCACCATCCCGTCGGTCCGGCGGGTGCTCACCGCGGCGGGCGTACCTCTGGAGATCGACGGAGACGACCTCCCACTGCGGCACGAACCGGCCGTCGCGCCCCTGCTGACAGCGCTGCGGGCGGTGGCGCGGGCGGAAGCCGGCGAGACCGGTGAGACGGCCTCCGAGGAGCCGGGAGGGCCTGAAGAATCCGAAGAGCGTGACGAGCACGCGGGCCCCGAGGACTCCGCACAGCCCGTCCCCTGGCTCGGCACCGAGACGGCTCTCGACCTCCTCGTCTCCCCCCTGGCGGGCATGGACACCGCCGACCTGCGGCGCCTCGGCCGCGCCCTGCGCGAGGAAGAACGGGCCGCGGGCAACGCCCTGCCCCCGCCCTCGGACGAGCTGCTGGCGCGGGCGCTGGCCGAGCCGGAGCGCCTGGTCGCGCACGACCCGACGTACGCGCGAGGCGCCCAGCGCCTCGGTGAACTGCTGCGCCGGGCCCGTAAGCGCCTCGCAGACGGCGGCACGGCCGAAGAGGCACTGTGGGAGCTGTGGGACGGCACTCCATGGCCCAGGCGGCTGGAGTGGGCCGCCCGACGCGGCGGCGCGGCCGGGCGCAACGCGGACCGCGACCTCGACGCCGTGTGCGCGCTGTTCGCGACCGCGGCGCGCGCGGAGGAGCGCACCGGTGGGCACGGCACCCTGAACTTCCTGGCAGAGATCGAGGCCGAGGACATCGCCGCCGACACGCTCGCCAGGAGGGCCGTACGCCCCGACGCCGTACGCCTGATGACCGCGCACCGCTCCAAGGGCCTTCAGTGGCGCCTGGTGGTCGTCGCGGGTGTCCAGGAGGGACTGTGGCCGGACCTGCGCCGCCGCGGTTCGCTCCTCGAGGCCGACCGCATCGGACGCGACGGACTCGCCGAACCGCTCACTCCGGGCGCGCTCCTGGCGGAGGAGCGGCGTCTGTTCTACGTGGCCGCCACGCGCGCGCGTGAACGCCTCGTCGCCACCGCCGTGAAGGCTCCCGCCGACGACGGGGACCAGCCCTCCCGTTTCCTCACCGAACTCGGCGTCGAGCCCAAGGACGTCACCGGCCGCCCCCGCCGCCCGCTGTCCGTCGCGGCACTCGTCGCCGAACTGCGCGCCACGACCGTCGACCCGCGCGTCTCGGACGCGCTCAGGGAGGCAGCCGCCCGCCGACTGGCCCGGCTCGCCGCGCTCGGCGACGAGGACGGCCGTCCCCTGGTGCCCTCGGCGCACCCGTACCGCTGGTGGGGCATGTTCGAACCCACGGAGAGCAAGGTCCCACTGAGGAACCGAGACCAACCCGTCGTGCTCTCCGGCAGCGCCCTCGACCAGCTCGCCAACACCTGCGCCCTGCAGTGGTTCCTGGGGCGCGAGGTGAAGGCCGACGCGCCCGCGACGGCGGCCCAGGGCTTCGGCAACGTCGTCCATGTCCTCGCCGACGAGGTCGCCTCCGGCCGCACCCCCGCCGACCTCGCCGTCCTCATGGAGCGCCTCGACTCCGTGTGGAACGCGCTCGCCTTCGACGCGCCCTGGAAGTCGGCCCAGGAGAAAGAGCACGCGCGCGTGGCGCTCGAACGCTTCCTGGAGTGGCACGTCATGGACCGCACCGGACGCACTCCGGTGGCCAGCGAGCACGACTTCGACGTGACCCTGGAGGCCGGCGACTACGAGGTGCGCATCCGTGGCTCCATGGACCGCGTCGAGACCGACGGTGAAGGCCGCGCCTACGTAGTCGACTTCAAGACCGGCAAACAGGCGCCGACCGCCGCCGAGGTGGCACGCCACCCGCAACTCGCCGTCTACCAGCTCGCCGTCAGCGAGGGCGCCGTCGACGAGGCCTTCGACGGCGTACGTCCGGAGCCGGGCGGCGCCGAGCTCGTCCAACTGCGTCGGGGGGCGGCCAAGAAGGACGGTGGCGATGCCGTGCCGAAGGTGCAGGCCCAGCAGCCCCTGGAGGGGGAGTGGGTCGGCGAGTTGCTGGCCAACGCGGCGGGCAAGGTCCTCGACGAGCGGTTCTCACCGACCACGGGGCAGCACTGCGCGCACTGCGCGTTCCGGGCGTCGTGCAGCGCCAGGCCGGAGGGACGTCACGTCGTCGAGTAACGCTCGTGACGCACGGCACCACATGGGCTGACCAGCGCTTCTCCCCGCCCCCGGGACGATCCGTCACCCACTGTCAGTGGCCGCGGCTAGCCTCTCTTGTATGTCCGCCCGTATCACCGATCCCGAGCAGCTCAAGGAGCTCCTCGGCATCCCGTTCACCCCGGAGCAGACGGCCTGCATCACCGCGCCGCCCGCCCCGCAGGTGATCGTGGCCGGAGCCGGCTCCGGCAAGACCACGGTGATGGCCGCCCGCGTGGTGTGGCTCGTCGGCACCGGACAGGTCGCCCCCGAGCAGGTGCTGGGCCTGACCTTCACCAACAAGGCGGCAGGTGAACTCGCCGAGCGCGTACGGAAGGCACTCGTCAAGGCCGGCGTCACCGACCCGGACGTCATCGACCCCGACAACCCGCCGGGCGAACCCGTCATCTCCACCTACCACTCCTTCGCGGGCCGCCTGCTGACCGACCACGGCCTGCGCATCGGGCTGGAACCCACCTCCCGCCTCCTCGCCGACGCCACCCGCTACCAACTCGCCGCGCGTGTGCTCCGCGAGGCCCCCGGCCCCTACCCGGCGCTCACCCGCTCCTTCCCGGACCTCGTCAGCGACCTCCTGGCCCTCGACTCCGAACTCGCCGAACACCTCGTACGCCCCGAGGACCTGCGCGCGTACGACGCCGAGCTGTCGCGGACCCTGGAGGGCGCCAAGCTCACCAACGCCGACCTCCGCAAGGTTCCCGATACGGCCGCGGCCCGCCGAGAACTAACGGAACTGGTCGGGCGTTACCGGGCGGCCAAGCGCGAGCGCGACCTCCTCGACTTCGGCGACCAGATCGCGCTGTCGGCCCAGCTCGCCCGCCTCCCCGAAGTGGGCCGCATCCTCCGGGACGAGTTCCGGGTGGTGCTGCTCGACGAGTACCAGGACACCTCGGTCGCGCAACGCGTCCTGCTCGCCGGGCTGTTCGGCGGTGGCACCGGCCACCCCGTGACCGCCGTCGGCGACCCCTGCCAGGCCATCTACGGCTGGCGCGGCGCCTCCGTGGCCAACCTCGACGACTTCCCCGAGCACTTCGCACACGCCGACGGCCGCCCCGCGACCCGTCAGGCCCTCAGCGAGAACCGCCGCAGCGGCGGCCGCCTCCTCGACCTCGCCAACGGCCTGGCGGAGCCCCTGCGCGCCATGCACGCGGGCGTGGAGGCCCTCCGCCCCGCCCCCGGCGCCGAACGCGACGGCACGGTCCGCTGCGCCCTGCTGCGCACCCACGCCGAGGAGACCGACTGGATCGCCGACTCGATCGCCCACCTCGTACGCACCGGAAAGGAACCCGGTGAGATCGCGGTCCTGTGCCGCACGGCGACCGACTTCGCGGAGATCCAGGCCGCCCTCGTCGCCCGTGACATCCCCGTGGAGGTGGTGGGCCTCTCTGGGCTGCTGCACCTCCCCGAAGTGGCCGATCTCGTCGCCGTCTGCGAGGTCCTCCAGGACCCCGGCGCCAACGCCTCCCTGGTCCGCCTGCTCACCGGCCCGCGCTGGCGCATCGGGCCACGTGACCTCGCCCTCCTGGGACGGCGGGCCCGGCTCCTGGTGCCCCACGCGCGCGTGGGGGACGACGACCCCGACAGGCGGCTCGCCGCGGCTGTCGAAGGCGTCGATCCGGCCGAGGTGATCTCCCTCGCGGACGCGCTCGACACTTTCCTGGAGCTGCCGTTCGAGGCCGAGCGTGAGGACGACGGGCTGCCCTTCTCGCCGGACGCGCGCGTCCGGTTCGCCCGCCTCGCCGCCGAACTGCGCGACCTGCGCCGCTCACTCTCCGACCCCCTGATGGACGTCCTGCACCGGGTGCTCGCCGTCACCGGCCTGGAGGTCGAGCTCTCCGCGTCCCCGCACGCGCTGGCCGCCCGCCGCCGCGAGACGCTGTCCAACTTCCTCGACATCGCCGCGTCCTTCGCCGCCAACGAGGCACAGGCCACCCTGCTGGCCTTCCTGGGCTTCCTGCGCACCGCGGTCCAGTACGAGAAGGGCCTCGACAACGCCCTCCCCGGCGGCGAGAACACCGTCAAGGTGCTCACCGCGCACAAGTCCAAGGGTCTGGAGTGGGACGTCGTCGTGGTCCCCGGCCTGGTCACCGGTTCCTTCCCCAGCGACCGGGGCCGCGAGAAGTGGACCGCCCAGAGCAAGGTCCTCCCGCACGGGCTGCGCGGCGATGCCGACACGCTGCCCGACGTCGAGTCCTGGGACTCCCGAGGCATGAAGGCCTTCCACGAGGCCATGAAGGACCACCAGCACACCGAGGAACTCCGCCTCGGCTACGTCACGTTCACCCGCCCCCGCTCCCTGCTCCTCGGCTCCGGCCACTATTGGGGCCCGTCCCAGAAGCGCCCGCGCGGGCCGTCCGACTTCCTCCTCGCCCTGTACGAGCACTGCGCCGCGGGACACGGCGAGATCGAGGCATGGGCCGACGAACCCGAGGAGGACGAGGAGAACCCCGCGCTGCACGAGGCGGCCGCGGACCACGCGTGGCCGCTCCCGCTGGACGACGCGGCCCTCGCCCTCCGCCGCGCGGCCGCGGAGACCGTTCTGGCCCACCTGGAGAGGGCCGCCTCCGACGCGGCCTCCCATCCCGCGCCC
>NZ_VJZC01000375.1 GCF_009377185.1 Streptomyces spongiae
CGTGCCACCCGGCACTACTGCCGAATCGCCCAGCCCCGCTCCCGCAACGCCCCCGTCAACACCGGCGCCGCCTTCGGCTCCACCATCAGCTGGACCAGACCGGCCTGCTGCCCCGTCGCGTGCTCGATGCGTACGTCCTCGATGTTGACGCCGGCCATGCCCGCGTCGGCGAAGATGCGGGCCAGCTGGCCGGGCTGGTCGTCGATCAGTACCGCTACGACCTCGTAGACCCGCGGCGCGGTCCCGTGTTTGCCGGGCACCCTGACCTGGCCGGCGTTGCCGCGGCGGAGGACGTCCTCGATGCCGGTGGTGCCCTCGCGGCGCTTGGCCTCGTCGGAGGACTGGAGGGCGCGCAGGGCCTGGACCGTCTCGTCGAGGTCGGCGGCGAACTCGCCGAGCAGGTCGGCCACCGGGCCGGGGTTCGCGGAGAGGATGTCGATCCACATGCGGGGGTCGGAAGCCGCGATGCGGGTCACGTCACGCATGCCCCCGCCGGAGAGCCGTACCGCCGAATCCTCGGCGTGCTCCAGTCGCGCGGCGACCATGCTCGATACCAGTTGCGGCATGTGGGAGACCAGGGCGACCGCGCGGTCGTGGGCGTCGGCGTCCATGACCACCGGCACGGCACGGCAGTGCGACACCAGCTCCAGGGCGAGGTTCAGGACCTCGGTGTCGGTGTCCCGGGTGGGCGTGAGTACCCAGGGGCGGCCCTCGAAGAGGTCGCCGGTGGCCGCCAGGGGGCCGGACTTCTCCCGGCCCGACATGGGGTGCGTACCGATGTATCCCGTGAGGTCCAGGCCGAGGGCCTCCAGCTCGCGGCGCGGGCCGCCCTTGACGGAGGCCACGTCGAGGTAGCCGCGGCCGAGACCGCGCCGCATGGCGTCGGCAAGGGCCGTGGCGACGTGCGCGGGCGGCGCGGCCACGATCACGAGGTCCACCGGCCCGTCGGGCGCCTCGTCCGTGCCGGCGCCGAGCGCGGCGGCCGTACGGGCCTGCTCCGGATCGCGGTCGGTGAGGTGGACGGTCACACCGCGCTGGGCGAGCGCCAGGGCCGCCGAGGTGCCGATCAGCCCGGTCCCGATGACGAGTGCGGTTCTCACTGGGCGATGTCCTTGCGGAGCGCGGCCGCGGTGCCGAGGTACACGTGCGCGATCTCCGCGCGCGGCCGGTCGGACTCGATGTGCGCGAGGACCCGTACGACCCGGGGCATCGCGCCCTCGATGTCCAGTTCCTGCGCGCAGATCAGCGGTACGTCGACGATGCCGAGCTTGCGGGCGGCGGCCGCCGGGAAGTCGCTGTGCAGGTCGGGCGTCGCCGTGAACCAGATGCTGATCAGGTCGTCCCCGGTGAGCCCGTTCCGCTCCAGGATGGCGGTGAGCAGCTCGCTGACCTGCTCGTCCATGTGTCCGGCCTCGTCCCGCTCCAGTTGGACGGCGCCCCGGACCGCTCGTACCGGCACGACTGTGCTCCTCGCTGATGTACGTACACGACTCGTCCCACCAGCGTAGTCAGCCCGGAACGCACCGGTGCGCGGCGCCCGCCTGCCGAGACGGCCGGGACGGGGATCGCGGGGTGCGTGCCCTTCGAGGGCACGGCCGCAGATCATGACAATGTCACGCGAACGTCACTGTCCCGCCACTTGGGATGAACTACGCCCGTGCGCCTCTGGACGCCGCCCCCGCGCGTCCGCTTGCATGGGGGAGGCTGTTCGCGCCACGCCTCGGGGGGAGGCACGCATGAAGCGCTCCGGACCACTTCTCACCCTTCTCGCAGGACTCCTGCTGGGCCTGTTCCTGCTGACGCTCAACGCGACGACAGGGACGCGCCCCGCGTCGGCGAGCGGGGGCGATTCGCCGGGCACGAAGGTGTCGCCGAGCCCGACGCCCTCGCCCCCGTCCTCGCCCACCACGAGCACTCCGCCACCGGCCCCGTCGGGCTCGCCACCGCCCGACGCCGACTACGCGGGCCGTACCGACGACGACTCCTCGGCCGTCGCCGTGTCCCTGCGCGACGGGAAGGCCATCGCGTACTTCTGCGACGGCCGCGACAAGGAGTCGTGGCTGAAGGGCGACGTCGAGGACGACGACTCCATGAAGCTGACGGGCGGGAACGGCGGCGTGCTGAACGGCACGCTGAAGGACACCCGCATCCGCGGCACGGTCGAGATCGGCGACCAGGAGTACGGCTTCAGCGCCGCCAAGGCGGTCAAACCGTCGGGCCTGTACCGGGCGACGGAGACCGTGCGCGACGCGGAGGTCGACGGCGGCTGGATCGTGCTGCAGGACGGCCGCCAGGTCGGCATCCTCAAGCGCGACGGCAAACCCTCGCCGGCACCGGAGATCGACCCCCGGACCGGCGCCGTGACGATCGACGGCGAGCGGCTCACGGCCCGCCCGGTGAACCCCTGAGCACCCTCTGAGAGCACCCCGCGCAAGCCCCAGAGCGCCCTGAGCACCCTGAGCGCCCCGCGCAGACCTCACGACATCCGCTCTCCCGACCCGACCCAGGGAGCCGAGCATGACCGTCGACCCGAACGCCGCCACCCAGGACTTCCCGTCCCCGCGGCCCGCCCACGGCAGTCCGCGCGCCGTGCGCTACCTCGCCCCGGCGCTGGTCGCGTGCGCGGTCGCCGTCGGTCTCGGCGTCTACGGCAAGGTGCACGACCCCGAGGGCACGGCCTTCAACCTCGCCGGATTCAGCAGCACGGGCGCGGTGAAGTCGTGGCTGGCGACGGCGGCGTTCGGCTTCGCGCTCGTGCAGCTGGTGTCGGCGCTCATGGTGTACGGCAGGCTGCCGGGACCGAGCTGGGCGGGGGTGCTGCACCGTTGGTCGGGGCGGGTGGCGTTCCTGGTGGCGGTGCCGGTCGCGGTGCACTGTCTGTACGCGTTGGGCTATCAGACGTACGAACCGCGCGTTTTGTTGCACTCCCTCCTGGGTTGTTTCTTCTTCGGCGTTTTCAGTGCCAAGATGCTGCTGCTCCGTACGGAGCGGCTGCCGGGCTGGCTGCTGCCGCTGGTCGGCGGCGTCGTCTTCGCCGCCCTCACGGTGGTCTGGCTGACCTCCGCCCTCTGGTTCTTCCGCACGTTCGGGGTGACGACATGACGATGGGTTCCACGCGGCGCACGGTCCTGGCGGCGGGCGCGACGGGCGCGGCGGCGCTGCTCGCGGGGTGCGGCGAGTACGGCGACAACGGCGGCGACAGCGCCGAGTCCCCCACCGGCGACTCCCCGACGGCGACCGACGGGACGACGGGCGGGGAGCTGGCGAAGACCGACGACATCCCGGTCGGCGGCGGCAAGATCTTCAAGGACCAGAAGATCGTGGTCACCCAGCCCGAGCAGGACGACTTCAAGGCCTTCTCCGCGGTCTGCACCCACCAGGGCTGCATCGTCGCGAGCGTCTCGGACAAGACCATCAACTGCGCCTGCCACGGCAGCAAGTTCAGCATCACGGACGGCGCGGTGGAGAACGGTCCGGCGACGCGGCCGCTGCCCGCCGAGCAGATCACGGTGACGGGAAACTCCATTCGCCAGACGTGATCCACCCCGTACGCTCCCGGGCATGCAGCCCGAGGCCCTGGTCCGCGACCACACGATCTACGCCTGTGTCATGGGCTCACGCGCCTTCGGCCTGGCCACGGACGACAGCGACACCGACCGCCGGGGCGTCTTCCTCGCCCCCACCGCCCTGTACTGGCGCTTCGAGAAGCCGCCGACGCACGTGGAGGGCCCGGCGGAGGAACAGTTCAGCTGGGAGCTGGAGCGCTTCTGCTCCCTCGCGCTCCGCGCCAACCCGAACATCCTGGAATGCCTGCACTCCCCGCTCGTGGAGCACGTCGACGACACGGGCCGCGAACTGCTCTCCCTGCGCGGCGCGTTCCTGTCCCGCCAGGTCCACGACACGTTCGCGCGCTATGCCCTCGCCCAGCACAAGAAGCTCGAAGCGGACGTCCGCAAGTACGGTGCCCCGCGCTGGAAGCACGCGATGCACCTGCTGCGCCTCCTGACGAGTTGCCGTGACGTCCTGCGCACGGGCGAACTCACCGTCGATGTGGGCGACCTGCGCGAGCCGCTCCTCGCGGTCAAGCGCGGCGAGGTGCCCTGGGCCGAGGTGGAGTCCCGGATGACCCGGCTGGCGGCGGAGGCGGAACAGGCCGCGGCCCGCTCCCCGCTCCCGCCGGAGCCGGACCAGGCCCGCGTGGAGGACTTCCTCGTACGGACCCGCCGCGCGTCAGCCCTGGCGGGCACCGAGGCCCTCGGCCCCCGTCAGCCGGACCCGTACGACGAAGTCGTGCAGGGCGTCGTAGGCGGCGGGGGCGTCCCGCAGCACCGATAGGGCCTGGGCCTCGTCCAGCGCGGCGTGCAGCCGCTCCACGTCGCTCTCCACGCGCGCGTGGTCGACGTCGGCCGCCCCGTGCTCCTGCTCGGCCTTGGCGGCGACGAGGTCCGGCACGTACGCGGGCGCCTCGACCTCCTGTACGAGCGTGGGCAGATGGGCCTGGAGCTCGCCGCTGCGCATCAGGTGGACCCCGGTGAGCAGCACGCGGAACGTGTAGAGCAGCGGCTTGAGTTCGCCGGTCTTCTTGAAGAGCCGCCACTGGGTGACAGCGAAGCCCCGGTAGTGGTGGGCGTGGTGGCGGGTGAGGACCCCGGGAGCCAGGCCGGCCAGCTCACGGTGGGCCTCGGTGGTGTGCACGACCAGCGGGGAGAGCAGCTGCTCCAGCACGTAGCCGTTGCGGCGCAGCATCAACCGGACGAACTTGCGCAGGTCGTGGGTGACCAGGTCCATCTCGACGCCGTCCCGGTCCCACATCCGGGACCGGGTCTCCTCCGGCTCGCGCAACCCGACGAGTTCCGCCGTCGGCAGCAGATGGACGCCCCTGAGGTCGACGTCCGAGTCGCGCGAGGGGAAGCCGTACAGGTGCGCTCCGGAGACGGTCGCGAACAGCAGGGGGTCGGGCTGTTCGGCGACCACGGGCTCGAGGTCTACGTCGTCGAGGGTGTCGATCACCCCTCAAGCGTCCCAGAGGGCCCCCAGCGACACGAGGTCGCCCTGGTACTCGATGCGGTCGGCCCATTCCGTCGGCCAGGCCGCCGGACCGTGGTACGCGCCCGCGAAGGCGCCGGCGAGGCAGGCGATGGAGTCCGAGTCACCGGAGGTGCAGGCGGCGCGGCGCAGGGCCGTGACGGGTTCGTCGACGAAGAGCAGGAAGCACAACAGGCCGGAGGCGAGCGCCTCTTCCGCGATCCAGCCCTCTCCCGTGGCGAGGCAGGGGTCGGTCTCGGGTGACGGGTCACGCAGGGCCTGCTGGAGGCGGTCGAGGGCGTCCAGGCACTCGTCCCAGCCGCGGGCGATGAAGTCCTCCGGCGAGGAGTCCTGGCTGTGGCGCCAGAGGTCACCGAGCCAGCGCGCGTGGTAGTGGCTGCGGTTCTCGTACGCGTACGACCTCAACTGGCCGACCAGGCCCAGTGGTTCGGCGCCCTGGGCGAGGAGCAGGATCGCGTGGGCGGTGAGGTCGGCGGCGGCGAGCGCCGTGGGGTGTCCGTGGGTGAGCGCGGCCTGCAACTGGGCGGCGCCCGCGCGCTGTTCGTCGCTCACGCGGGGGATGAGCCCGAGCGGCGCGACCCGCATGTTGGCCCCGCAGCCCTTGGAGTGGATCTGGCTGGCGTCCTGCCAGGGCCGGCGCTCGTCCGCGAGGAGGCCGCAGGCGACCATGCAGGTGCGGCCGGGGGCACGGTTGTTCTCGGGTGAGCGCGACCAGGCGACGTACTCGGCGCGGGCGGCCCGCTCCAGGGTCTCGGGGCTGAGCGACCCGCGGTCCATGGCCGAGCGCAGCGCATGCCCCAGCGCCAGCGTCATCTGGGTGTCGTCCGTGACGATCGCGGGCTTCGGGAGCTCCATCTTCCGCCACGGCCCGAACTTGGCGAGGATCGACGGGACGTCGTTGAACTCCGTCGGGAAGCCGAGCGCGTCGCCGAGGGCGAGGCCGAGCAGGGATCCGGTGGCGGCGCGCTTGGCGAGCAGGGTCATGGTCATCAGGACCGTCCTTCGGGCGTGGGTCGCATCAGGGGCGGGTGCAGGGTGGTGGCCTCGCCCGCGCGGTAGAGCGCGGCGGGCTTGCCGCGGCCTCCGGTGAGGCGCGCGGCGCCGGGGACCGGCTCGACGAAGCCCGGCGTGGCCAGCACCTTGCGCCGGAAGTTGGGCCGGTCGAGGGCGGTGCCCCACACGGTCTCGTAGACCTGCTGCAACTCGCCGAGCGTGAACTCGGGCGGGCAGAAGGAGGTGGCGAGACAGGAGTACTCGAGCTTGGCGCCGACACGTTCGTGGGCGTCGGCGAGGATCCGGTCGTGGTCGAAGGCGAGCGGTCCCGCGGTGTCGTACGGCAGCCACCGGGCCTGTGCCGCGTCGCCCCCGCCGTGCGGCTCGGGCGGGTGCGGCAGCAGCGCGGCGAACGCCACGGTGACGACCCGCATCCTCGGGTCACGGTCGGGTTCGCTGTACGTCCGCAGTTGCTCCAGGTGGAGTTCGGAGACGTCCTCCAGGCCGGTCTCCTCGGCGAGTTCGCGCCGGGCGGCCGTCTCCGCGGACTCGTTCGGCAGCACGAACCCTCCGGGCAGCGCCCAGTGGCCCGCGTACGGCTCCTGCCCGCGTTCGACGAGCAGCACCTGGAGCGAGCCGTCCCGGACGGTGAGGACGGCGAGATCGACGGTGACGGCGAAGGGTTCGTGGGCGTACTTGTCGTAGCCCTCGGGCCTGTTGCCGTTCGACGTGCGGTCGACGGGCGCGGTCATGGTCCCCCTGCCTCCCCTGTGGACGGCCACCTTTAATGGTCACGATGACCAATAGTCACTACGACTATAAAGATGACGGAGGGTGCCGACAACCCGTTGGCGGCAAAGAAACTCGACGCCGAGGCAAAGAAGCGGGACACGACGAAGCGGCCGGCCCGGAGACATCCGGTCCGGCCGCTCGGCGAGGCTCGCGCGGGAGGCGCCGTAGAGCTACAGGTCGACCTCACTCATCAGCATGCCGACCTCGGTGTTGGACAGCCGGCGCAGCCAGCCCGACTTCTGGTCGCCGAGGGTGATCGGCCCGAAAGCGGTGCGCACGAGCTTGTCGACCGGGAAACCGACCTCGGCGAGCATCCGGCGCACGATGTGCTTGCGGCCCTCGTGCAGGGTGACCTCCACGAGGTAGTTCTTGCCCGTCTGCTCGACGACCCGGAAGTGGTCCGCGCGCGCGTACCCGTCCTCCAGCTGGATGCCGTCCTTCAGGCGCTTGCCGAGGTCGCGCGGGATCGGGCCGACGATGTGCGCCAGGTACGTCTTCTTCACGCCGTACCGGGGGTGGGTCAGCCGGTTCGCCAGCTCGCCGTGGTTGGTGAGCAGGATGACGCCCTCCGTCTCGGCGTCGAGGCGGCCCACGTGGAAGAGCCGGGTCTCGCGGTTGGTGACGTAGTCACCGAGGCACTGCCGCCCCTCCGGGTCCTCCATCGAGGAGACGACACCGACGGGCTTGTTCAGCGAGAAGAACTGGTACGACTGCGTGGCCACGGTGAGGCCGTCGACCTTGATCTCGTCCTTCTCCGGGTCGACGCGCATCCCCTGCTCGAGAACGATCTCGCCGTTGACCTCGACCCGCGCCTCCTCGATCAGGTCCTCGCAGCTGCGCCGCGAACCGTATCCGGCCCGGGCGAGCACCTTCTGCAGACGCTCGCCCTCCTGCTCGGCACCCGGGAAGGTCTTGGGGAGCTTGACGTCCTTCTTGCCCGCGTACCGCTCGCGGTTGCGCTCCTCGGCGCGCACCTCGTACTCGCGGGAGCGCGCGGGCTCCGTACGTCCGCGCCCGCCGCCCTGCTGCTGACCCTGCTGGGGCTTCTTCGGGCCGCCCTTGGCACCGCCGCGGGCGGCGCCGCCGCGCCCCGACTTCGGTCCGTCCTGGGTGGCGCCGGGGCCCACGTCGTAGCGGCGCTCCTCGGGGCGGGGCTTGCGGGGGCGGCCCTGCCCCTGCTTCTCGTCCCTGTTGTTGCCGGCACCGCGGTGGTTACCGCGCCCGCCGTGCCCGCCGCTCTTACCGCTACCACTGCTTCGCATCAAAGTTCCGTCGTCGTCGTGTTCGTCATGGTCGTCGTGGGCCCGTCGTCCGCGTCCGGGGCGTCCGGATCGAACGACGGTACGGCTTCCTGGGTCTCGGCCTCGATCGCCTCCGCCTCCGGGAGGAAGGGCGCGAGCTCCGGGAGCTCGTCCAGACCGCGCAGGCCCATCCGCTCCAGGAAGTAGTTCGTCGTCCTGTACAGGATCGCACCTGTCTCGGGTTCCGTGCCCGCCTCCTCGATCAGCCCGCGCTGGAGCAGGGTGCGCATGACCCCGTCACAGTTCACGCCCCGCACGGCCGAGACCCGGGAACGGCTGACCGGCTGCCGGTACGCGACCACGGCCAGCGTCTCCAGGGCGGCCTGGGTGAGTCTCGCCTGCTGCCCGTCGAGCACGAACCGCTCCACGGCGGGGGCGTACTCACCCCTCGTGTAGAACCGCCAGCCCCCGGCCACGAACCGCAGCTCGAAGCCCCGCCCCTGGACGGTGTAGTCGTCGGCCAGCTCCCGCAGCGCCTTGCCGATCTGCCGCCGGGGCCGCTCCAGGATCTTCGCGAGGTGCTCCTCGGTGGCGGGTTCGTCCACGACCATGAGGACGGCCTCCAGAGCGGGCTTGAGCTCGAGATCGGCGACGGACAGCAGCCCGCTCGGCCCCTCGATGGTCTCCTCACTCACGCCTTCTTCTCCTCCTCCTTGGGCAGCTCGGGCGGCCGGTCGAACTCGTCGGTGACCATCGGCCGGTCGTCTCCCTCCCCGCCGGTCCACCGCACGAGCAACTCCCCGAGGGCGGCCTCCTGCTCCAGCGCCACGGCCTTCTCGCGGTACAGCTCCAGCAGCGCCAGGAACCGTGCCACGACGGTCAGCGTGTCATCCGTGTCCTCGACGAGGAGCCGGAAGGTCGCCTCCCCAAGCTCCCTGAGCCGGGCCACGACGATCCCCGCCTGCTCCTGGACGCTCACCAGGGGCGCGTGGATGTG
The DNA here is from genome assembly GCF_009377185.1 of Streptomyces spongiae. Taxonomy (GTDB): domain Bacteria; phylum Actinomycetota; class Actinomycetes; order Streptomycetales; family Streptomycetaceae; genus Streptomyces; species Streptomyces spongiae. The sequence goes on from NZ_VJZC01000375.1 coordinate 9,070, forward strand.
GTCGACGTACACCTGCGGCTTCGCCTTCGGCTGCATCGCCTTCACGGCGAGCTTCGCGAACCCTTCGGCACCGATGCTGATCACGACCTCGGGCAACAGCTCGGCGTGATGCGGTTCGAGCCCGACGGTACGGGGGTAACGCCGGGCCTCTTCATCGAGACGGTGACTGAAGATATCGGCGATCTGTTTGTACGCGCGGTACTGCAACAGCCGCGCGAACAGCAGGTCCCTCGCCTCCAGCAACGCGAGATCGGCCTCGTCCTCGACCTCCGCGGACGGCAACAGCCGGGCGGCCTTGAGATCGAGCAGCGTGGCGGCCACGACGAGGAACTCGGTCGTCTGGTCCAGGTCCCAGTCCGGCCCCATGGCCCGGATGTGCGCCATGAACTCGTCGGTCACCTTCGACAACGCGACCTCGGTGACATCCAGCTTGTGCTTCGAGATCAACTGAAGGAGAAGGTCGAAGGGCCCTTCGAAGTTGGCGAGCCGGACTTTGAAGACACCGTCGTTGTCGGACGCCGACTCGGGGCGGGGATCCGGGCCGGGCACGGGGGCGTCGGGCTCGGTGTCCTCGGGTCTAGCGGGCGACTCCGGCTGCGGCTCGGCGAGCACCGAAGCGTCGGGTTCCGGGCGCGGGCCGGTCTCTTCGGAGCCGAGAGTGGGGG
>NZ_VJZC01000376.1 GCF_009377185.1 Streptomyces spongiae
GGCTGCTCGCCACCACCCATGTAGTTGCCGTTGTTCTTGTACAGCCACAGCGAATCGATCGACAGGTAACCCTGGAGATAGGGCTGCTGGTCCACGGCGAACTCGATGTCACCGTCCTTGATCGCGCCGACGAGGTCCTTGTTGAGGTCGAACGTGGCGACCTTCGCCTTGCTGCCCGCCTCGGACACCGACTGCACGGCCGTCAGCGCGAACGGGGCACCGAGCGTGGCCACTTGGTCGATGGAGGAGTCCTGCTTGAGCTTCGCCGTGATCGTCGACTTCACCGACGGCATGTCCGTGCCGTTGACGTACAGGTTCTCGGTCTTGCCCTCGAACGTCTTCTTCACGCCCGCGCAGCGCTGCTCCAGGCCGACGTGCCCCTGGACCTGGACGACGCAGATCGCGTGCTTGGCGCCGGTCTCGTTGAGCTTCTTGCCGAAGGCCTGGCCGGCGACGGACTCGTCCTGGCCGAAGAACTCCAGCATGCCCTGTGCCTGCCACTGGTCCATGCCGGAGTTGAGGCCGACGACCGGGATGCCGGCCTTCTCCGCCTTGGCCACGACGTTCTTCAGGGCGTCCGGCTTGGCGAGGGTGACCGCGATGCCGTCGACCTTCTGGTCGATCGCGTTCTGCACCAGGTTGGCCTGGTTGGCGGCGCTCTCGTCGCTGGAGTAGACGAGCTTGACGTTGTCCTTCGCCGCGGCGGCCTCGGCGCCCTTGCGGACGATGTCCCAGAAGGTGTCACCGGCCGGGGCGTGGGTGACCATCGCGATGGTCATGCGGGGCGTGGTGGCCTTGCCGGCCGACGCCTCGGCCGCGCCCTCCTCGGACTTCTTGCCACCCGAGCTGCTGGAACAGCCGCCGAGGGCGAGCGCGGCCGCGGTGGCCGCGGCCACGACAGGGGCGATTCTGCGGGAACGGCGGAGGGATGTGTGGTTCATGGTTCGTGCACCTCACTGTGCAACTGAGACGGGTACGGGGACAAGGCAGTGGATGGGCGGCTGCTGGACGGGGTCGGGAGCTGTCGCGACGGCCTCGGTCAGAGGCGCGCGGGGCGAGGGACCAGGCCACATCCGGTGCGGCCGCAGGGGGGGCGAACTCCCGAGCTGACTTCGTTGGAACAACAGGACAATTTAAAGCGCTTTAAGTCCTGGTACTATCGGCTCGTTCTGTGATCGTGTCAAGGGTGTCGCACGAGGAGATTCCACCGGGAGGCGCAAGTGGACGAGGTCGGCTCCGCGCGAGGCCGGAACGGCACGAACAGACGCCCCCGGCTCGAGGACGTGGCCGCCCGCGTGGGCGTGTCCACCGCGTCCGTCTCCCTGGTGCTGCGCGGTGTGCCCGGTCCCAGCGAACGTACTCGGCAGCGCGTCCTGGCCGCCGCCGCGGAGCTCGGCTACCAGGCCGACCGCACCGCCAGTCTGCTGGCCAGCAGGCGCACCCGGCTGCTCGGCGTCATGGTCGACATCCACAGCCCCTTCCACGCCGAACTCGTCGAGCACCTGCACACGGCCGCCGAGCAGGTCGGCTACGACCTGGTCCTCAGCACCCAGACCCGTACCCGTGACGAGCACACAGCCGTGGAGACCCTGCTGGCCTTCCGCAGCGAGGCACTGATCCTGCTCGGCCCGACCGCCCCCGCCGACACGCTCGCCGCCCTCGACGGCAAGGCCCCCGTCATCGTCGTCGGCCGCCGGATCGCCGACGCGAAACTGGACGTCGTCCGCACCGCGGACGACGAGGGAGTCGGCCAGATCGTCGACCACCTGGTGGAGCGCGGCCACCGTGCGATCGCGTACATCGACGGGGGCAAGGGCGTCATCGCCACCGACCGGCGCCGCGGCTACCGCACCGCCATGCGCCGCCACGGGCTGGACGCGCACATCAGGGTCCTGCACGGTGACCACACCGAGGCGGCCGGTGAGCGGGCGGCACGCCACCTCCTCGACGGCGCCGACCTGCCCACCGCCGTGGTCGCCTTCAACGACCAGTCCGCCATCGGCGTCCTGGCCGCTCTCTCCCGCGCTGGTGTCGACGTCCCCGGCGAGGTGTCCGTGGCCGGCTACGACGACGACACCCTCTCCAGGCTGAGCTGCTTCAACCTGACCACGGTCAGTCAGGGAGCCGAGGAACAGGCCCGGTACGCGGTGTCCGCCGCGGTCGAACGCCTCGACCAGGACCGCACCGAGCCCCGCGAGGTCGTGCTCACCCCCCACCTCGTCGTACGCGGCACCGTCGCCGAGCCCGCCTGACCGACTCGGCCTGCGGAACCGTTGGGCTCTTCGAGCAGTAACCCGGTGGTATGAGTAGGGCGCAGAAGTGAAATAGCCCTTGGCGATGGGGAGTTGTCCGCGCAGGGCCTCTTGACGCCACACTTCGCGGCTGGATACTTGTCCCTCGCCGAAGTCACACCTGTTCCGTATCTCGAACGGAACAATGCGCTACTGCTCAGCCCTTTCCCCATGCCATGGGCTGCTTACGCCATCGTCCCCCCCACGATGGCCCACCCCCCACAGGAGGAACCTCCGCATGAGTCCACGACGGGCGCCGAAGTCCACCGAGCAACGGTCCATACCCTGGCGCAACAGGGCGTTCGTGGCCGCGCTGGCAGTCGCCGCGCTGGCCGGGCCCGGCGTCGCGCAGGCCGCCCCGCAGGCCGCACCCGCGTCCCAGGAACAGGTGGCGGCGGCCGGCATCACCTGGACCCTGGAACGGGCGAGCAACCCCACCCAGGACCAGCAGACGGCGTACAACCTCATCACGGCGGCCATGAACGCCGCGGTGGCCCGCTACAACAACCTCAGCGACCTCGGCAAAAGCATCACCGTCCGCTACGACCCGAGCGTTCCCACGGCTGACGGCAACATCAACGGGACCATCCGCTTCGGCAACCGCAGCTACATGACCGAGAGGACCGCACTCCACGAGATCGCCCACACCATCGGCGTGGGCACGAGTTCGGGCTGGTCCCGCCTCGGCGGCAGCGGCACCTGGACGGGCGCGCAGGCCACCGCACTCGTCAGGCAGTTCGACGGCTCGGGCGCCAAGATCTCCACCGGCGGAGGCCACTTCTGGCCCTACGGCCTGAACTACGACAACGAGTTCTCCAACACGGCCGCCGATCGCCACGTCCAACTCGTCGCCGCCATGGTGCGCGACGGTCTGTGATCTCCAGGGCCGTGCCCGGGAGCGGCACCCGATCCCGGGCACGGCCACCTGTTCCCGCTGCTCACAGCCGCGATCCGCGTCACGCGGAACGGCTCCCGCCTCCCGGCCCGCTTCCCGCGACCGCCGGTGTCTCCTCCAGCGGGAAGTGGCACTCCGCCGTGTGGGACGGTTCCCCGAGCGGGGGAACGGGGACGGCTTCGGCGCACACGTCCTCCGCACGCCAGCAGCGGGTCCGGAACCGGCACCCGGACGGCGGGTCGGCCGGTGACGGGATCTCACCGGTGAGCAGGATACGCTCCCGCTTCGCCCCGCCCGTGGCGGCCAGAGAGGGTGCCGCCGACAACAGGGCCGCCGTGTACGGGTGGTGGGGCCGGTCGAAGACCTCCTCCGCCGGGCCGGACTCGACGATCCTCCCCAGGTACATCACGGCAACCCGGTCGGCCACGTGCCGCACCACGGACAGGTCGTGCGAGATGAAGACGTACGACAGTCCCAGCTCGTCCCGCAGATCGCTCAGCAGATTGAGGACCTGAGCCTGTACGGACAGGTCCAGCGCGGAGACGGGCTCGTCGCAGACGACGACATCCGGCTCCAGGGCCAGGGCGCGGGCGATCCCGATGCGTTGCCGCTGTCCTCCGGAGAACTCCTGCGGGTAGCGGCGCGCGTCGGAGGGGCGCAGCCCGACCATCTCCAGCAGCTCGGCCACCCGCGCCGCCCGCTTCGGGGCGGGTACGAGCCCACGGTGGGTGAGCCAGGGCTCGCTGATCAGGTCCGCCGCACACAGCCGGGGGTTGAGCGAGCCGAACGGGTCCTGGAAGACCATCTGCACCTTGCGGCGCCAGGCGAGCAGCTTCGCGCCCGACAACGTGAACGGGTCCACCCCCTCGAACCGGACGGTGCCCTCGTCGGGACGCTCCAGCATCAGCAGCATCCTGGCCAGCGTGGACTTGCCGCAGCCGGACTCGCCGACCAGGCCGAGGGTCTCCCCGCGCCCCAGGCGCAGATCCACACCGTCGACCGCGCGCAGCCTGGTGCTGCCCTTCGCGGTGCGTGGGACCGCGAAGCTCTTGGTCAGGCCCCTGGCCTCCAGCAGCGTCCCGGGCTCAGGCATCGGCCAGCTCCTTCCCGAAGTGACAGGCGGCGGCACGGTCGGCTCCGGTTCCGGCCAGCGTCGGCCGGTGGCCGGCGCACACCTCCCGGGCCATCGGACAACGCGTACGGAAGGCACAACCGGTGGGCACGGAGCGCGGGTCGGGCGGGGACCCGGGGATGGAGTCCAGACGGGAGCCCTTGTGCTGTTCGGCCGGCACCGACTCCAACAACCCTCGGGTGTACGGGTGGTTGGGCCTGCCGAACACCTCGGTCACCGGCCCGGTCTCCACGACCGTACCCGCGTACATCACGGCGACCCGGTCCGCGTGCTCGGCGACCAGCCCGAGGTCGTGGGTGATGAGGACCAGAGCCATGCGTTGCTCGCTCCGCAGTTCGGCGAGGAGGTCCATGATCTGGGCCTGCACGGTGACGTCCAGTGCCGTCGTGGGTTCGTCGGCTAGCAGTACCTTCGGCCGCAGGGCGACCGCCATCGCGATCAGCAGCCGCTGGCGCATACCTCCGGAGAACTGGTGAGGGTAGGCGCCGGCGCGGGAGCTCGCCTCGGGAATGCCGACACGCTCCATCAACTCGATCGCCCTCGCCCGCGCGGCCCGCCGGGACAACCCCTCGTGGATACGGAACGGTTCCGCGAGCTGTGTCCCGACGGTGAGCACGGGGTTCAGCGCGCTGAGCGCGTCCTGGAAGACGATGCTCAGGCCGGGTCCGGCGAGTCTGCGCCTGGCCCGCGGCCCGAGCGCGAGCACGTCCTCGCCGTCCAACCTGGCCTGCCCGCCCACGACTTCGGCGGCCGGATCGAGCAGACCGGCGACGGCATGAGCGGTCATGCTCTTCCCGCACCCGGACTCGCCCAACAAGGCCAGCGTCTCGCCCGAACGCACGGCGAAACTCACGCCGCGTACGACGGGGACGGGACCCGCGGGCGTACGGATGTCGACGGCCAGGCCGTCGACGGCCAGGGTGTCCGCCCCCGCGACCGGGGCGCCGGCCTGAGCGGGGGAGACGGCATGAGCGGGGGAGACGGCCAGGGGTGGCGGCGGGGTTTCGGTGAGGTCCGGTCCTTCGCCTGTCGGTGCCGACTCGGCCGTCGGGCTAGGGCCAGGGCCCACATCACCCCTCGCCGGACGAGGGCGCCGCAGCCGCGACCCGCCCCGCCGCAGACCGTGCCGCCAGCGCTGCCCCGGGTCGGTCGAGAGCCGGGCCCAGGCAGCGAGAACCGTCGCCGACACCGTCGTGATGACGATGGCGAGCCCGGGGAAGACCGCGATCCACCACGCGCTCTGCAACTCCTGCCGTCCCTGAGCCACCATCAGCCCCCAGCTCACATCGGGCGGCTGGATGCCGATCCCCAGGAAGCTCAGCGACGACTCGGTCAGCATCACGAAGCAGAAGTCGAGGGCGGCGACGGTGAGCAGGGTCGGCAGCACCGTCGGAGCGACATGGCGTCGGATGCTCGCCCAACCGGTGGTGCCGAAGGTGCGGGCCGCGTCGATGAACAGCCGACTGCGCAGTTCGGCGGACTCGGCGCGCGCGGTGCGCAGATAGACCGGGATCCGGGCGACGGCGAGAACCACCACGATGCCGACGGCGCTCGGCGAGAAGACGTACAGCACGACCACGGCCAGCAGAAGCGAGGGGAAGCTCAGGATCACATCGGCGACCCGCAGGGACACGCTCTCACGCCAACCGCCGTGGTAACCCGCCCACATACCCCACACCGAGCCGACCGCGAGCGAGCACAGCACGGCGGGTACGGCCACGGACAGGGTCGTACCGGCCGCCGCTATCAGCCGGGCGGCGACGGGACGGCCCAGGGAGTCGCTGCCCAGCACGAAGGCCCAGCCGTGGTCCAGGCTGAAGGGCTCACGGCCCGGGTCACGCAGGTTCTGACGTGTGGCCAGGTCCCCGATGAGGAGAGGGCCCAGCACCGCGCACACCGCCACCGCGACCAGGACCAGAGCTGCCGCGAAGGCGAACCGGTCCTGGAGGAGCAGAGCGGGCCACCTGAACCGGGACATGTCTTTCTGGGCCATGTCACTTCCTTGACTCATGCCGCCGCCCGCTGACGCACACGTGGGTCGAGGAGCGCGTGGCAGACGTCCACCAGGATGTTGAGCGCGAAGATCACGAGAGCGGTCAGCAGCACGGCGGCCTGGAGCACCGCGAAGTCCCGCTGCAGAACCGAGTCGATCATGAGTTTGCCGATGCCGGGCCAGCCGAAGATGGTCTCGACGACCACGGCCCCGTTGACCAGTCCGACGGCGAGGTCCCCGGCGACGGTGAGCGCGGGCGCGGCCGCGTTGCGCAGGGCGTGCCCGAAGACCACCCGGGACTCCCGGGCGCCTTTGGCCCGCGCCACCTTGACGTAGGGGGCGGACAGCGCGGAGACCATGGCACCGCGCACGACCTGGACCAGGACTCCGAACGGACGGATGAGGAGCGTGGCCACGGGCAGGACCCACGCCGCCGCGCCGCTCGTACCGGACGTGGGAAGCCAGCCCAGTGTCACCGCGAAGACCAGCACGCCCATGATGGCGAACCAGAAGTCAGGGACGCTGGCGGCCGTCGAGGACAGGAAGCTCGCGACCCGGTCGGTCACCGAGTTGGGACGGTAGGCGGCCAGGCTGCCGATCACCACCGCGCCCACGATGGCGAGCAGCATCGTCCACCCCGCCAGTTGGAGAGTGGCGGGGAAGGCCCGCAGTACCGCTTCTCCGGCGGGCTGGGCGGTGCGCAGCGACTCGCCGAAGTCGAGGTGGGCGACCTGGGCGAGGTAGTCCCCGAACTGGGTGATCAGCGGCTGGTCGAAGCCGTTGCGGGCGGCGAACTCGGCCCGCATCTCGGGAGTCGCGCTGAGCGGAAGGTACAGATTCGCGGGGTCTCCGGTGAGCCGGGCGAGGAAGAACACGCCGAGAACCACGACGAGCAGGGGAATGACACTGGAGACCGCGCGGCGGCGCAGCATGGTGACCATCGGTCCGCTCCTTCCTCAGTCCGCGCGGCGCATGTCGGCGAGCCGCATCTCGTCGTTGGTCGCCGAGTCCGGCCGGTAACGGACGTTCGGGGAGAGCGCCAGAATGCCGGTCATGTTGGCCATCACGGCGTCCCGTACGACCTCGTCGTTCTGCTGGGCGAACGCGTCCGCGAACGCCTTCTGCCGCTCGTCGCCGGAGGCGAGCTGCGCCTTCGCGATCGAGTCGTCGAGCTCGCGGGTGCCGTAGCTGCTCTGGGCGCCCTTGCTGCCGTAGATCTGTCCCATCGTGAACGCGGCGTCCCCCGCCTGGTTGCCGTGCTGTGCCTGGAGGAGGGTGGGGCCCGTGCCCCGGGGGAAGGGGCGCAGCAGGTACTCCAGCCAGGCGTTGACGTCGAGCATCTTGATCTTGACGTTCAGCCCGGCCTTGAGCAGGCCGTCCTGGACCACCTCCATCGCCTCGGCGGCCTTCGGGTAGATGCCGTTGCGGCCGATGATGGTGATGGCGGTGTCGGTCGGGACTCCGTCGGCGCGGGCCTCGGCGACGAGCTTCCGGGCGCGTTCGGGGTCGTACGCCCACGGTCGGACACGCGGGTTGTACCCGGTGACGCCCTTCGACACGAGCTGCCCGCTCGTCCGGCCCGCGAAGACGGCCGTGACCAGTCCTTCCCGGTCGATGGCGTAGTTGATGGCCCGCCGGATCCGGATGTCGTCGAGGGGCGCCTTGGTGGCGTCGATACGCAGGTACGAGACCTCGTTGGTGACGTACTCGACCGCCCGGTCGCCCGCCCCGTCCTCGGGCGCGAGCCCGATCGCGACATCCGCCTCGTTGTTGGTGACCATGGCCGCGCGCACGCTGCCCTCCGCCCGCCACACGTACTTGGCCGCGGCGAAGTCGGGGGCCTCACCCCAGTACCCGGAGAAACGCTTCAGCCGAAGGAAGCGGCCCTGGCTCCACTCGTCGACTCGGTACGGCCCGGTGCCGATGGGCTTGCGCACCCGGGCTCCGGGGTCCGTGCTCGTCGGCACGATCTCGACGAAGGACAGGCGCAGGGGGAGGATCGGGTCCGGCTTCCGCGTCGAGACCTCGAGTGTCGTGGCGTCCACGGCCTTCGCGGTGACTTCGGTGTCCGCGAAGATGTACCCGTCGACGTTGCACTCGATGTCCGAGTCCGTGGCGCGCTTGATCGAGAACGCGGCGGCCTCGGCTGTGAACGGCGAACCGTCATGGAACGTGACGCCCTCGCGGAGCGTGAAGGTCCACGACGTGGGCGACGTGCGCGTCCATTTGGTGGCCAGCGCCTGTTCCAGTCGTCCCGTGGACGGATCGCGCTCGGTGAGGGCCTCCGTGATGTTGGCGCGCGTCACGCGGCCGGTCGCGGTGAGCGAGGCGTCGCAGGGTTCAAGGGTCGGTGGTTCCTCGGGCAGAACGATCCGCAGGGTGTCCGGTCCCTCACCGATGGGGTCGGCGCCGGCGACCGAGCATCCGGAGACGGTGAGAAGAACGCCCACGCACGTGAACGCGCTCCACGCTCGCTCCCGTCGGCGGGCCAACGACTGAAGGTGCGCTAAACCTGAACCCGCCACTGTGCCTCCGTGCTGTTCGACTACGAGCCGGACCAAGGAGCCAAGTCCACAAGGGAAAACGCCGTTTAGATATGTGGACGCAGACAGTTTCAAGTCAGCGGTGTGAACGCGTCAAGACATGCGCAGCGGAACCTGCCCCTTTCCGGCGTGCGTGGTGAGCACCATGTACGGCGCGACACGGGTCTCGGCCGGCGCTGGTGTGCCGCTGTCGTGGCTCGGCGGCACGAGCGGCAGGTCGAGGTCCGGCGGGGTGAATCCGGCGTCCGTGAGGAGCGCTTCGTAACAGGTGAGGGAGCGGTAGTGGCAGGCCGTGGTGACCGTCGTTCCGCTCAGCCTCCACAGGGTGGTGGGGACGGTGTCGCCGTCGGCGTAGACGGCTCCCGGCTCGCCGTAGCGGAGGGTGGAGAATGCCTCGCCCGTCGCTTGCGGGTTGAGGTCGGCGAGGACGAAGGGCGCGCCGGGGCGCAGCACCCGGTGGATCTCGCGGGTCAGGTCGGCGAGCCTGCGGTCGTCCGGGTCGGTGCAGTAGACCAGGCAGCACACGATGGCGTCGATGTCGTCGTCCGCGATCCAGTGCAGGGACCTGCCGTCGAAGAGCCGGTAGTCGACGCGGGGATGGGGCCGGTCGGTGCGGGCGATGTCCAGCATGGAGGAGGAGGGGTCGATGCCGTGCACGGTGCAGCCGCGGGTCTCGGCCAGGTGCGCGGCGAGGACTCCTGTGCCGCAGCCGACGTCGAGGACGACCTGGCCGGTGCCCTCGGCCGGGCCGAGGCGTCGCAGCACCGTGGGGAAGATCAGCTCACGAGCGAGTCTCATGTCGCGGTCCCGGTAGGCGTCGGCCGCCTGTGTGGTGTCCCAGGGGATGTCT
>NZ_VJZC01000377.1 GCF_009377185.1 Streptomyces spongiae
CCCGAAGACCTGGCAGTTGCCCGCGTCCCCGAAGAGCACGCGGTTCCTCGCGGCCCTAAAAGCCGCGCAGTTCCCCGCGCCCCCGAAGACCTCGCAGTTGCCCGCGCCCCCAAGACCGCGCCGTTCCCCGCGCCCCGAAGACCGCGCCGTTCCCCGCGCCCCGAAGACCGCGCAGTTCCCCGCGCCTCAAGAAGCCGTGTCAGTTGTCCGCGCCCCTGAAAACCGCGCAGTTCCCCGCGCCCTCTGCGGGGACCTGCGCCTCACATTGCCCGGGCCGCGCCTCCGCCTCCGCCTCCGTTGTTGTCGTCGTCCTCCGGGAGCTTGCACACTCGTTCCAGGAAGAAGGCGGCCGCTATCACTCCGATGCCCGCTACGACGGAGAAGCCGGCGTAGATGGCCTGGTCGCGGCGGGCCGGGATTTCCAGGGACTCCAGGAGGAACACGCCCGTGCCGCCGTACAGGCCGGCGACCAGGGCCGCGACCAGGGCGCTCGCGTGGCCGAAGACGACCGCTCTGGCCGCGACCAGCGGGTCGACGCCCTGGGCGCCCGGGTGGCGCTCGCGCTGGGCCTTGAGCCGGGCGCGCAGCGACAGCGCCGTGGCGAGGAGGACGACGGCGATCAGGGCTAGCACGATGGGCGCGGCCAGCGGGACGCGGGGCAGTGTGCCCACCGCCGTCCACAGGCGGGCCCCGGACCAGGACAGCACTCCGGCGACCACGAACACCGCGACCAGCGTCCTGATGCGCAGCTCTCTCACGATGCCCCTTCGACGAGTCAGTGATCTGGTCATGGTGGGCCGGCGATGATCCCGACCCGGTAGACCTTAACGACTACTCGGGCAGCTGGAGTTCCAGGTCCGCGCGGGGGACGATGCCCTCCCTGGTGACGTCCGCGAGGAGCTGGGCGACCGCGCCGCGGCCCGGGAGCTGGGCCTCGGGCTCCACGTCGTGCCAGGGCACGAGGACGAACGCCCGCTCGTGCGCGCGCGGGTGCGGCAGTGTCAGCACCGGGTCGTCGGAGACCTCGTCGGCGTAGGAGACGATGTCCACGTCGATCGTGCGCGGGCCCCACCGCTCGCTGCGGACGCGGTGGAAGGCCTCCTCCACCGCCTGCGCCCGCTCCAGGAGCGAGGACGGAGGCAGCGTCGTCTTCAGGACCACGACCGCGTTGAAGTACGTGGGCTGGCTGCCGGGCGCGACGCCCCACGGCTCCGTCTCGTACACCGGGGAGATCGCCTTGACCCGTAGGCCCGGGGTGTCCTCCAGGGCGTCGATGGCGCCCTGGAGGGTCTCCAGGCGGTTGCCCAGGTTCGAGCCGAGGGAGAGCACGGCCCGCTGGGGGTTGTGCAGGGTCGTGTCGGCGGCGTCCACCTTCTCGACGACCGAGGTGGGCACCGGCTGGACGGTCGGGTCGCTCTGACCCTCGGTGAAGAAGGCGGTCATACTCGGCTCCGGGTGATGGTGACGGTCACGTCGTCGAAGGGGACCGTGATCGGTGCCTGCGGTTTGTGGACGCAGACCTCGACCTCCTGGACCCCCTCGTGCTTCAGACACACCTGGGCGATGCGCTCGGCCAGCGTCTCGACGAGGTCGACGGGCTCGCCCTCGACGACGGCCACGACCTCCTCGGCCACGATGCCGTAGTGCACGGTCTTCGCCAGGTCGTCGTCGGCCGCGGCCGGTCGGGTGTCCAGGCCCAGCGTCAGGTCCACGACGAAGGTCTGGCCCTCCTCGCGTTCCTTCTGGAACACACCGTGGTGCCCGCGGGCCCTCAGGCCGCGCAGCGCGACACGATCCACGCGAATCACTCCTGCAGTCGTCGGTCACGGCCGGTGCGTACCGTGTGCGGACGGCGCACCAGCCACCCTCGAATCTACCTGCGGGCACTGACAGCGTTCAGCCGCGGAAAGCCGGAACCCGCACCCGACGGGCACAGTTCACGAGGCGTTTCCCCGGGAGGACACGGCGGCGCGCAGGCCGGACACCGCGCCTACCCAGGGTCCCCTTACCTGAATCACTCCGAATCACTGCACGACCCTTGAAAGGCACCTACCCACTCAAGCGGATGTGTCCTCGCCGTCGTCACCGTCGGATTCGGTCAGGACGGGAGAGGCGTGGTGCGACCACAGCTTCCAGCCGTCCGGGGTCCGCCGGAACACGTTCGTCGCGACGACCAGCTGGCCGACGAGCGGGCCCAGCTCGCCCTCGCCCTCGGGCGCCGGGCCGCCGCTGAGGATGTTCTCCGTGCAGGTCACCAGGGCCGTGTCGCCGGTGACCGACACATGGACGTCCGTGAGGAAGAACTGGATGTACTCGGTGTTCGCCATGATGAGCGCGTAGGACCTCAGCACCTCGCCGCGGCCGGTGAGCACGGGCCAGCCGGGGTGCACGCAGGAGATGACTCCGCTGTCCGCCGGGTCGTGGTACGACTCGTCGACGCCCAGGTCCGCGGGGGTCAGCCAGAGGGAGGAGACCTCCTCGAAGTCGCCGCGCTCCAGTGCCTCGTAGAAGGCCGTGTTGGCGAGTTCGACCTGTTCGACGTCGGTGTGGGGCGCGCTCACAGCTCCCGGGCTCCTTCTACGGCCCTGGCCACGCGGACGGCGTCGGCGGTGGCCCGCACCTCGTGGACGCGTACGGCCCAGGCGCCCTGGTGGGCGGCCAGGGCGGAGACGGCGGCGGTGGCGGCGTCGCGCTGCCGGGCGGGCGGCGGGGCGCCTTCGGGGCCGGCGAGGACGGCGCCGAGAAACCTCTTGCGGGACGCGGCGACCAGCAGGGGGTGGCCGAGGCCGAGCAGACGGTCGAGGCCGGCGAGGAGCGCGAGGTCGTGCTCGGCGTCCTTGGAGAATCCGAGACCCGGGTCGACGACGATCCGGTCGGGGGCGATGCCACCGTCCAGAACGGCCTCCACGCGCGCGTGCAGTTCGTCGACGACTTCGCGGAGCACGTCCTCGTACATGCCCCTGACGTTGCCGCCTTCCAGGAAGCCGCGCCAGTGCATGACGACGAAGGGGGCGCCCGCGTCGGCGACGACCGGGATCATGGCGGGGTCGGCGAGGCCGCCGCTGACGTCGTTGACGAGCGCGGCGCCGGCGGCAAGAGCTTGTTCGGCGACGGTGGCGCGCATGGTGTCGACGGAGACGACGACGCCCTCGGCGGCCAGGCCGCGTACGACGGGGATGACGCGCCTGAGTTCCTCCGCCTCGTCCACGCGGGTGGCGCCCGGGCGGGTGGACTCGCCGCCGACGTCGACGAGGTCGGCTCCCTCGTCGACGAGGTGGAGTCCGTGCTTCACCGCGGTGGTGGTGTCGAACCAGCGGCCGCCGTCGGAGAACGAGTCCGGGGTGACGTTGACGACGCCCATGACCGCGCAGCGGTCCCATGCGGGCAGGCCCACCACGTGGCCGCGGCCGCTCTTCGTGTTCATGCGCCCAGCCTAGGCCCCTTCTGATGGATCTCCGCGGCGTCACGACGCCCGGTGCGTGCGCTCACCGGAGGTCAGCGCGCCAGTATCAGGCTCATCGCCTCGGCACGCGTCGTGGCGTCGCGAAGCTGGCCGCGCACAGCCGACGTCGTGGTCTTCGCGCCCGGCTTACGGATCCCGCGTACCGACATGCACATGTGCTCGGCCTCGATGACGACGATCGCACCGCGCGCCTCAAGGATTCGCATCAGAGAATCAGCGATCTGCGTGGTGAGCCGCTCCTGCACCTGTGGACGCCGCGCGAACACCTCGACAAGGCGCGCGAGCTTCGACAGGCCAGTGATCTTTCCGGACTCGGCCGGGATGTAGCCGACATGGGCTACTCCATGGAACGGCAGCAGATGATGTTCACAGAGGGAAACAATCTCGATGTCCTTCACCAGGACCATCTCATCGTGCCCCAGATCGAACGTCGTCGTCAGCACCTCTTCGGGCTGCTGCGTCAGCCCCGCCAGAAGTTCCCGATACGCCCGTGCCACCCGCGCGGGCGTCTCCCGCAACCCCTCCCGGTCCGGGTCCTCCCCGACCGCGATCAGCAGCTCACGAACGGCGTTCTCGGCGCGCTTCTCGTCGAACTCGCCGATCGCTCCCTCGCCGTCCAGCCTCACGGGGTCGGTCATCTGGTGCCTCGTTCCTGTGGCTCCGACGCGTACGGATCACGCGTCATATGTACGGGCATAAGAAGTTGCCGCGCCCCCCAGGCTAGAACCTGGGGGGCGCGGCAATCATTCCGGGCCTGGTAGGCCGAAAACCGTCGGAACCGGATCAGCTCTCCGGGCGGTCCTCCGGGGTGGCCTCCTTCGCGGGGACGGACTCCGCGGCGCCGGTGATCGCCGGCGTCGCGCCGTTCACCCCGTTCGTCAGTGCGAGCTCCTTCGGGGAGAGCACCGGCGGGCGGGTGGAGGGCGTACGGCGGGAGGAACCGGTCCAGGCGGGCCGCGGCGGGCGCTTGACGATGGGGGCGAAGACCTCGGCGATCTCCTCCTTGCCCAGCGTCTCCCTCTCCAGCAGTGCGAGCACCAGGTTGTCGAGGACGTCGCGGTTCTCGACCAGGATCTCCCAGGCCTCGTTGTGCGCGGTCTCGATGAGCTTCTTGACCTCTTCGTCGACGAGCGCGGCGACCTCTTCCGAGTAGTCGCGCTGGTGAGCCATCTCACGCCCGAGGAACGGCTCGGTGTTGTCGCCACCGAACTTGATCGCGCCGAGACGCTCGGTCATGCCGTACTGCGTGACCATCGCGCGGGCCGTGGCCGTGGCCTTCTCGATGTCGTTCGCGGCACCCGTCGTCGGGTCGTGGAAGACCAGTTCCTCGGCCGCGCGGCCGCCCAGCATGTAGGCCAGCTGGTCCAGCATCTCGTTGCGCGTGGTCGAGTACTTGTCCTCGTCCGGGAGCACCATCGTGTAGCCGAGAGCACGGCCTCTGGAGAGGATCGTGATCTTGTGGACCGGATCGGAGTTCGGTGAGGCCGCCGCGACCAGGGCGTGTCCGCCCTCGTGGTACGCGGTGATCTTCTTCTCCTTGTCCGACATGATCCGGGTCCGCTTCTGCGGGCCTGCCACGACGCGGTCGATGGCCTCGTCCAGCATCTGGTTGTCGATCAGCTTCCGGTCGCTGCGGGCCGTGAGGAGCGCGGCCTCGTTCAGGACGTTGGACAGATCGGCACCCGTGAAGCCGGGCGTGCGGCGGGCGACCGCCGACAGGTCGACGTCCGGGGCGACCGGCTTGCCCTTCTGGTGGACCTTGAGGATCTCCAGACGGCCCTGCATGTCCGGGCGGTCGACCGCGATCTGGCGGTCGAAGCGGCCGGGGCGCAGGAGGGCCGGGTCGAGGATGTCGGGCCGGTTGGTGGCGGCGATCAGGATGACGCCGCCCTTCACGTCGAAGCCGTCCATCTCGACGAGCAGCTGGTTCAGGGTCTGCTCGCGCTCGTCGTGACCGCCGCCGAGGCCGGCGCCGCGGTGGCGGCCGACCGCGTCGATCTCGTCGACGAAGACGATCGCCGGGGCGTTCGCCTTGGCCTGCTCGAAGAGGTCACGGACACGGGAGGCACCGACACCGACGAACATCTCGACGAAGTCGGAACCCGAGATCGAGTAGAAGGGGACGCCCGCCTCGCCCGCGACGGCGCGCGCGAGCAGCGTCTTACCGGTACCGGGCGGGCCGTAGAGCAGCACGCCCTTGGGGATCTTGGCGCCGACGGCCTGGAACTTCGCCGGCTCCTGGAGGAACTCCTTGATCTCCTGGAGCTCCTCGACGGCCTCGTCCGAGCCCGCGACGTCCGAGAACGTCGTCTTGGGGGTGTCCTTGGTGATGAGCTTCGCCTTGGACTTCCCGAAGTTCATCACTCGGGAGCCGCCGCCCTGCATCTGGTTCATCAGGAACAGGAAGACGACCACGATGAGGACGAAGGGGAGCAGCGAGAGCAGGATCCCGACGAACGGGTTCTGCTTCGAGGGCGAGACGGTGTAGCCGTCATCGATCTGCTTGTTCTGGTACTTGTCCTGCAGCGTGGTGGCAAGGCTCACGCCCTGGTCGCCGATGTAGCTCGCCTGGATCTTCGAGCTGCCCTCGACCTTTTCACCGCTCTTGAGCTCGACCTTGATGATCTGCTCGTCACCGGTGGTGAGCTTGGCCGACTTGACCTTGTCCTGGTTGATCGCCTGGACGACCTGGCCGGTGTCCACCGTCTTGTAGCCGCCGGACGAGCCGACGACCTGCATCAACACGACCACGGCAAGGACGGCCAGCACGATCCACATGACCGGCCCACGGAAGTATCGCTTCACGTCCATCCATACGGAGCGGTGCCGCCCCGTCCCTCCTGCCATAGTGAGTTTGATAAAAGACTGTTCTTCGGACGGTACCCCAGCATTGTCACCCGACGCCGCGCGGGCGGCCGACAATCCCGTCTCTGCATGCTCCAACGGCGCGAGACCCGCTGGGGTTCCCGAGCCTTCCACGGAGGCTTGCCGACCTCATGACGAGGGCGTTTCAACCGCCGTAAACGTGAGGCGCGAGCGTACCGACGAACGGGAGGTTGCGGTACTTCTCGGCGTAGTCGAGGCCGTATCCCACGACAAACTCGTTGGGAATGTCGAATCCGACCCACTCCACGTCGATCGCGACCTTGGCCGCGTCCGGCTTGCGCAGGAGAGTGCACACCTTCAGGGAGGCGGGCTCGCGGGATCCGAGGTTGGTGATCAGCCAGGAGAGGGTCAGGCCGGAGTCGATGATGTCCTCGACGATGAGGACGTGCCGCCCCTTGATGTCGGTGTCGAGGTCCTTGAGGATCCGCACCACACCCGAGGACTGGGTGCCCGCCCCGTACGAGGAGACGGCCATCCAGTCCATGGTGAGGGGGGTGGACAGCGCCCGGGCGAGGTCCGCCATGACCATCACGGCGCCCTTGAGGACACCGACGATCAGCAGGTCCTTGCCCGCGTACTCCGCGTCGATCTTCGCGGCCAGCTCGGCCAGCTTCGCGTCGATCTCTTCCTTGGTGATGAGTACCTGTTTGAGGTCCCCACCCATGTCTTTCGCGTCCACCCGCATCACTTTCGGTCGTCCCACCGGCTGACCGGTCCCTCCCCGAAGGGGGCACCCGACACCTCCTGAGAGGAGTGTGTTTTTCAGCCTTGCCGAATCACCAGTCTGCCACCCTGCCGCTGTGCGACGACCTTGCCCGGGAGATTGATGGCTCCCTGGCCGCGCCAGCCGGTGATCAGCCGGTCGACCTCCTCGATGTGGCGGGCGAACAGCGAACCGGCGGGAGCCCCGGCCTCGATGGCGGCGCGACGCAGGACGCGGCGGCGGACGGCGACGGGCAGCGCGTACAGCTTGGCGCACTCCAGGAGGCCCGAGGCGTCGCGTACGGAGGCCTCGGCATGGCGGGCCCAGGCGTCGAGGGCGTCGGCGTCGTCACGCGAGAGCCGGGCGGTGCGGGCGAGTGCTTCCACGACGCCCTTGCCGAGCGCCTTCTCCAGGGCGGGCAGGCCCTCGTGGCGCAGCCGGGAGCGGGTGTAGGCGGGGTCGGTGTTGTGGGGGTCGTCCCAGACGGGCAGGGACTGGACCATGCAGGCCTTGCGGGCGGTCTGCCGGTCGATGCGGAGGAAGGGGCGGCGATAGCGGCCGCCGGCCCCCGAGACCGCGGCCATACCGGACAGGGAGCGGATGCCGGAGCCGCGGGCGAGGCCGAGCAGCACCGTCTCGGCCTGGTCGTCGCGGGTGTGGCCGAGCAGGACGGCGGCGGCGCCGTGGCGTTCGGCGGCGGCGTCCAGGGCGGCGTAGCGGGCGTCTCTGGCGGCGGCTTCGGGGCCGCCGTCGCGGCCCACCGTCACGGCGACGGACTCGACCGGGTCCAGGCCGAGTTCACGCAGGCGCAGGGCGACCTCGGCGGCGCGCAGGTCGGAGCCCGGCTGCAGGGCGTGGTCGACGGTGACGCCGCCGGCGCGGACGCCGAGCTTGGGGGCTTCGAAGGCGAGGGCGGAGGCGAGCGCCATGGAGTCGGCGCCGCCGGAGCACGCCACGAGCACGAGCGGCGGGGTTACGGGGGCGTCCCGGTCCGGGCGCGGTCGCGCACCGACGTCAGCGGTGCCGGGAGGCAGGGCGCCGGGAGCCGGGGCGTCGGGAGGGAGCGCACCGGGAGGCAAGGCGCCGCGAGGGACGTCGGCGGGCATGACAGCGGGCCCGCCTGCGTGGACGGCGGGAACGGCGTGGGGGGTGTCGGTGTCGGCGTGGTGTTCGGTGAGGAGGTCGTGGAGGACGCGGCGAACCGCCAGGCGTATCGCCGCGACCGCAGGATGGGGACCCATGTCCGGTGCCCTTCATGAAGTTGTCGGGGGGTGAACCCGAATCTGGTCACTCAGAGTGTGTAGATGGTGACAGAAACGGGCCGTGCCCCGAGCATTGCACGCCTGCCCATCGCTCACGCTCCCTCGGACGGGTGATTGGAGGGGCGTTTGCCTGCCGTCGGCCGAATGCGTGTCACGCCTTCCCCACGGGCCTCACGCTTCCGACTTACGGTGCACCCGCGCGACCCAATCCGCCGGTTTGGCGATCTCCGCCTTGGTCGGCAGGGTGTTCGGGGAGGTCCACACGCGGTTGAAGCCCTCCATGCCGACCTGTCCGACGACGGACCGTACGAACTTCTCGCCGTCCTTGTACTGCCTGAGTTTGGCGTCCAGACCCAGCAGCTTGCGCAGGGCGAGGTCCAGGCGTGAGGCCCCGCGGGCGCGGCGCTGCTGGAACTTCTCGCGGATCTCGCCCACGGACGGCACGACGTCCGGGCCCACGCCGTCCATCACGAAGTCGGCGTGGCCCTCCAGGAGGGACATGACCGCGGTGAGGCGGCCGAGGATCTCGCGCTGCGCGGGCGTCTGGACGAGTTCCACGATGGACCGGCCGTCGTCGCCCTCCTCACCCTCGGGGCGCCCGCCGGCGAGCGACTGGGCGGCCTCCCGGATGCGCTCCAGGACCGTCGCGGGGTCGACCTCGGTCTCCCCCAGGAAGGACTGGATTTCACCCTCCAGGTGGTCCCGCAGCCAGGGCACGGCGGTGAACTGCGTGCGGTGCGTCTCCTCGTGCAGGCACACCCAGAGACGGAAGTCGTGGGGCTCCACGTCGAGTTCGCGCTCCACGTGGACGATGTTCGGCGCGACCAGCAGCAGCCGTCCGCCGCCGTTCTCCCCGGCCGGGAGCTCGCGGGTCGCGGGGGCGAAGGTCTCGTACTGGCCGAGGACGCGGGAGGCGAGGAACGACAGCAGCATGCCGAGCTCCACGCCGGTGACCTTGCCGCCGACGGCGCCCAGCACCGCGCCGCCGGGGGTGCCGCTGCGGCGTTCCTGCATCTTGTCCAGCAGCGGTTTGAGGAGCTCCCGGAACCCGGCGACGTTCGCCCGGACCCAGCCCGGGCGGTCGACGACGAGGACGGGGGTGTCGTGGGCCGTCTCGGTGCCCATACGAGTGAAGCCCCGGACGTGCTCCTCCGAGGACTTGGCGTGTCGGCGCAGCTCGGCGACGACGGCCCTGGCCTCGTCGCGGCTCACCTCGGGGCCCGGCCGTACGAGCCGGGTCGCGGTCGCCACCGCGAGATTCCAGTCGACCATCTCGGCACCACCGATGCGCGTCATGAATCAACCGTACGGGAGCGCTGCCGCTGGGGGCAGGGCGTGGGAGGTGGGTGG
>NZ_VJZC01000378.1 GCF_009377185.1 Streptomyces spongiae
CCCTCAGCACCCGCCCCCGTGCGTACCGCCTCCCCGCCCGTCGGTGGGCGGGCACCCGCCGTCGCTGATCCCGTCAGGGTGCGGCACAGCATCTCGGGGGTGGCCTCGGCGAGCAGGCCGTCGGTGTGGAGGGCGATCAGGGTGCCCGGGGGCAGGTCGAGGGTGAGGGACTCGAAGGGGGCGCCGTCCACGCCCAGGGCGGGGCCGATCGGAAGGTCGTCCGGGAACGACACCGTGCCGTCCGGTGCGATCAGTGCCGGCGCCGGGTGGCCGGCCGCCGCCATCGCGCACTCCCCCGACACCGGGTCGTGGACCACGTACAGACAGCGCGCCCCGACCGTGTGGCCGCTGCCCGCGCCCGGGTCGTCGCCCTCCTGCCGGGCGGACTTGGCGACCAGGTCGTCGAGGTGGGCGAGCACCTCGTCCGGCGGCAGGTCGAGGTCGGCGAGCGTGCGTACGGCGGTGCGCAGGCGCCCCATCGCGGCGGCGCCGTCGATGCCGTGCCCTTCGACCTCGCCGACGACGAGGGCGACGCGGGCGCCGGAGAGCGGGATGACGTCGTACCAGTCGCCGCCCAGGCCGGTGAGCTCGTCGGCGGGCCGGTAGCAGGCGGCCACGTCCACCGCGTCCTGCTGGGGCAGGCGGCGGGGGAGGAGGCTGCGCTGCAGGACGAGGGCCGCGCCGCGTTCGCGCGTGTAGCGGCGGGCGTTGTCTACGCAGATGGCGGCGCGCGCGACCAGTTCCTCGGCGAGGCCCAGGTCGACCTCGTCGAACGGGTCCTGACGGCCCTCGCCCCGGAAGAACGTGGTGATGCCGAGCGTGATGCCCCGCGCCCGGATCGGCACGATCATCACCGTGTGCAGCCCGAGGTCCAGGAAGGTGGCCTCACGCCCGCCGGGCAGGGTGTCCGACCACTCCCTGGCCAGCGGGTCGAGCCTTTCCCGGTACCAGGACGTACCCGCGGTCAGGGTGCGCACCGGAGGCGTGCCGGGCAGGTAGGACGCCAGCCCGCCGATGCCGACGACGGCCTCCGGCACGCCCGCGTTCACCGACTGCTGCCCGGCGCGCCGCAGCGGCACCGCGTCGCCGCCGCGCACCGGCTCGGGGTCGGCCCCCTTCAGGACGGACTCCAGCAGGTCCACGGCCACGAAGTCGGCGAGCCCGGGCACGGCCACGTCCGCGAGCTCCTGCGCGGTGCGCGCCACGTCGAGGGTGCGGCCGATCTGCTCACCGGCGCGGTCGAGGAGGGCGAGCCGCATCCGGGCGCGGTGGCGTTCGGAGATGTCGACGACCGTGTAGTACACGCCCAGCGGGTTGCCGTGGTCGTCGTCGAGCCGGATGAACGACATCGCGTGTGCCGTCTCGCGGTGCGGGGCCGACTGGACCCGGCCCACGTGCTCGTAGTCGACGACCGCCTCACCGGTCTGCAGGACCCGCCGCATCACGGTCTCTATGCGGTCGGCGTCCAGACCGGGCTGGACGTCGGCGAGCCGACGCCCGATCCGCTCGTGCGCGGGGCCGCCGCCGAACGCCTCCAGCGCGGTGTTCGACCACACGAACCGCAGGTCGGTGTCCACCATCGCTATGCCGACGGGCGACTGGACGACCATCCTCTCCAGCACGATCCGGCTCATGTCCCAGCCGGGCGCGTCGGTCATGTCGGAGAGCAGCAGCACCCAGGAGGAGCCATCGCCGCAGGTCGGTACGGGCGTCGGTACGGGCGCTGCCGTGCCGCTGGCCCCTCGCGTCGGCTCCGGCCGCGTCGGCACGGCCCGCACCATGAGCCGGACCCGGTCGCCGTCGCGGCGGCGGGCGGTGAGGACGCCGGACCAGCCGCCCTGGTCGCGGTACGCCTCGGCCAGGGGTGCGAGCCGGGCCGCGTCCTCCGGGACCAGGAGCTCGGCGACGCTCCGGCCCAGCACCTCCGCTGCCGGATACCCGAGCAGGCGCTCGGCGTCCCGGGTCCAGCTCGTCACCGTCCCACGCGAGTCGAGCAGTAACGGCGCGGCATCGGCCACGTCGAACCGCTGTCGGGTGACATCACTGTCCCTGTCGGTCCCCACGGCGACCCTCTCTGCTCTGAGACGCCCTCCGACACCATTATTCACCTGGTGTGATCGCCTGACAGCACTCTTGTCACCGGGCGCGGCGTTCGTGGTGGAGATTCGGGGGCGTGCGTGGGGACGATCGCACGGATACGGCTCCGGCGTACAGATATCACCGGGACAGGGGTGCCAGCCGGTAGTCGTGGGTACGGTCCTCCGCCTCCCGGCCGGTCCCAGCAGTCGCTCAGCAGTCGCGGAACTCCGGCGACTGGTTCAGGATCTGGGAGCGCGGGGACGTGAAGCGGGTGTACGTCTCGCCGCCGCGCGAGTGGGGCGGGAAGACGGCGACCCGGTGGCAGTTCTGGAAGGCGAGCGCGACACCGAAGTGGCGTTCCAGGCTGCCCCTGATCGCGTCGCTGGACAGCGCCCGCAGCAGCTGACCGCGCTCCTTCTCGGACGGCGGCGGGGTCTGGTTGTCGGCGAACTCCGCGGTACCGGCGCGCAGTTCGGTGGCGAGGCCGGCGATCAGGTCGTAGGCGTAGGGCAGGGACGTACGGACCGTTTCCACGAAGTCCTGCTCCCGCACCTCGCCGTTCTCGGCTTCGGCGAGCAGTTGCGGGGAGACGTCGAGCGACATGGGGGCTTCCTGTTCTGTAAGTGGGGGGTGGCGGTTCAGGGGCGCGGTAGTTCAGACGGAGACCGCGAGGGCCCCCGGGCCGTGCCGGAAGTCGGGGTCGACCTGGGTGGCCAGGTCCTGGCCGGTGGCCTCGTTCGCCCAGGCGGAGGCGTTGCGGAGGTGGAACTCGACGGCGTGCCGCTGGAAGGTGGCCCAGTCCTTCGTACGGGTGTCGACGGCCGTACGGAGCCGGCGCAGCGTCTCGGTGTTGTGCGCCTCCAACTCCCCCTCCTCGCGCCCCTGTTCCTGGGCGCGGACGAAGGAGGACTGGACGCAGTGCGCCAGCAGGTCGTCGCCGACGTGCTCCTTCAGGAAGAGCAGGTCGTCCTCGCCGGTGACCTTGTTGCCGACGACGCCGATCGGGATCCCGAACTCGGCGGCGTGGTCCCGGTACTGGCGGTAGACGGAGACGCTCTTCCGCGTCGGCTCGACGACCAGGAACGTCATGTCGAAGCGGGTGAACAGCCCCGAGGCGAAGGCGTCGGCGCCTGCGGTCATGTCGACGACGACGTACTCGCCGGCTCCGTCCACGAGGTGGTTGAGGTACAGCTCGACGGCGCCGAGCTTGGAGTGGTAGCAGGCCACGCCGAGGTCGCCCTCGTCGAAGGCCCCGGTCACCATGAGCGGCACGCCGTTGATGCCGCGCACATGGCGGCCGTGGATCTCGTCGTCCCCCAGCAGCCGCAGCAGCCGTGACCCGCGCCCGGGTGGCGTGGTCTTCACCATGGCGTCCCGGGAGGCGATCCTCGGGTTGGTCCCGCGCAGGAAGTCCTTGATCTCCCCGGTCCGCGCGCTCAGCGGCGGTGCGCCGAACGCGTCGTCCTCGTCGAGGCCGAGCGCGTACGCCAGGTGCTGGTTGATGTCACCGTCGATCGCGACGACCGGCGCGCCGGAGTCGGCCAGGTGCCGCGAGAACAGCGCGGACAGGGTCGTCTTGCCACTGCCGCCCTTACCGACGAAGGCCACGCGCATGGCTCCGCACCTCCTCGGGCCCCGAAGCCCTATTGAAAATGGCTTTCATGAGCATAGACTCGACAGGAGTGGGACTCTTGTCAAATCGCCTGTCTGATCGCCTGTCTGGTCGCCTGTCGGATCGCCTGTCTCGTCGTCGCGCGTCCAACTCGCCTGATTAGGTGGGGAGTTGGGGACCAGTCCCACAGGCGTGCAGCCGTGCGCGCTCGTATGCCTTCGCGCGGCCATTCGGCTGTTCACCGGCCGGCCCTAAGATCTCGGCCATCTGGCGGTGAACGATGCGCGAGCGCGAGACGGGGCGGGCGGTGGGAAACATGGTGGCCGAGGTGGTGTTCCGCAGCGAGGACGTTCCCGCGGCCGACCGTTTCGACTGGTGGCGTGAGCGGATGAACCAGACCCACGCACCCATGGAGCTGACCAGCGAGTTCGCCGCTGACTTCCGCGCGCACCAGCGGATCATCGGGCTCGGTGACGTGTCGGTGTGGCCGGCGGTGTTCCAGCCCCTGGTCAACACGAGGACCGCGAAACACATCAAGCAGTCCGACCCCGAGGTCTACCACCTCTCCCTCCTGCTGGGCGGGACGGCCACGATGACCTGGGACGACCGGCAGGCCGTCTACGGTCCGTCCGACTTCCTGATCAACGACTCCTCACGGCCGGTCGAGATCCGGGCCGGCCAGGAGTCGATCAGGACGATCGGCGTCGAAATACCCAAGGCGCGGCTGTCGTTGTCCCCGGCCAAGGTCGACCAGATCGTCGGGCGCCGGTTGGCCCCGTTGTCCGGACAGGAGGGGATCGGCGCCCTGCTCGCCCAGTTCCTGACCCGGCTGTCGGCGGACACCGGCAGCTACCAGGTCGCCGACGGCCCCCGCCTCGCGACGGTCGTGGTCGACCTGGCGTCCGCGCTCTTCGCCCACGTCCTCGACGCCGAGGAAGCGCTCTGCCCCGAGGCTCGTCGGCGGGCCCTGGTCCTGCGCATCCAGGCATTCATCCGGCAGAACCTGCACGACCCGGGCCTGACGCCGCGTACGGTCGCCGCGGCCCACCACATCTCGCCCAGCTATCTCCACCGT
The DNA here is from genome assembly GCF_009377185.1 of Streptomyces spongiae. GTDB lineage: Bacteria > Actinomycetota > Actinomycetes > Streptomycetales > Streptomycetaceae > Streptomyces > Streptomyces spongiae. The sequence continues at coordinate 4,767 of NZ_VJZC01000378.1, forward strand.
GTCTTCCGCGACGAGAACGACACGGTCACCGCCTACCTGCGCCGTGAGCGCCTGGAGCGCACCCGCCGCGACCTGGCCGACCCGGCCCTGCGCGCGGTGCCGGTGCACCGCATCGCGGCCCGCTGGGGCTTCAGCCACCCGGCGGCCTTCAGCCGCGCGTTCCGCACCGCGTACGGGTATCCGCCCAGCCATCATCGTGAGCTGGTCAGTAGTCCTTCTGGTTGATCAGCCCGCGCTCGTACGCCTTCACCAGGTGCTGCGGTACGAGATGGGTCGCGCCGTCGATCCTCACCGGCACGAGCTGCGGGGTGCTCGCCTTCCACTGGGCGCGGCGGTGGCGGGTGTTGCTGCGGGACATCTTGCGTTTGGGGACGGCCATGAGGGCTCCAGGCGGGATGGGGTGATCTGGACGGGTGGCAACGCTACATGAAAATGAATCCCATTAACTACTGGGGGTCGTGATGTCGCGGAGGGGTAGAGGAACTGATGCCAAGAGGGGGAGTGGGATATGGGCTCGGTCGTACACTGATGCTCCTCAACTGAGCCGTTTTGCAAGGTAATCGGGGGAACGATGACGGCTGCGCACATTTCCGTGCTGAGCGCGGACGCGGTGGCGGACACCGAGTCCCTGGCGGACTGGCTGCGGGGCGAGCCGCAGCTCGCCGGGCGGGTCCGCGCCACCGGAGGAGAACCCAGGCCGGGGGAACTCGGCACCGTCCTCGACACCCTGACCGTGGCGATCGGAGCGGGCGGCGTCGGCGGCCTGGTCACGGCGCTCGTCCCGGCTCTGCGTACGTGGCTCGCGCAGCCGCGCCGGAGTGACGTACGGCTGAAGATCGGGCGTGAGGGCGGATCCAGCGTGGAGATCGACGCGAAGCGCGTGAAGACCGGCGACGTGGAGCACCTGCTGCGGCAGGCTCTGAAGCTCGACCAGGACCACGACCCGGACCACGGGCAGGACCCTGACGTACAGGAGTGACGTGCGCCTTCCCGACCGGAACCGTTCCCGGGTCGTGCTGATCGGCGCCAGTCAGTACTCCGACCCGAAGCTCCCCGATCTCCCGGCCGTCCACCGCACCGTCGCGGACCTGGCCGAACTGTTCACCGACGAGTACTACGGGCTCGTCCCCGAGGAGCACTGCACCGTCCTGCTCGACGAGGGCGACCTGCGGACCGTCGGCCAGCGGCTGAGGGCGGCCGTGGAAGAGGCCGAGGACCTGCTGCTCGTCTACTACGCGGGGCACGGGCTCGTGAGCGGTCGGCGTCACGACCTCTATCTGGCCCTGCCCGACAGCGAGTGGACCGGGCCGGAGTTCAACTCGCTGGAGTACGACAAGCTCCGCAACGCCGTGCTCGACAGCCCGGCGGCCAACAAGCTGGTCATCCTGGACTGCTGCTTCTCGGGGCGAGCGGTGACCGACTCCCTGGCCGGAGCCGAGGCCGCGCAGCTCGGGCAGCTCGACGTGGCGGGCACGTACGTCCTGACGTCGGCGCAGCGCGACCAGGTCGCTCTCGCGCTGCCCGGTGAGGACCACACGGCCTTCTCCGGGCGGTTCATGCGGCTCCTGCGCGAGGGCGTCGTCGGCGGGCCGGAACTCCTCACGGTGGAGGACCTGTACAAACGCCTCCGGACGCTGATGGAGGCGGAGGGCCTCTCCGTGCCGCTCAACCGTGGCGCCGGGACGGCGAGCCAGATCGCGCTGGGCGTCAACCGGTCCTACGCCCAGACCGTGGGCCCGGAACTGCGCAAGCGCCATGTCGCCGCCGTGCGGCAGGGCGAGGACGGCGACTGGGAGGGCGCCGCCGGCGCCCTCCAGAAGATCCTCGACGAGCAGACCCGCGTCCTCGGCCCGGACGACGCGGACACGCTCCGCACCCGCCAGTCCTACGCCCACAGCCTCGGCGGCGCGGGGAACCCGATGGAGGCCGCCGGGTTGCTGCGACAGCTGCTGGCCGACCAGGTGCGCCTGCTCGGCCCCGATCACGAGGACACGTTGCGGACCAGGCAGTTCCTCGCGGTGAACCTCGGTGAGGCGGGGTACCGGGAGGAGGCGATCGGCATGCTGCGGGTCCTGGTCGCCGACCGTGGGCGGGTCCTGGGCGCCGAGGATCCGCACACGCTGCGGACACGGCACATACTGGCGCGCAATCTGATGGTGGTGAGTGCCAACGACGAGGCTGTGGCGCTGTTGCGGCAGTTGGTGGCGGATCGCGAGCGGGTTCTGGGGGCGGAGCATCCGCACACGGAGCGGGCACGTAGGGATCTTGCGGAGCTGGAGGGGAGAGCGGCGGCTGATGTCCGACTTGTTTGAGCGTTTCGATGCCGGGGCGCGGCGGGCTGTCGTCCTGGCTCAGGAAGAATCCCGGCGGGTCAACCACAACTACATCGGCACGGAGCACCTTCTCCTGGGCATGCTCCACGAGGGATCGGGTGTCGCCGCCAAGGCCCTGGAGAGCCTGGGGATCTCGCTTGAGGCTGTCCGCCGGCGGGTGGAGGAGATCATCGGCCGGGGCCAGCAGCAGCCGCTCAAGGGCCACCTCCCCTTCACGCCCCGTGCCAAAAAGGTGCTGGAGCTGACCTCCCGCGAGGCCATTCAGCTGGGTCACAACTACGTCGGCACGGAGCACCTCCTGCTCGGCCTGATCCGTGAGGGCGAGGGCGTCGCCGCGCAGATCCTGGTCACGTTGGTCGCAGACCTCAACCAAGTGCGTCAGCTGGTTCTCCAGATACTCTCCGGCTACCGGCCGGACGCTCCGTCCTCACCCTCGTCCCCGATCCTCGACCTGTTCGGCCGGAACCTCACCCAGGCCGCTCAGGAGGGCGAGCTGGGCCCCGTCGTCGGGCGTGAGAGGGAGATCGAACGAGTCATCCAGATCCTCACCCGCCGGAACCGGAACGTCCCGCTGCTGATCGGTGAGCCCGGTGTGGGGATGGAAGCCGTGGCCGCAGGTCTCGCGCAGGTGATCACTGCCGGAGACGTACCACCCGTCCTCCAGAGCCGGACCGTCCAGTCACTCGATTTCGGTGCTCTGGTCGCCGAGGCGCAGCACCGGGGCCGCGTCACCGAACTGACGGCAGAGGTGCTGGACGAGGTCCGCAAGCACCCCGCCCTGGTGCTCTTCCTTACTGGCGCTCTCACCCCGCTCCACATCCCGTCCGGCACGACGAGCCCCCTCGCGGTGTTCCAGTCGCTGCTCGGCGAGTCCTGCGTCTTCGTCTTCGGCGCCTGCGGCCCGGCGGAGTACACGCGACGGGAGTACCGCCCGGGCCTGGACCGGCAGCTCCAGACCGTCTCGGTGGACGAACTGTCCATCGACGACGCGCTGGCCGTGCTCAGGATCGTCCGGGTACGCCTGGAGGGACATCACCAGGTCTCCATCGCGGACGAGGCGCTGGAAGCCGCTGCCTCACTCGCCCGCGACCACGTTCCCGACCAGTTGCTCCCCGGAGCGGCCGTCGACCTGCTGGACGAGGCGAGCGCGCAGGCGCGGGTCCGTGCGGGGCGGTCAGCGAGGGACTCGGTGCTGGAGATCACCAAGGCCGAGGTCGTCACGGCGCTGGCCGTGTACTCCGGCACCCAGTCCCCGGCGCCGTCGCGCCCCACCACCGCTCAACGGATCGAGCCCGTGGAGCACGATCCCTACGTCTGGTCCATGAGCTGACTCGTGAGGAACGCCTTCCAGGCCGAGGGCGCGAAGGCGAGGACCGGGCCGTCAGGGTTCTTGCTGTCGCGGACGGGGACGGTGTGGGGGAACGCGGGGGCCACTTCGACGCAGTTGCCGCCGTTGTCGCCGCTGTGGCTGCTCTTGATCCAGTTCGGCGCGCGGAACTCGTGGCTGTCCATCGTGCTCGTACCCTTCCATCACGTCGCTGATCAGGGCGGCGGAGTCAGGGGCTGACGGAGCGTCCGCCCTGAGCACATCATAGGTCTGGCTGTGGCGTGCGTGGACGGTCGGATCGTCGTTGAAATGGCCGCGGTCCAGCGATTCCGAGTAGACCCACTCAAGTCCGTCGGGCAGTTTGATCAACGACATGGGGGCGTTGGGGCGGACGAGCCCGGGAAGTGCCGCTGGGGCGACCTGGATACGGATGTTGGGGCGGCGTCCGACGTCGAGCAGGTGCGCACACTGATCACGCATGATGGCGTGGCTCCCCACCACGTTGCGCAGACAGCTCTCGTCGAGCACGACGGCGTAGAACGGACCGTCGGCTTCCAAGAAGCGTTGCTGTCGGCTCAGTCGGGCTCGGACGCGCTCCTCCAACTCCTCGCCGCTCGTTACTCGTGAGAACAGCGCCCGCGCATAGGCCTCGGTCTGCAACAGCCCGGGAACGACTCGCTCTTGGTACTCCCGCAGGGCGACAGCCACCGCATCCATCTCCGCCCGCCGCCGAAACCAGTCCGGATGCTCCACCTGCGGATACCAGTCGATCCTCCCCCACAACCGCATCAACACCCCACCCGTACCGAGCACTTCGTCGCACTTCTTCGCGAACGTGTCCTGGGGCACCCGCGTCCCCGCCTCCACGCGCGCCACGTGCGAGCGGTCGCACGGGATCTCGCCCGCCAGCCCCTCCTGGGTGAGGCCGACGGACTCGCGGAAGTGCTTCATCACCTCGCCGAACACGGCGGCGGTGGTCGCGCCCGTACCCGCTTGGCCGTTGCGTCGACTCACGGTTCCCCCTCGTGACAGACGACCAGTGGCACGCGTCAGGCGTTGTGACGGGCGGTACCGCTGGGCAACCCTTGATGCACCCAGAGTAATCGCCCGCGTACGGAGTTGCCCATGGAACAGCAAGCACAGCCCACGGCACCGGAGTGTGGGGCGCTCGTCCACGACCCGGTGACGGGGAGGGTGGGCGAGTACCGG
>NZ_VJZC01000379.1 GCF_009377185.1 Streptomyces spongiae
TGTGTATAAGAGAAAGGTGGAGGGCTCCGCTGCGTCGTACGGCCCAACCTGCCGTCCCTCGTCTCCGCGCATCCTCAACACGGCGACATGCGGTGCTTGATCGCAACGCGCATGTGTTGTGATGCTATGACCGGTTTTGACGGATTCGTTGACGGACCATGAGGTGGAGTCGGAGGTGGAGTCGACCGTGCCGGCCAGCACTGCGCCTCAAGCACCGCCCCAGTCGGCAGGCGAACCGTCCCGCACCCAGGCCGAGCCACCCGAGCCACCGGCCAAACCTCCCGGGCCACCGGCCAGGCCACCCGAGCCGCCGGCCGAGCCACCCGAGTCACCGGCGGAGCCACCGGCCGAACCCGCCCCGGAACCCGCGCCGCAGCGCAGCCGGGGCGCCGACACCCGTGCCCTCACCCAGCTGCTCTTCGCCGAGCTCAAGCACCTGGAGCCCGGCACCCCCGACCACGACCGTGTGCGCGGCGCCCTCATCGAGGCGAACCTCCCCCTCGTCCGCTACGCCGCCACCCGCTTCCGCAGCCGCAACGAGCCCATGGAGGACGTCGTCCAGGTCGGCACGATCGGGCTGATCAACGCCATCGACCGGTTCGACCCGGACCGGGGCGTGCAGTTCCCCACCTTCGCGATGCCGACCGTGATCGGCGAGATCAAGCGCTACTTCCGCGACAACGTCCGTACGGTCCACGTCCCGCGCCGCCTGCACGAGCTGTGGGTGCAGGTCAACAGCGCGACCGAGGACCTCACCACCGCCTTCGGACGCACCCCCACGACCGCCGAGATCGCCGAACGGCTGCGCATCAGCGAGGAGGATGTCCTCTCCTGCATCGAGGCCGGACGCTCGTACCACGCGACCTCGCTCGAGGCGGCCCAGGAGGGCGACGGAATGCCCGGCCTGCTGGACCGGCTCGGCTACGAGGACCCGGCACTCGACGGCGTCGAACACCGCGACCTCGTACGCCACCTCCTCGTCCAGCTCCCCGAACGGGAGCAGCGCATCCTTCTCCTGCGCTACTACAGCAATCTGACCCAGTCGCAGATCAGCGCCGAGCTCGGTGTTTCCCAGATGCATGTCTCACGGCTACTCGCCCGTAGCTTCGCCCGGCTGCGCTCGGCGAACCGGATCGACGCCTGACGGCTCCCGGCGGCGGCGTCCAGCATCCGGGATGACCTGCGAAAGCGGAGGTGGCACGCGGGGCACGCGGGGCGCACAAACGCAGACGGGGCGCACAGAAAACGCCGGGTCCGACATGGACCCAGGCCATGACGCGTAACCGAAAGTAAGGCCGGGTCATCACCGGTGCGAGCGAATCGCGCATCGGCCAACTTTCCGGCAGTTACCGCCTGAAACCCCCTCAAACAGCTGTTAACCAGGGCTTATTCGGCCTTGGTATATCGACATGTCACTACAGCGTGTTGCCGACATGTGACATTCTCCCGGAAGCGCGTTTGCCGCAGCCTCGCAGCCGGTATTCAGGTGGAGGCTGCGTTCCTTACGACGGGAGCGTCCGCCGCGTCCGTCCGCGACCCAAAGGGGGTGGCATGTCCGCAGACCAGGGCAGCTCGAAGGTGCTCACGCTCGACAAGAACGAGTCGGCGCCCGACGCTCTCCAGGCCCCTCAGGACCTTCAGGACCCGCAGGACCTTCCGGGTCCCCCGGTCCTTCCGGCTTCGGAGTCCATCGACACCCGCACCCTGTCCCGCTCCCTGTTCCTGCGGCTGGCCGCACTGGACGAGAACAGCCCCGAGCGCGCCTACGTCCGGGACACCCTCATCGAGCTCAACCTCCCGCTGGTGCGTTACGCCGCCGCCCGCTTCCGGTCGCGCAACGAACCGATGGAGGACATCGTCCAGGTCGGCACGATCGGCCTGATCAAGGCGATCGACCGCTTCGACTGCGAACGGGGCGTGGAGTTCCCGACGTTCGCGATGCCGACGGTCGTGGGCGAGATCAAGCGGTTCTTCCGCGACACCTCGTGGTCGGTCAGGGTCCCGCGCCGGCTCCAGGAGCTGCGCCTGGCCCTCACCAAGGCCAGCGACGAGCTCTCCCAGAAGCTCGACCGCTCCCCGACGGTCACCGAACTCGCGGCCGTGCTGGGCGTGTCCGAGGAGGACGTGGTCGACGGCCTCGCCGTGGGCAACGCGTACACGGCGTCCTCGCTGGACTCCCCGGCCCCCGAGGACGACGGCGGCGAGGGCTCCCTCGCGGACCGCCTCGGCTACGAGGACACCGCCCTGGAGGGCGTCGAGTACCGCGAGTCCCTCAAGCCCCTGCTCGCCAAGCTGCCGCCCCGCGAGCGCCGCATCATCATGCTCCGCTTCTTCGCGAACATGACGCAGTCGCAGATCGGCGAGGAGGTCGGCATCTCCCAGATGCACGTCTCCCGCCTCCTCACCCGCACGCTGGCCCAGCTGCGGGACGGGCTGATCTCCGACTGACCTCGACGAGAGGTCCGGCGCGCCGGCTGTTGCTGACGGTGCTGACAGGGTTCCTCATTGACGCCCCGTCAGCCACACTGGCGCGATGCCTCACGCGACATGGATTCGTGGCCGTCGGGGCGCCCTCGTGGGCGCCTCGGCGGTACTCGTGTGCCTGGGCGGGGCGTTGGCGTCCTGCGGAAGCGCCGGCGGCGACGGCTACGTAGCGGTGGGCTCGGGAGCGGGCTCGTCCCGGCCGGCCGTGGCCCCGACGGGGGACGTGACCTTCGTACCGCTGGACGCACCACTGAACGGACCGCGGGAGGGCGAACGACCGCCCACGGGCTCCGATCGCCCCGGCACGGCCGACTCGCCCGACGGGCGCGGTGGTTCGGGCGCGGAGAGCGGGCCGGGTACGGCGAACGACCCGGGTGCCGAACCGGGGTCGGGCGACTCCGTGGCGGGCGGCACCGACTCCGGTCCTACGGCGACGGACGCGCCCTCCGCCTCGACGCCCCCACCCTCCTCCGGCCCACCGTCGGGCGACGCCACGGCGACACCGTCCCCCACGGGCCCCGCCGGACTGAGCGTGGGCGAGCCCGAGCGGGAGCCCACCGACAGGCGCTGGTGCGAGAAGGTCACCGTCGAGTTCCGCAACACCGGTGACACCACGGTGCGTTCGGGCAGGGTGACCTTCGGTACGCATGTCATCGGCCCGCTCGGCGTCGACTGGGCGACCGTGGAGTCCACGAGGAGACTCCCCGTGCCCATCGCCCGCGGGACCAGCCGCGAGAAGACCTGGACGGTGTGCGTCGAGGAGTGGCGGGTACCGCTGGGCATGCACATCGAGACGCGGGACGTCTCGGTGAAGGGGAAGTGACGGCCGAAGCGCTTACGCCAGCGCGAGCCAGGCGACGGCGACGACGATCGCCACGGCCGCGATGACGCCGACGATCACGCCGATACGGGGGCTGGAGGACGCGGCCGCCTGCTGACGGCCCTGGGGCTCGTCGACGAAGGCGCGGAACATCTGGGTGTTGCCGGCGGGGTCGTGGTTGCCCTGGGGGCCCTGGGTGTTAGCCATGGCCCAGGACCCTAGCGAATGCGGGGGAGCCACCCAAGTGTGGGGGCGCTGTCCTGTTGGGTGCGGTAATCGCCGGGAGTGGACCGAGTGATCCCCACCCTGGGCATCCTGCGGGACCTGTGCGTTTACGGTCGCCAATACTTGTCTTTGCCAAGCTTTTATCCCTCACGCCCCCCGATCCATTTGCCTGTAGCAACCAATCAATCCTACGGTTGCCTTAAGCAACAAGGTGGGAGGCGGACGAGCGATGGCCGGGAAGGCGCAGTACGAGGAGCTGGCGCGTTCGCTCAGTGCCGTCGGGGCCGTGAAGCGGGACATGGCGCGCGTCATGCCGCCGGACTGCCCGGGCGGATCGGCGGGCGTACTGACGCTGCTCGGGCGCCACGGCGACATGCGGATGAGCAGGCTCGCGGAGCTGCTCTCCGTGGACATGTCGGTGACCAGCCGTCATGTCGCCCACGTCGCCGTACGCGGCTGGATCGAACGGCTCCCCGACCCGGCCGACAAGCGCTCGCGCATCCTGCGCCTCACCCCCGCGGGCCGGACCCGGCTCGACGAGCTCCACGGACTCACCACCCAGTTGCTCGCCGACCGGCTGGGCGACTGGTCCGACGACGAGGTCGGGCAGCTGATCCGGCTCATGGACCGGCTGCGCGAGAGCTTCGGCGACTGCCGGGCGGCCCCGCGGACCACACACTCCGCACCCGTCACCGCACCCGTTACCGCACCCGTCGCGGCAGAGATCACCACCGACCACACCCCCCGTACACCCGCATAAGCAACGAAGAGAAGGAAGTCCATGGCAACGACCACACCAGCCGGTGTGCGGGCCCATGCCAAGCACGCGGGTACCGCCCCGAGCGGCGCCCCGATGTCGCACCGGCAGATCATGGAAGCGCTGACCGGGCTGCTGCTCGGCATGTTCGTCGCGATCCTGTCGTCGACGATCGTGTCCAACGCCCTGCCCCGGATCATCGGCGACCTCGGCGGCGGCCAGAGCGCCTACACCTGGGTCGTGACCGCGTCCCTGCTGACGATGACCGCGTCCACCCCGCTTTGGGGCAAGCTCGCCGACCTGTTCTCCAAGAAGCTGCTGATCCAGAGCGCCCTGGTCATCTTCGTACTGGGATCGGCGGCGGCCGGACTGTCGCAGAACCCCGGCATGCTGATCGGGTTCCGGGCGGTCCAGGGCATCGGCATGGGCGGCCTGTCGTCGCTGGCCCAGATCATCCTGGCCGCGATGATCTCCCCGCGTGAGCGCGGCCGCTACAACGGCTACCTCGGCGCGACCTTCGCCACCGCGATGGTCGGCGGCCCGCTGATCGGCGGTGTCATCACCGACACCAGCTGGCTCGGCTGGCGCTGGTGCTTCTACGTCGGCGTGCCCTTCGCCGTGATCGCCCTGATCGTGCTGCAGAAGACCCTGCACCTCCCGATCGTCAAGCGACAGGTCAAGGTCGACTGGGCGGGCGCCTTCTTCATCACCGCGGCGGTCTGCCTGCTGCTGGTCTGGGTCACCTTCGCCGGCGACAAGTACGACTGGGTGTCCTGGCAGACGTACGCGATGGTCGGCGGCACGCTGGCGCTGCTGCTGGTCTTCGTCCTCGTCGAGACGAAGGCGAGCGAGCCGATCATCCCGCTGCGGCTGTTCCGCAACCGCACCATCACGCTGGCCTCCATCGCCTCGATGTTCGTCGGTGTCGCGATGTTCGCGGGCACCGTCTTCTTCAGCCAGTACTTCCAGCTGGCCCGGGACAAGTCGCCCACGATGTCCGGCGTCATGACCATCCCGATGATCGCCGGTCTGTTCGTCTCGTCCACCGTCTCCGGCCAGGTCATCACCCGGACCGGCCGGTGGAAGGCGTGGCTGATCGCCGGTGGCGTGCTGGTGACCGCGGGCCTCGGCCTGCTGGGCACGATCCGCTACGACACCGAGTACTGGCACATCGCGATCTTCATGGCTCTGCTGGGCCTCGGGGTCGGCATGATGATGCAGAACCTGGTGCTCTGCACGCAGAACCAGGTGGACCCCAGCGACCTGGGTGCCGCCAGCTCCACGGTGACCTTCTTCCGGTCCCTCGGCGGTGCCATGGGTGTCTCGGCGCTCGGCGCGGTTCTCGCCAACCGGATCACCGACTATGTCAAGGACGGCCTCGCCGGTCTCGGTGCCCAGGGCTCCGCCCTCGGCCACGCCGGTACGGGCGAGGGGAACATCCCCGACCTGGCCGCGCTTCCCGCACCCGTGCGCACGGTCGTGGAGAGCGCCTACGGCCACGGCGTCGCGGACGTCTTCCTCTACTCCGCGCCACTGGCGCTGCTGGCCCTCCTGGTGTCCTTCTTCATCAAGGAGGTCCCGCTGAGGACCAAGGTCGCCTCCGCCGAGGCCGAGTCGACGGAGGCCGAGGAGCCCGCTCCGGTGGCCGAGGCGGTCGCCCGGACCGAGGAGCAGGTGCCGGCCGGCCCCGCCACGACCGCCGTGACGGAGCCCGCTTCCGACGGCGGCACCCAGAGGCTCGCCGCGGCCGCCATGGTGGCCACCGAGGAGCGCCCCGCCTCCGGCGGCACCCCGATCCACGGCCACGTCCGCGGCGCCGAGAGCACACCCGTTCCGCAGGCCTCCGTCACCCTGATCTCCCTCGGGGGACGCCAGCTGGGCCGCGCGGTCGCCCAGGCCGACGGCGCCTACGCCGTGGACGCGCCCGGTTCGGGTTCGTACGTCCTGATCGCCTCCGCCGACGGCTTCCAGCCCCAGGCGTCCACGATCGTGGTGGACGGCGAGCCGGTCACGTACGACATCCTGCTCAGCGGCACCAGCGGCCTGAGCGGCACGGTCCGCGACGCGGGGACGGCCCTCCCGGTCAAGGACGCGATGGTCGTCGTCACGGACGTCCGCGGAGACGTACTGGCCACCGGAACCACCGGCGAACAGGGCGGGTTCACCTTCGCCGACCTCGTGCCCGGCACGGTGACGGTCGCGGTGAACGCGGCGGGCCACCGCCCCCGCGCCCTCCCCGTCGACATCGGCGGCACCGGCGTCACCCGGATCGAGATCGACCTCCCCTCCGGAGCCCGCCTCCAGGGAGTCGTACGGGCCTCCGGCGGCCCCCTCACCGACGCCCGCGTCACCCTGGTCGACCCCGCGGGCAACGTCGTCGGCACGGCCACGACCGGCGCGGACGGGGCGTACGCCTTCACCGACCTGGACGGCGGCGAGTACACCGTCATCGCCACGGGCTACCCGCCGGTGGCGACCGCCCTCACGGTCACCGGCCCGGGAGTCGACGACCACGACATCGAACTGGGCCACCCCGGCGAGTAGTCCGCTCGGCAAGTAGTCCAGTCGGTAGCCAGCCCACCGAACCCCGGCCCGTGGAGCACGCGCAGAGCGGACGCGCGCTCCACGGGCCGGTCTCATCCGGCCTCATACAACCCCATACGACCTCATACGACCTCATCCAAGGAGTCACCCACCATGGGACTGACCGCGAAGATCCTCACCCGTGACGGTTGGGCCGTGTCACACGCGGTCGTCACGCTGACCGACACGACCGGCACGCAGATGGCGCGTGCCGCGGCCGACGAAGAGGGCACGGTACGCGACACCACCGACCTCGCCCCGGGCACGTACACCGCGATCGTCACGGCCGTCGGCTACGCCCCCACCGCGTCCACGACGATCGTCACCGTGAGCGGCCGGGCCGAGATCGGCACCGTGACGCTCACCCGCCAGGGCGGCACCGAACTCCCCCCGCCCGGCCCCTGGACCATCGACCCGGCCCATTCCTCCGTCACCGCGGTCACCCGCCACCTGGGCATCTCCACCATCCACGGCCGCTTCACGGACTTCTCCGGCCGGATCGAGGTGGCCCCCCACGACGCGGCCACGTCCCGTGTGGAGGCCGTCATCACCGCCGCTTCCATCGACACGGGCAACGGCATGCGGGACGACCACCTCCGCTCCCCGGACTTCCTGGACGTCTCGGCCCACCCGACGATCACGTACCACTCGACGGGCCTCACCCCGGCGTCCGACCCCGACCACTGGACGCTCCACGGCGAACTCACGATGCACGGCGTCGCCCGCCCCGTCGACCTCGCCCTCACCTACCTGGGCACCGGCAAGGACGCCTGGGGTGGCATGAGAGCCGCCTTCCACGCCACGACCCAGCTCCACCGCGAGGACTTCGCGATGAACTACAACCAGGTGCTCCAGGCCGGGATCGCCGCGATCGGCACCACCCTCAAGGTGGAACTGGACATCCAGGCGGTCCAGGGCGAGACACTCCCGCAGACGTAGGAACGACAGGGTCAGGCTCGCCGACCCCACGAGGGCCTAGGCTGCGGCCCATGGCACCGAACATCGCGACGAACACCTCCGTCAGCCTCGACGAGTTGCTGGACTTCGTACGCCCGCGCCACCGCGCGATCCTGCTCACCCGCCGCGCCGACGGCAGCCCCCAGGGTTCGCCCCTGACCTGCGGCGTCGACGACTCGGGCCGCATCGTGGTCTCTACCTACCCGGAGCGCGCCAAGACCCGCAACGCCAAGCGGGACCCCCAGGCCAGCCTGATCGTCCTCAGCGACGACTGGAACGGTCCCTGGGTCCAGATCGACGGCACCGCCGAGGTCATCGACTCCCCCGAGTCGGTCGAGCCGCTCGTGGAGTACTACCGCAACATCGCCGGTGAGCACCCGGACTGGGACGAGTACCGGGAGGCCATGGTCAAGCAGGGCAAGTCGATCATCCGCGTCACGCCCACGAAGTGGGGGCCGGTGGCCACGGGCGGCTTCCCGGCGCGGCTGGCTCCGCAGGAGTAGGGGGCTCGTCTGCCGGGTTCTTGTCGGTGGTCGGCTGCGGGTGAGTTGTGGCTGGTCGCGCAGTTCCCCGCGCCCCTGAAAGCCGTGCTCGCGCCCGGCATCACAACGCACCGTAACCCCCGCACCACTGACGCCACGCACCGCACCACGACGCACCCGCGCACCGGCACCCCGACGCACCCGCAGCCGCGTACGCACGGCAGGGGGTGTGCCGGGAGGTGTCCGCCCGCAGCGGCCGGCGTCCGCCACCGAGCACGTGACCGCCCACAGCACCGCCGGACCGAGGACGGAGACCTTCCGGCGCGCCCCCGACCCACGAACAAACGGGTAGGCGCCCGCGCCCAGCCGACGGCAGTCAGACCGCAGTCAGACCGCAGTCAGACCGCGGTCAGACGGCAGTCACCCGCGCCTCGATGCCCCCGATCACGATCTCCAGCGCGGTGGAGAAGTCCCGCTCGAACATCTCGGCCACCGTGTCGCCCCCGCGGGCCTCCATGAGCGCCTTCGACCCCTCCATGACATGGCTGATCCGCGGAGCCTGCGTCACCGCCGCCATGGCCTCGCTGAAGTACTCGTCCTCGCTCACCCCGGCAGCCGCGCAGCGCTCGACGAAGTGCCCCTCGATCGTGCCGAACCCGTACACGAACTGGAAGACCGCCGAGATCGCCCCGGTCTGCTCGGACATCGGCAACCCGGTCCGGCGGATCACACGCTGAACGGCGAAGGAGAACTCCAGGTAGTTCGGCCCGATGTTGAGGAAGTTCCCGGCGAGCGTCGACACCCACGGATGGCGTACCAGCACCTCCCGGTACTCCACGGCGAGCTCGCGCAGCTGGTCACGCCAGTCCGCCGTGGACTCCTCCTCGTCGCCCGGGATCGCGGCGGGCACCCGCATCTCCCCGAACACCGCGTCGAGCGCCAGCTCCAGCAGATCGTCCTTCGTGTCCACGTACCAGTACACGGACATCGCGGTGACGTTCAGCTCCGTGGCCAGCCGCCGCATCGAGAACTTCGGCAGCCCCTCGGCGTCCAGCAGCGCCACCGCGACCGCGGTGATCCGGTCCCGGTCGAGGCCGGACGGCTGCCCGCCGCGCGCCGCCCCGCCGCGCCGCGCCTTGTCCTCCAGCCAGACACTGGCCCGCGCCGGACGACGCCTCGCCCGCTCGGCTGCCACCATGGCGCACCTTCCTCAAACTCCAACAGCTGATCACGATGCTAGGCGCCCCGAGAGGGACGCGGGGAACTGCGCGACAAGCCCCACCAAACCCGCAGCCCCCCCGAT
>NZ_VJZC01000380.1 GCF_009377185.1 Streptomyces spongiae
GGGCTGAAGACCGGCAGCGCAGCCGCGCCCGACGCACCCCCCGGCCACCACTCCCCCGCGTCCTCCGAACCGTCCACCGAGACCCCCATCGCCGCGCCCTCGGGCACCTCGAGGCGCTTCACCTTGGGGAAGATCTCGTCCGGCAGTGCCACGTTGTCCTTCTCGGGCTGCTGCCAGCCGGCGTTCGGTCCGTACCGCTCCACGTCCCCGTAGCCGATGTGCGGCTGGGTCTGGAAGCCGTCCCATTTGCCGCCCGCCACCTGGGTGTTGAAGCGGCGGGCCAGGGCGAAGTCGCGTTCCAGTCCGGCCTCCGCCTCCGCCGCCCGGTCGTTCGTCGCCGCCCTGCCCTGAGCCGCGTACAGCAGGTTCGTGAACTCGGCCTCCCGCAGCGCGTACAGGTTCGCGGTCGCCTGCACCTGGTAGCCGACCAGCTCGAACCACGCGTCCCGCACCCGCGCCGGAAGCCGCCGCCCGACCCGTTCCGCCGCCTTCGCCAGCTTCCGCCACTCGTCCGTGACCCGCTCCAGCTCGCGGTGGCCGAAGGAGAAGGGCGTCTCCTGGTCGTCGTACACGACCGCCGACTCCTCCTTGGCCGGGTCCTTCGCCGGGTCGAGCGTGATCCTGCGGTTCAGCAGCTCCGGCTTGCGGCGTGCCTGGAGTTGTCCGTACTCGGCGAGCACGGCGGCGATCGCCCCCGCCTGAGCCGGCCCGAAGTTCTGCCGCGCGTAGCGCCGTTCCCACGCCTCCAGGTCGTCCAAACCCCAACGCTCCGGGTTCCAGGCGTAGTTCAGGAAGAACTCGGTCGGCAGCTCGTTGCCCTTCAGGTCGCCGACGTTCGTCACCCACAGCCCGTGGTTGCCGTACGCGTGCGCCTGGTGGAGCTGGTCCCAAAGGCCCGCGAGGTTCGCCGTGTCGACCCACTTGTAGTTCCGGCCCGCGCCCACGTAGTCGAAGTGGTAGTACAGGCCGTAGCCGCCGCCCCGTGGCTCCGCCGGGTCCGGGTGCTTGCGGATGTTGCCCCAGTTGTCGTCCGTCAGGACGACCGTCACGTCGTCCGGCGCCCTCAGCCCCCGGTCCCAGTACCGCTGCACCTCCTTGTACAGCGTCCACACCTGCGGGGTCTCCCCCAGCGGTCTGCCCGTCACCTCGGCGATGATCCGTCGCTGGGTCTCGATGATCTCCCGCATGAGTTCGATGCCGTCGCCGTCCGGGAGGCTCGTGTCGCCGTTGCCGCGCATCCCGAGCGTGACGACGCCCTCGAAGTCCTGGTCGACCATGCGGCGGATGCCGTCGCGCCAGTACGCCTTGATGGCTTCGGCGTTGCGCCGGTACGACCACTCGCCCGTGCCGCCGTAGGGGTCGCGCCCGGGTGTGACGATCTTCCCGGAGCTGTCGCGTACCGCGGGCACGGCATGCCGGTTCCACTCCTCGATGCCCCGCATCATGGGCGCCTCGTGAGACGTGCCCATGACAATCCCGTATTCCTTGGCCCGCGCGTGGTTCTCCGGGTCGTCCTCGGCGAAGGCCCGGCCCCAGACGGCCGGCCAGAGATAGTTGCCCTTCAACCGCAGCAACACCTCGAAGACCTTTTCCCAGAAGTCCGCGTTGAAGCCCCCGGGATGGCCGGGCGCCTTCCCCGGGCCGAAGTACTTCGGCGCCCACGTCCCCAGCGCCGGATTCTCGTCGTTGATGAAGACGCCCCGGTACTTCACGGCGGGCGTGCCCTGGCTGAACCGGCCCGGCAGCACGTACACCTCGTCCCGGTGGACCGGCGGCGCGTCGTCCCACCAGTACCAGGGCGAGACCCCGATGCCGTACGAGACGTCGTACGCACCGAAGATCGTGCCGCGCGGATCGCTGCCCGCGATGACAAGGGCCCTCTCGACCCCGGGCATCGGGTGCTCGACGACGGTCTGCAGCGAGGTCTCCCAGCGGCCGCGCACCCCGCTCACGTCGAGCTTGCCGGCGGCGATCAAGGCGTCGACCAGGGGACTGCGGCCGATCGTCCCGACCAGCACCGCCTCGCGCGCGATCGAGTCGCCGGGCCGTACGCCCGTGACCCGCTCGATGTCGTCGCGGAGGTCCCCGGCCACCCGTACGACTCCGGGGTGGTCCTCGGCGCTGACGACGACCGGGGCTCCGACGAGCGGGAAGGCGCCCGGCTTCGGGGAGAAGGAGAGGTACGCCCCGGGATCGGTCGCCTTCGGCGCGGCCCCCTCCGCCCACGCCACCCCCGGTAGCGCGGGCAGCGCCGCGAGCCCTGCCCCCGCTCCGAGAACGGCTCTACGGCTGACGCGTCCAGACATGCCTCACCCCTCGGTCCCTATTTGCTCAGCGGCATGACAAATAGTGAAGGGAGTGAAAGGCGGGGGGAACGGTCCGTCCGCGTCGAATAGTTTCGTAACAACCTGGAGGGAACAGCGAAAAGGCCCGCACGACCGAAGTCGTACGGGCCTTTTCAGGTCAAGCGACCTTCAAACGACCTTCAAGCAAGCGGGCTTACTTGTTGATCTTGGTGACCTGGCCGGCGCCCACGGTGCGACCACCCTCACGGATGGCGAACTTCAGGCCCTCCTCCATGGCGACGGGCTGGATGAGCTCCACCTTCATCTCGGTGTTGTCACCCGGCATGACCATCTCGGTGCCCTCGGGGAGGGTCACGACGCCGGTCACGTCCGTCGTACGGAAGTAGAACTGCGGGCGGTAGTTGTTGAAGAACGGCGTGTGGCGGCCACCCTCGTCCTTGGACAGGATGTAGGCCTGCGCCTCGAACTCGGTGTGCGGGGTGACCGAGCCCGGCTTGATGATGACCTGGCCGCGCTCGACGTCCTCGCGCTTGATGCCGCGGAGCAGCAGACCGACGTTCTCACCGGCCTGGCCCTCGTCGAGCAGCTTGCGGAACATCTCGATGCCGGTGACCGTGGTGGTGGTCTTCTCCTGCTTGATGCCCACGATGTCGACGGTCTCGTTGACCTTGAGGACACCACGCTCGATACGGCCGGTGACGACCGTACCGCGACCGGTGATCGTGAAGACGTCCTCGATCGGCATGAGGAACGGCTTGTCGACGTCACGCTCGGGCTGCGGGATGTTCTCGTCCACGGCCTTCATGAGCTCGAGGACGGAGTTGCCCCACTCCTTGTCGCCCTCGAGGGCCTTGAGCGCCGAGACCTTGACGACCGGCAGGTCGTCGCCCGGGAACTCGTACTCGGAGAGCAGCTCGCGGACCTCGAGCTCGACGAGCTCCAGGATCTCCTCGTCGTCCACCATGTCGGCCTTGTTCAGGGCGACGACGATGTACGGAACGCCGACCTGGCGGGCCAGGAGCACGTGCTCCTTGGTCTGCGGCATCGGGCCGTCGGTGGCGGCGACCACGAGGATGGCGCCGTCCATCTGGGCAGCACCGGTGATCATGTTCTTGATGTAGTCCGCGTGACCCGGGCAGTCGACGTGCGCGTAGTGACGCGTCTCCGTCTGGTACTCGACGTGCGCGATGGAGATGGTGATACCGCGCTGGCGCTCTTCGGGAGCCTTGTCGATCTGGTCGAAGGCCGAGGCCTCGTTCAGGTCCGGGTACGCGTCGTGCAGCACCTTGGTAATGGCGGCCGTGAGGGTCGTCTTACCGTGGTCGATGTGACCGATGGTGCCGATGTTGACGTGCGGCTTAGTCCGCTCGAACTTCGCCTTCGCCACTGGGGTCCTCCTGTGGAGTGGTTCTGAACGCCTTGCTTCATCGGCGCCAGGTGATCTTTGCTGGAATGCCCGGGCCCCGGGGCATTCCCCCACGAATGCGGGTGAATGCCCCTCAAGGCTCCGGAGTCAAGCCTACGGCGTGTGAACGGGGTGCGTTACTCGCCCTTGGCCTTCGCGATGATCTCCTCGGCGACGTTCCGCGGAACCTCGGCGTAGGAGTCGAACTGCATCGAGTAGCTCGCGCGACCCGACGTCTTGCTGCGGAGGTCGCCGACGTAGCCGAACATCTCCGACAGCGGAACCAGGCCCTTCACGACACGGGCACCGGCACGCTCCTCCATGGCCTGGATCTGGCCACGGCGGGAGTTGATGTCACCGATGACGTCACCCATGTAGTCCTCGGGCGTGGTGACCTCGACGGCCATCATCGGCTCGAGCAGCACGGGGCTGGCCTTGCGCGCGGCCTCCTTGAAGGCCTGCGAACCGGCGATCTTGAACGCCAGCTCGGAGGAGTCGACCTCGTGGTAGGCGCCGTCGATCAGCGTGACGCGGACGCCGGTCATCTCGTAACCGGCGAGGATGCCGAACTGCATGGCCTCCTGCGCACCGGCGTCGACCGAAGGGATGTACTCCTTCGGGATGCGACCACCGGTCACCTTGTTCACGAACTCGTACGACGTGTCGCCGCCCTCGAGGGGCTCGATCGCGATCTGCACCTTGGCGAACTGGCCGGTACCACCAGTCTGCTTCTTGTGCGTGTAGTCGACGCGCTCGACGGCCTTGCGGATCGTCTCGCGGTACGCGACCTGCGGCTTGCCGACGTTGGCCTCGACCTTGAACTCACGGCGCATACGGTCGACCAGCACCTCGAGGTGCAGCTCGCCCATGCCACCGATGATGGTCTGGCCGGTCTCCTCGTTGGTGTGAACCTGGAAGGAGGGGTCCTCCTCCGCGAGACGCTGGATCGCGACGCCCAGCTTCTCCTGGTCACCCTTCGACTTGGGCTCGATGGCGACCTGGATGACCGGCGCCGGGAAGTCCATGGACTCCAGGATCACCGGGTTCTTGTCGTCGCTCAGCGTCTCACCGGTGGTGGTCTGCTTCAGGCCCATGACGGCGACGATGTCGCCGGCGCCCACCGACTCGATCTCCTCACGCTTGTTCGCGTGCATGCGGTAGATCTTGCCGATGCGCTCCTTCTTGCCCTTGACCGAGTTCAGCACCGCGGTGCCGGACTGGAGGCGGCCCGAGTAGACCCGGACGAAGGTGAGCTTGCCGAGGTGCGGGTCGCTCATGATCTTGAACGCCAGCGCGGACAGCGGCTCCTCGTCGGACGGCTTGCGCTTGACGACCTGCTCCGGGTCCTTCACGTCGTGGCCCTCGATGGCCTCGACGTCGAGCGGGGTCGGCAGGTAGCGCACGACCGCGTCGAGCAGGGGCTGGACGCCCTTGTTCTTGAACGCGGTGCCACAGAACACCGGGGTGACCGTGGTGTCGTTGGACTTGCCGGAGGCGATGGTGATGCGACGGATCGCGGCGTACAGCTGCTCCTCGGTGGGCTCCTCGCCCTCCAGGTACAGCTCCATGATCTCTTCGTCGTTCTCGGCGACGGCCTCGAGCAGCTTGCCGCGCCACTCCTCGGCGGCCTCGGCGTGCGTGGCCGGGATGTCGACGGTGTCGTACATCTCGCCCTTGGCGGCCTCGGCGGACCACACGAGCGCCTTCATGCGGACCAGGTCCACGACGCCCTTGAAGTCGGCCTCGGCGCCGATCGGAAGCTGCATGACGAGCGGCTGGGCGCCCAGACGGTCCGAGATCATGTCCACGCAGCGGTGGAACTCGGCGCCGGTACGGTCCAGCTTGTTGACGAAGCAGATGCGCGGCACGCCGTAACGGTCGGCCTGACGCCACACCGTCTCGGACTGCGGCTCGACACCGGCGACACCGTCGAACACCGTCACGGCACCGTCGAGCACACGCAGGGAGCGCTCCACCTCGACGGTGAAGTCGACGTGCCCCGGGGTGTCGATGATGTTGATGGTGTAGTCGTTGTCCTCGAGCGGCCAGTGACAGGTGGTCGCAGCAGACGTGATCGTGATGCCACGCTCCTGCTCCTGCTCCATCCAGTCCATGGTGGCGGCGCCGTCGTGGACTTCACCGATCTTGTAGCTGACGCCGGTGTAGAAGAGGATCCGCTCGGTGGTGGTCGTCTTGCCCGCGTCGATGTGGGCCATGATCCCGATGTTGCGGACCCTGGCCAGGTCAAGTGAAGTGGTAGCCATAAGGCTTCAGTCTTCTCTCGGTCTCGATGGGGGGAGCGACTACCAGCGGTAGTGCGCGAAGGCCTTGTTGGACTCGGCCATCTTGTGGGTGTCCTCACGCTTCTTCACAGCGGCACCGAGGCCGTTGGAGGCGTCGAGGAGCTCGTTGAGCAGACGCTCGGTCATGGTCTTCTCGCGACGGGCGCGGGAGTAACCGACCAGCCAGCGCAGCGCCAGGGTGTTGGCACGGCCGGGCTTGACCTCGACCGGAACCTGGTAGGTGGCGCCACCGACACGGCGGGACTTGACCTCGAGGGTCGGCTTGATGTTCTCGAGAGCGCGCTTGAGCGTGATGACCGGGTCGTTGCTGGTCTTCTCGCGCAGGCCCTCCATGGCGCCGTACACGATGCGCTCGGCGGTGGAGCGCTTGCCGTTCAGCAGCACCTTGTTGATCAGCGACGTGACAAGAGGAGAACCGTAGACCGGGTCGATGATGACCGGGCGCTTCGGGGCGGGGCCCTTACGAGGCATTCTTACTTCTCCTTCTTGGCGCCGTAGCGGCTGCGGGCCTGCTTGCGGTTCTTGACACCCTGGGTGTCGAGCGAGCCGCGGATGATCTTGTAGCGAACACCGGGCAGGTCCTTCACACGGCCACCACGCACGAGCACGATGGAGTGCTCCTGCAGGTTGTGTCCCTCACCCGGAATGTAAGCGGTGACCTCGATCCCGCTGGTCAGACGCACACGCGCGACCTTACGCAGGGCCGAGTTCGGCTTCTTCGGGGTGGTCGTGAACACACGCGTGCAGACGCCACGACGCTGAGGGGAACCCTCGAGTGCGGGCGTCTTGTTCTTCTCGACCTTGTCCTGCCGGCCCTTACGGACCAGCTGCTGGATCGTAGGCACTACTTCTCCGGTTTCTGTGTGCCGAATGGTGAAGCTAACCTGGAACGTCGCCGACCCACGCGGTCGGGTGTGTCGAATCCGGCGAACCCCCGCCGCAAGGCGAAAAGAGCACAGATTACGGTGGCCGCTTACGGCTCCCCTTGTGCGGTGTGAAGGCACGCACGAGAGCCAGGGCACACCCCAGGCACAAGGTCTGAGCGTACCTAGCGCAAGACCTCCGGTCAAAACAAATGGGCAGCGCATGACACGCCAGAGGTTTAGGGGCGTGTCCGGCGGGTCAAAAGGGGTACCTCAGATCAGCGCTGCGAGGCGTACGTCACGAAGCTCGCCCACGCGTCCGGCGCCAGGGCCAGCCGTGGGCCTGGGATGTGCTTGGAGTCACGGACGTGGACGGTGCCGGGAGCGTGGGCGATCTCGACGCAGGAGTTGCCGTCGTTGCCGCTGCTGTAGCTGCTCTTGAACCACACCAGCTCGGAGGCGTCTCCGGGAGTGGTCTTGCGGATCATGTTTCTCCCAGCAGTTTCTCGATGAAGGCCAGCGACTCCCGTGGGGAGAGTGCCTGAGCCCGGATGGTGCCATAGCGCAGCTCAAGGATGCGCAGGTGTTTGGGTTCGGAGGTCGGTCGACCGTTGAACGCTCCGTCGGAACGACCCACCGCCGATCCGTCCGCGAACTTCAGCAGCTCGATCTTGCCGTCCATGCCGGAGTGGGTCTCACAGTTCAACGGCATCACCTGAAGAACGACGTTGTGCAACCGCCCCACCTCCAACAGGCGTTCGAGCTGCTGGCGCCACACCATTGTGCCCCCGATCGGGCGCCGCAGGGCCGCCTCTTCCAGGACGAAGCTGAGCGCGGGAGCGGGTGAGCGCTCGAAGATCGACGCGCGAGCCACGCGGGCGACCACCATCCGCTCCACCTCGTCCGGGGAGTACGGAGGCTGCATGGCCTCGAACAACGCCCCCGCATGATCAGAGGTCTGCAACAGACCGTTGATGCCATTGCTCTCGTAGATGCCGATCTCGACCGCCTGCGCCTCCAGCTTCGCCAGTTCCCGAACCTTCTTGGGATACCGGACCTTCTTCACGTCCTCCCAGGCCGCCGCGATGAGCCCGCCCGCGTCCAACACCTCGTCGGCCCTGTCCAGATACCACTGCCGGGGAATCCGCTTGCCGCCCTCGATCTTGTAGACGAGGTCCTCCCCGTACCCGACCGCCGCCCCGAACTCGGCGGCCCGCATCCCCACCGCCTCCCGCCGCAGCTTCGCCTGCCGCCCCACGGTGGTGATGACCGCGACACCCCACTCGTCGTCCGGGTCCACCTCCCAACCCGGCTCGTCCGCCTCACCCTTGAGCCGTCCCGCCTCCGCGTCCACCGACATCCCGCACGCCTCTCCGCCGTACCTCGTCGTACCGCCACGCCTCTGCCCGTACGCCCCGCCCGACAGCCCGGACACCACCGGACAAGCGTCGGACAGTCACCGTACGCAACGGCGTAGTCACTCCCTACGGTAGGTGTGTGCGGCCACGCTGAGTGACATGAATCAAGAAACCCGAGAAGTCACCGCCCCCGCGGAACAACTCGACACCCCCATCCGCAACTTCAGCCTGCTTCTGTCCCCCACGCCCCGTGGCGCCCGCCTCGCCCGGCTCCTCGCCACCGAGCAACTCCGCACCTGGGGACTGCCATCGCAACCGGCGGAGCAGATCGTGGCCGAACTCGCCGCCAACGCCGTCACCCACGGTCGCGTCTCCGGCCGGGACTTCCGCCTCACGCTCCACGTCGTCGGCGCCGCCCTCCGCATCGAGGTCACCGGCACACGCGGTGACCGGCTGCCGTACGCCCAAGAGGTCGCCCCCGACGGCGAGTCCGGCCGTGGCCTCCTCCTTGTGGACGCGCTCGCCGACCGCTGGGGAGTGGCCCACGGCCCCACCCCGCGCAAGACCGTTTGGGCCGAAGTGGAGTTCCGCGTCACCGGATCGCGGCCCTCCCCGCGCCGGTGCCCCACCGACCGGCCCGGCGCGTGATCAAAGCTTTTCCATGACCCCGGGGCAAATACCCACCCAACCCCACCTCACCGAACCCGCACAGCAACCCTGGTCACCCGGAAGAGTGGCAATCCTCAACTCGGCTGGATTTCCGCCCGGTTCGCAGGCATATGCTCGCCACGATCACAACCCACCACAGACATGCGACGGCCCCCGCCGGGACGGCAATCCCAGTGCGAGGGCCTGACCACCGAGGAAGAAGAGAGCTTCCTGATGGATACCCGGAACCTTAGCGCGCCCGCATGCGCTCAGCCGCTCAATCCCCGCGGCATCACCCACATCAACACCCCCCACACCACCCGCTACACGGTCGTCGGGAACCATCTCGCCCAGCACCGGCAGCTCTCCCTCACCGCGATCGGGCTCGCCCTGCACATCCAGTCGCTGCCCGACCAGGCCCGCGTCGACATCAAGACCCTCGCCGACCGCTTCCCCGAGGGCGAGACCCGTGTCGCCGCCGCCCTGCGCGAGCTGAAGGCCCACGGCTACCTGTCCCAGGTCCGCAAACGCCTCCCCAACGGCCGCGTCGTCACGCACACGGTGTCGTACAACCAGCCGCAGGCCCAGCGCCCCGAGAGCGGTCCCGTTCCCGCGGCCCCCAGGACACCACCCCGGCCGGTCTCCGACGACGTACCGCAGCCGACTCCGACTCCACCCACCGATCCAGAACCCACCGCCGAGCCCGCCCTCGCGCCCAG
>NZ_VJZC01000038.1 GCF_009377185.1 Streptomyces spongiae
GGGCAGATGGGGATAGAGGGGGAACGCGTCGGCGAGCTTCTCGACCCGGTCGCGCAGCAGGCCCGCGCGCTCGTCGCCGAGCTGCTCGTCCTTCAGGGCCTGGGCGATGATGTCGGCGACCTCCCGGAACTCCGCCTCGCCGAAGCCCCGGGTGGCCAGGGCCGGGGTGCCGATCCGCAGCCCCGAGGAGACCATCGGCGGGCGCGGGTCGAACGGCACCGCGTTGCGGTTGACGGTGATGCCGACGCTGTGCAGCCGGTCCTCGGCCTGCCGCCCGTCCAGCACGGAGCGGCGCAGGTCCACGAGGACCAGGTGGACTTCGGTGCCGCCGGTCAGGACCGTGATACCGGCCTCGGCCACGTCGTCGGCCAGTAGCCGTCCCGCGAGGATGCGGGCGCCGTGCAGGGTCCGCTGTTGGCGCTCCTTGAACTCCTCGCCCGCCGCCACCTTGAAGGCCACCGCCTTCGCCGCGATGACGTGTTCCAAGGGGCCGCCCTGCTGGCCGGGGAAGACCGCTGAGTTGATCTTCTTGGCGAGGTCGGCGCGGCTGAGGATCACACCGCCGCGCGGGCCGCCGAGGGTCTTGTGCGTGGTGGTCGTCACGACATCGGCGTACGGCACCGGGTTCGGGTGAAGGCCCGCGGCCACCAGTCCGGCGAAGTGCGCCATGTCCACCATCAGATACGCGCCCACCGCGTCGGCGATCCGCCGGAACGCGCCGAAGTCCAGCCTCCGGGGGTAGGCCGACCAGCCCGCGACGATCATCTTCGGCCGGTGGGCGAGGGCGAGCTGCTCGACCTCGTCCATGTCGATGCGCATGTCGGACTCGCGAACGTGGTACGGCACGACGTTGTAGAGCTTGCCGGAGTAGTTGAGGCGCATGCCGTGGGTCAGGTGGCCGCCGTGCGCCAGGTCGAGGCCGAGGATCGTGTCGCCGGGCCCCAGCAGCGCGAACATCGCCGCCGCGTTGGCCTGGGCGCCCGAGTGCGGCTGCACGTTCGCGGCCTCGGCGCCGAACAGGTCCTTCACCCGGGAGATGGCCAACTGCTCGACGACGTCGACGTGTTCGCAGCCGCCGTAGTAGCGGCGGCCCGGGTAGCCCTCGGCGTACTTGTTGGTCAGTACCGAGCCCTGGGCCTCCATGACGGCGGCCGGGGCGAAGTTCTCCGAGGCGATCATCTCCAGGGTGGACTGCTGGCGGTGCAGCTCGGCGTCCACCGCGGTGGCGATGTCCGGGTCGAGCTCGCTGAGCGGGAGGTGGAGCGGGGAGGGGGCCGTGGTGGTCGACGGGTTCGTTGCCATCTGCGCACCATCCTGAGAGTCGACTGATGGGCAACTGATATATCAGACTCTGCGGTAAGGTATGGGAGCTCGCCGGACAGGTCAAGGGGGCCTCATGCAGCAGGTGGTGACCGAGCAGCCCGCAGGCGAGGAGCTGTCCCTCGCCGAACGCGCCTACCGCGCGATCCGTGACCGGCTCATCATGCTCGAGATCCGCCCGGGTGCGCCGATCAACGAGGACCAGTTGGCGCAGTCCCTCGCCGTCGGACGGACGCCGGTGCGCGAGGCGCTCAAGCGGCTCCAGTACGAGCGCCTCATCACGACCTACCCGCGGCGCGGCACCTTCGCCACCGAGGTCAACATCACCGACCTGGCCCATATCTCCGAGGTGCGCCAGGAACTCGAACCCCTCGCCGCCGCCCAGGCCGCGCGACGCGCCACGGCCACGGACCGGGCGATGCTGACGGCCCTACGGCGGGAGCTGGAGAGCGCGGATTCCGGTCGGCAGGACGCCACCGAGCTCATGCGCCTGGATCTTCAGGTCCACCGCGCCATCTACACCACCACGCACAACCCGTACCTGGAGGACACGCTCGTCCGCCACGACAACCTGGCCACCCGCATCTGGTGCCTGTTCGTCGACCGTCTGTCCAACATGGCCGGTCACGTCGAAGAGCACGGCCCCTTGATCGAGGCGATCGTCGCCGGTGAACCCGACAAGGCGGCGCAACTCGCCCGCAGTCACGTCGTGGGCTTCGAACGCGCCATTCGCGACGCCATCTGACCTTCGCGACGCCATCTGAGCAGGCTCTCCGCGTCAGTGCCCTGCGCTCAGGGGATCCCCGGGCGAAGACGCGGCCTGCCCGCCAAGGTGGTCCACACATGCGGGGCGACGTCGTCCTCGGGGAGCTGGGCGATCATGTAGCGGACGCAGCGTTCGATCTTGACCCGCCACAGGCGGGCCGCCTCGTTTCCGTCGGCGTCGCGCAACGCGTCGTGGACGGCGGTGTCCTCGCCCGCGATGGTGTCGCAGGCCTGGCTGTAGTCCATGTCCAGCACGTTGACGAACATGCGCAGGCGGGCCGTGAGGCGTTCGAAGGTGCCGGCGGCCTGCGGGAGGTCCGCGATACGGGCGAGGGCGTCCTGGTACCGCAGGTCGACCTCGCGTATGCGCGCGTGGTCGTTGTCCCGGGCCGCGGAGCGGACCTCCGCGAGGGCCGCCGAGGCCGGGGCGAGGTTCTCCGGGCCGAGCATGGCGACGCGGCGGACGAGCAGGGCACCGAGGCTGGCGCGCAGGGCGTAGAGATCGAGGACGTCCTTGGCCGTGACGGTGGGGACGGCAGCGGCGCCACCAGGGAGATGTTCGAGCATGCCCTCGTCCGCCAGCGCCCGCAGCCCCGCACGGACGACTCGGCGTGAGACGCCGAGGCGGACCGCGAGCGGCGCCTCCCGCACACGGTCGCCGGGCTGGTGACCACCAGCGAGGACGGCTTCTCGCAGCAGGCCCACTACGGGGTCGGAGGTGATGGGGGCGCCGGGCGGAGCATCGCCGGATGCGATCCGCCGTGCGGCGGGAACGGCGGGGTGGCCGAGTGCGCGCGCTTCCCCGGCGTTCGAGTCGTTGTCAGAGCCGCAGATGGCCGGGCCGTCGTGGGACGTGCCGCCGTAGGACGGGTTGTCGTAGGACGGGCGCGGAGTGGCGATCCGGGTGAACGGGGCCGCGGAGGGGGTCCATGTGGTGGACCAGCTCAGCAGCGCGTCGCGTAGTCGGGGCAGGTCGGACGACGCCTCACGTGGGAGTGGGGCATCAGCGGCGAGGAGGCGCTGGATCTCCTCGGTCCACGCCGCGAGGCCGGGTACGTGGTGCCGGCGCGCGGCCGTGTCCGGTCGCTGGACCGTGTGGCGTGCCTGTGCCGGTATCCCGTGCGCCAGCAAGTGCACGACTTCCCCGGCACCCGCCGCCGACCTCGCCCGCTCCACAAACGCGCGCATGGCGGGGCCCCCGGGTGCGTCCTCCGTGTGCTGCTTGCCCCGCAGAGCCGCGAAGGCGCAGGCCACGGCCAGTACATGAGGCGCCTCCCGGTCCTGGCCGAACAGCCGGCCGGCCGCGGTCGCCGCAGCGGGGCGCGCTGCTCCGTCCCGTCCCGCCCGGGCCGTCACAGCCAGTACGCACACCGGTGGGGCTATGTGCAGACCGACGATCTCCTCGGCGTGGTCCGGCAGGGACCAGGCCCGGCGCGGCCCCGCAGTGACGTGCTCACCCGGCTGGACGCGGTAGGTCCGCCAGATCCGGCTCACCGTGCTCTGGCTGAGGCCGGTCTCAGCCGCCATGGAACGGGTTGACCAACTCCGTCTGGCGCCGGGCGGTGGCGGGGTGAGGGTGCGGACGAGGACGTGCGCCACGGTGTCGTCGTCGGCCGTGGGAGGCCGCCCGGGACGAGGCTGCTCGTCCAGGCCGTCCAGCCGTTCGGCGAGGAAGCGGGCGCGCCACTTGCCGACCATGTCGCGGGAGACCCCGAGGCGATGGGCGACGGCGGTGTTGGTGGGCTCGTCCTCGCACGCCAGCACGATCTGAGCACGCAGGGCCCTGGCCTGTGAGCAGGTGCGACTGCGGGTCCACATCAGCAGTGCGGCCCGTTCGTCCTCGGTGAGGACCACGTCGTCGCGGGGGCGGCCGGCCATGGCGGGAACCGTAGCCGAATTTCTGACTCAGAGGTACCCCGGCGCCCGGCACGGCAGCGGGGGCATTGTTGGCCGCCTCCGGCCTTCACATACTTCGTTGCCATCCGGCAGCCACGCTGTCGGCGTCCCCAGGAAACCGCGCGTTCGCCCCGATCACCACGACGGCACTCGCGACACCAGAACCGCGGTGATGGTGGCCCGGGCTTCCGACCAAGGCAGCCACCGGGCGTCCGGCACCGACCTCAAGACATCAACCCCGACCTGGCTCGGACCCACCCTCGCACGAGTGGGTCCGGGAACCGCTCCCGGAGGCTGTGATGACCGCAACCGCAGGACCGAACGCGGGAAACCGACTGGATGACGCGCCCCTGTCGCGCTTCCACAAGAAACTGGCGCTGTACTCCTCAGGGGGCCCGTTCCTCGACGGCTACGTCCTGAGCATCATCGGCGTCGCCATGGTGCAGATCACGCCGCAGCTAAAGCTGTCCGACTCCGCGCAGGGCCTGATCGGCGCCTCCGCTCTCATCGGCATCTTCCTCGGCGCGTTCGTGGGCGGCTGGCTGACCGACAAGTTCGGCCGACAGCTCCTGTACACCATCGACCTGATCGCCATCATCGGCTGCTCGATCGCCCAGTTCTGGGCCACCGATCCGGTGTGGCTGTTCGTCCTGCGTCTGCTGATCGGCATGGCGGTCGGCGCGGACTACCCCATCGCCACCTCGCTGCTGGCCGAGTTCACCCCGCGCCGCTACCGGGGGCCGCTGCTGGGCGGCCTGGTAGTCATGTGGTTCGTCGGCGCCGCCACGGCGTACATCGTCGGCGAGGTCCTGCTGTCGTCGCTCAGTGACGACGCGTGGCGGTGGATGCTCGCCAGTGCCACGCTGCCCGCCACGATCATCGTGCTGCTGCGCCATGGCACGCCCGAATCCCCGCGCTGGCTGGCGAACAAGGGCCGCACCGAGGAGGCCGAGGCCGTCCTCAAGAAGGTCTACGGCCCCGACGTGACGATCGCCGACCTGCCGGACGAGGCGGAGGAGCGCGAGAACGTCGACCTCAAGGCGATCATGCGCTCCGGCTACGGCGGACGGATGCTCTACATCTCCGTCTTCTGGACCTGTTCCATCATCCCGCTCTTCGCCATATACGCCTTCGGTTCGAAGATCCTGGACGCGCTCCACCTGGAGGGCGGCCTCGCCAACATCGGTGAGGCCATGATCACCGTCATGTTCCTCATCGGCTGTGCGATCGCCCTGCTCTGCGTGAACCGTATGGGCCGGCGCCCCCTCGTCATCCACAGCTTCGTCTGGTCGGGCCTGGCCCTGCTGCTGCTCGGCCTCTTCCCCGACGCATCGTCGGGCGTGGTCCTGACCCTCTTCGCGCTGTACGCGGTCATCATCGGCGGCACTCAGATCCTGCAGTGGGTCTACCCGAACGAGCTGTTCCCGACCGAGGTACGCGGATCCGCCGTCGGCCTCGCCTCCTCCACCAGCCGTATCGGCGCCGCCGTCGGCACCTACCTCGTCCCGATGGCCCTGACCAGCTGGGGCGTCGGCGGCACCATGCTCGCGGCCGCCGCCATCAACGTGGTCGGCGCCGTCGTCTCCGTCCTGTGGGCGCCCGAGACACGCGGCATGGCCCTGCACGAGTGCGCCGCACTGGCACCCCGCAGCGCGAAGCCCGTCAGCCGCCCCGCGGGCGTCTGACCCACCGGACATCGCGCGGCGATCCTCTTCGACCAGCCGACATCTTCACCCGCAACTGCGCAGGAGGGCACCGATGAAGGACGTAGTGATCGTGGGAGGCGGCATCGCGGGACTCGCCGCCGGCTGGCGCCTGCGGCACTGGGACACGCTCCTGCTGGAGTCCGGGGGACGGGTCGGGGGGCGTGTCCGGTCGGAGCGCCGCGGACCGTACTGGCTCAACTGGGGCGGTCACGTCTACGCCGGCGGCGACTCGGCCACGTCATGGCTGCTGAACAGCACCGGTGTCGACTCGGTGCCGGTGCCCGGCTCACTGGCCGGACTGTCGATGAACGGCAAGCTGCTGCTCAAGGGCCGGGTGGAGAGCTACCCGTTCCGAATTCCGATGCCCCTGTCGGCGCGCGTCGGCATGGTCAAGGCGGGCGCCAAGGTCGCGCTGCAGGTCGCCCGCTACGCCCGTATCGTGCAGCGGCGCCGGGGCGAGACCGAGGCCCAACGCCAGCAGCGGATCTACGACTTCATGAACGACCGTTCCTTCAAGGACTTCATCGGCGACCTGCCCGAGGACGCCGAGGCCCTGTTCAAGCCCACGGTGACCCGTTCTGCCGCCGACATCGACCAGCTGTCGGCCGGCGCGGGCGTCGGGTACTTCAGCCTGGTGTGGAACATCGGTGCCGGGCTCTCCCAGAACATCCTCGGCGGGCCGTCCACTCTCACCGAGAGTATCGCCGTGGCCCTGTCGGACCGGGTGCGGCTGAACGCGACCGTCGACGAGATCGTCCAGAAGAAGGGCCACGCCGTAGTCCGTTACCGGCAGGACGGAGTCGAGCAGGAGGTCGAGGCGCGCTGCGTGGTCCTGGCCACTCCCGCGACCGTCAGCCACCGTGTCGCCGTCGACCTCGACCGCGATGTCCGCGAGGCGCTGTCGAAGATCGTCTACGGCCCCTACGTGAGCGCGGCTTTCCTCACCGACGAGACCGGGCGTCAGGTCTGGGACGGCGCCTACGGCATCGCGACGCCGAAGCGGTCCTTCAACGTCGCGCTGAACATGTCGAACGTCGTGCACGGTTACGAGCAGGAACGCCGGCCCGGCAGCAGCCTCATGACCTTCTCGCCGGGCAGTCTGGCGCGCGAACTGCTGGAGCACGACGACGACAAGATCCGTCGGATCTACCTCGACGACCTGGACCAGGTCCTGCCCGGCTTCGCCGACAAGGTCGTCGAAGCCGAGGTCCAGCGCTGGCCCACGGGCGCGCCCTACTGCTTCCCCGGTCGCGGCAAGCTCCAGCAGACCCTGACCCGCCGCACCGGAAGGGTGCTCCTGGCCGGTGACTACCTCGGCACCCTCTACACCGAGACCGCGATCCAGACCGGCCTGTCGGCCGCGCAGGAGGCCCAGAGCCTGCTGGCCACCGACCGGCAGACCGCGGGACGTGACCTGACCCCGGTGGCCTCGTAACTCCGCATCCCCACCCCCGGCTTCACCTGAGGAGACTCAAGAATGTCGTCACAGTCGTCACAGCTGAGCGGTGTCCTCACCGCACTCGCCGCACCGTTCACGTCGGGCGGGGAGGAGGGGGAGAACGGGCAGATCGACGAGAAGACACTGCGCCGCCTGGTCGACCGCAGCGTCGACGGCGGGGTCGACGGAGTCGTCGCCTGCGGATCCACCGGTGAGTTCGCGGCGATGAGCGGCGCGGAACGGCGCCAGGTCGTCGAGACCGTCATCGACCAGGCAGCCGGACGTGTGCCGGTCATCGCGCAGACCGGTGCGGTGAGCACGAGGGAAGCCGTCGAACTGTCCCGCCACGCACAGGCCGCCGGAGCGTCGGTCCTGATGGTGGTCACCCCGTACTACGAGCCGCTCACACTCGACGAGACGCTGCACTATCTGCGGACCGTCGCCGACGCGGTGGACATTCCGATCATGCTCTACAACCTGCCGGGCGCCACCGGCGTCAACCTCTCGCCGGAGACCGTCGGACGGCTCGCCCGTGAGGTCGACAACATCCAGTACATCAAGGACACCAGCGCCGACATGGCCCAGGCCGGGCAGCTGATCCACCGCTACGGCGATGTCATCTCCACCTTCATCGGCTGGGACAGCCTCCTGTTGCAGGCCGTCTCCGAGGGCGCCGCCGGCGTCATGGCCGGGACGGCGAACGTGATGCCGGCCCAACTGGTCTCGATCCACCGTGCGTTGCGCGACGGCGACCTGGAACGCGCGCGAGCCGAATGGGCACGGATCTATCCGCTGATGGACGCGATCATGTCCGCCCCGTTCATTCCGGCGGTCAAGGCCGCGCTGAACGCGGCCGGATTCCCGGTCGGCGAGCCCCGCGAGCCACTGCTCGGCCTCGACGCCGTCACAACTGCCAGGATCTCCGCCCTGGTCGAGGCGCTGCCGCAACTGTCGGCGGCACGGTGACGGACGGTTTCACACGACCACACTCAAGGAGCCACTGATCATGACCACTGCCACCGGCCCTACGACAGCCACGGTTCGACGCGCAGCGGACCCACAGCCGCTGATCACCACGACCGACCTTCCTCCGGCCCGGCACTTCATCGACGGGCACTTCATCGATGGGAAACCCCTCGACGGGTCGACCGAGCGCGTCATCGACGTGGTCGACCCGAGTACGGAGAGCGTCATCGCCCGGATTCCCGAGGGAACCCCCGAGGACGTCGACCGAGCGGTCGCCGCCGCGGTCGCGGCCAAGGACCGGTGGGCGCGGCGGGTCCCCAAGGACCGCTCGGAAGTGCTGCACGCCATCGCCGACCGACTGACCGAGCACACCGAACTCCTCGTCAAACTGGAGTCGGCGAACACCGGCAAGCCGCTCGCGGTGTCGCGGGACGACGTCGCCATGACCATCGACACCTTCCGCTTCATGGCCGGCGCCCTGCGCGCTACCACCTCCATGGCCGCCGGTGATTACGCCGAGGACCACCTCTCGGTCATCCTGCGCGAACCGCTCGGCGTGATCGGCGTGATCACCCCGTGGAACTATCCCCTGCTCATGGCGGCCTGGAAGATCGCCCCCGTTCTCGCGGCCGGCAACACCCTCGTCATCAAGCCGTCCGAGCAGACTCCGCTGACCACCCTGAAGTTCGCCGAACTCGTCGCCGACCTCCTGCCGCCCGGAGTGGTCAACGTCGTCACCGGATACGGCCCGACCGTGGGCGCCCGGCTCGCCGCGCACCCGGATGTTGACATGATCGCCCTGACCGGTTCGGTCTCCAGCGGTCGCGCCGTCGCCCGAGCCGCGGCCGACACCCTCAAGCGGGTGCACCTCGAACTGGGCGGCAAGGCCCCGGTCGTGATCTTCCCGGACGCCGATCTCACGGCAGCCGCATCGTCGTTGCGCACCGCCGGCTTCTGGAACTCGGGCCAGGAATGCGGAGCCGCCTGCCGCGTACTCGTCCACGAGTCGATCGCCGAGCGGTTCGTCGAGCAACTCGTCGGCGAAGTCCGGTCCCTGGTCGTCGGGGAGCCGGCCTCCGGCGACGACGTCGAGGTCGGCCCCATGGTCTCCAAGGCGCACTTCGACCGTGTCACGGGCTATTTGGAGCGCGCGAGGAACGAAGGCGTCCGGGCGGCGACCGGAGGCGTGGCCCTCGACGGGCCCGGCTACTTCGTGGCCCCGACCGTGCTGGTCGACGTCCCCGAAGGAGCCGAAGTCGCCCGCGAGGAGATCTTCGGTCCTGTGATCTCGGTGGAGACCTTCACTGACGAGGAGGAAGCGGTGCGACGCGCCAACGACGTCCCTCTCGGCCTGTCGGCATCGGTGTGGACCGAGAGCGCCCGCCGCAGCCACGACATCGCCGCGCGCCTCGACTTCGGAACCGTCTGGGTCAACTCCCATCTCGTCCTGGCCGGCGAAGTCCCCTGGGGCGGCTTCAAGGGATCCGGTTACGGACGGGACCTGTCGATCTACGCCCTGGACGACTACTCCCGCACCAAGCACGTCATGCACAACCACGGTCGCTGATCGTTCCGCGTCCGCAGCGGCTATGGCGTACCGGCGAGTCACAGTCGGCTAATGCTTCTTCTCCCGCCCCGGCAGGAACTCCTGCACCTTCGCCTTGAAGCCCTGGCGCACCATCGCACCCCGGTCCGCGTCGCCCTTGAGGACGGCTGCCGCCGTGGACTCCATCTGGTCCCAGGTCGCGTGGGGCGGGACCGGCGGGACGGCCGGGTCCGTCAGGAACTCGATCACCGCGGGGCCGTCGGCCTCCAGGCCCGCGCGCCAGCCGGCCTCGACGTCCTCGGCCTTCTCCACGCGGATGCCGGTCAGGCCCAGGGAGCGGGCGAACGCGGCGTACTGGACGTCCGGGATCTCCTGGGAGGGCAGGAAGGAGGGTTCGCCCTCCATCGCCCGCATCTCCCAGGTCACCTGGTTCAGGTCGTGGTTGTTGAAGACGCCCACCACCAGTCGCGGGTCCTCCCAGCGGTCCTGGTACTTGGCCGCCGTGATCAGCTCCGCCATGCCGTTCATCTGCATGGCGCCGTCCCCGACCAGTGCGATCGCCGGACGGTCCGGATGCGCGAACTTCGCCCCGATCGCGTACGGCACCCCGCAGCCCATCGTCGCCAGCGTGCCCGACAGGGACCCCCTCATGCCGTCCCGCATCGTGAGGTGCCGTGCGTACCAGTTCGCAGCGGAACCGGAGTCGGAGGAGACGACCGCGCTGCCGGGCAGCAGCGGATCCAGTGCGTGGGCCACGTACTCCGGGTTGATCGGGTGTGCCGACAGCTCCGCGCGCCGCTCCATGACGTCACGCCAGCGGACGACGTTCGCGCACACCGTGTCGTACCACTCACGGCCCCGGCTCTCCCCGTCCAGCATCGGGATCAGGCGTTGCAGGGTCGCCTGCGCGTCGCCGACCAGGTTCACCTCGTACGGGTAGCGCATCCCGACCATGTGCGGGTCGATGTCGATCTGCACCGCCCGCGCCCTGCCGAACTCCGGCAGGAACTGGGAGTACGGGAAGGACGAGCCGATGGTCAGCAGCGTGTCGCAGTCGCGCATCAGCTCGTACGAGGGGCGGGTGCCCAGCAGGCCGATCGAGCCCGTCACATACGGCAGTTCGTCGCTCAGCGCGTCCTTGCCGAGCAGCGCCTTCGCGACGCCCGCGCCGAGCAGCTCGGCGATCCGCTCGACCTCCGCGCGGGCCCCGCGGGCACCCTGTCCGGCCAGAATGGCCACCTTGTCACCGGAGTTGAGGATCTCGGCGGCCCGCTCCAGCGACTCCTGCGAGGGCGTCGCGGTCCACGCGCTGCGGTCCAGGCTGGAGGGAACCATCTTGAACTCGTGGGTGGGGGCCGAGTATGCGAGCTCCTGGACGTCGCCGGGGACGATCACGGCGGTGGGGGCGCGGCGCGCGTACGCGGTGCGGATCGCCCGGTCCAGCACGTTCGGCAGCTGTTCCGGCACCGTCACGGTCTCCACGAAGTCCGAGGCGACGTCCTTGAACAGCGTGTGCAGGTCCACCTCCTGCTGGTACGAGCCGCCCATCGCCGTGCGGTGCGTCTGGCCCACGATCGCCAGCACCGGCACATGGTCCAGTTTGGCGTCGTACAGGCCGTTGAGCAGGTGGATCGCGCCCGGCCCGGACGTGGCCGCGCACACTCCGAGGCGGCCGCTGAACTTGGCGTAACCGACCGCCTCGAAGGCGGACATCTCCTCGTGCCGCGACTGCACGAACCGGGGCTGGTTCTCGGCCCGTCCCCACGCGGCGAGCAGGCCGTTGATCCCGTCGCCGGGGTAACCGAAGACATCCGCCACACCCCACTCGCGCAGCCTCCGCAGGATGTGGTCGGCGACCGTGGTGCTCATGGACCCTCCAGCAAGGAAGAGGCGAGGAAACGGCATCTCCCGAGTCACCAGAGCGCCTGCCGGAAAACCTGACGCCGGTCCGGGGTGTTTGCCGCGCGGACCCCCGGGCAGGCGGATTCACAGTGCTTCGGACAGGAGGCACGTCCGTGGGAGCGGTGGAACCTCACCACGGGTGTGCCCGGTCGAGCACGGGTGCGCTCCCACGGTGACCGTCCAACCCAGAGCACCTGCAAGGGAGTTGCGACGCACCATGCGAACTCAGGCAAGCGCGAAGCACCACCCGCACGACGACGCCCCCGACACCGCCGAAGCGTTCTGCAAGCTCGCCTCGCTCCCCCCGGGCCCGCAGCGGGACGCACTCCGCGACGAGATCGTGGAGGCATGGCTGCCCATGGCCGAGCGGCTCGCGGGACGGTTCCGCAGCCGCGGCGAGAGCTACGAGGACCTGCGCCAGGTCGCGGCCCTCGGCCTGGTCAAGGCCGTCGACCGGTACGACCCCGAACGCGGCAACGCCTTCGAGAGCTACGCCGTCCCCACCGTCACCGGTGAGATCAAGCGTCACTTCCGCGACCACATGTGGACCCTGCACGTACCGCGTCGCGTCCAGGACCTGCGCAACCGTGTGCGCTTCGCGAGCCAGGATCTGTCCCAGACCATCTCCGGCCGTCGGCCCACCGTCGCCGAGATCGCCGAGCACGCCGGCATCACCGAGGAGGAGGTCCGGGTCGGCCTCGAAGCCCTGGAGAGCTTCACCGCGCTCTCCCTGGACGCGGAGCTGCCCGGCAGCGAGGACGGTTACTCGCTGAGCGACGCGCTCGGGTCGCCCGACCCGGCGCTCGACACGGTGGTCGACCGCGAGGCGGTCAAGCCGCGGCTGGCGGCGCTGCCGGAGCGGGAGCGGGCCATTCTGTACATGCGGTTCTTCGACGACATGACGCAGAGCCGGATCGCCGAGCAACTCGGGATCTCGCAGATGCATGTGTCGCGGTTGATCAGCCGGTGCTGTGATCGGTTGCGGGAGCAGGTGATGAGGGAGGCGGCGTAGCGTCGTCGGGGTGCGGGATGTCTGCCGACTGGCGGTCTTCTGTGGCTTGTCGCACAGTTCCCCGCGCCCCTGTCGGGGCGCTCCCCATCGCCAGCGCCACGTGTCTCGCCATCATGTCCATCGCCTGGGCCTCCGCCATCGAGAAGGCCAGGCGGGCGCCCGAGCGGAACAGGGTGAGGACGCCGTGGAGCAGGCCGTCAGGGGCGGCCAGCGGCACGCACAGGAGTGAGGTGACGTTGGCCCGGACGAGGACGGGGGCGCCCGAGGTGTCGTGTCCGAAGGCGCCGGGGTCCTCGGGGCGCACCTGGAGCGAGGCGGAGCCGCCGCGGGCCGCCTCGACCACGAGAGGGCACGTGGCAGGGTCCTGCGCGGCCACGGTCGCCGCGTCGTCGTCCGACGGGCCGAGGACCGTCGTACGGGAGAGGCGGGCGGCCCCCGCGTCGGCCACCACCCAGTCCGCGAACCGTCCGTGCAGCACCCGCGCGGCCCGGTCGAGGGCCTGGTCGGCGGGCACGGTGAGCAGGGCCGTGGTCATCGTGTCCAGCAGGTCCATCAGCGCCGCGTGCCGGGTCGTCTCGGTGAGGTTCGGCAGCGGGCGTACGGGACTGTCGGCGGCCGGGACGCGGGTGCCCGCGGGCTGCAGTACGACGAGGACACCGGTGCGCGGTTCGTTGCTGGGCCGTAGCGCGCTCAGCGTCGCGCGCACCGGTACCGTGGGGCGCTGCTGTAGGTGGACGGTCAGGCTGCGGTCGCCCTCGCCGCGTGCCACCGCGGCGGCCTGTGTGCGGAACGCCACCCGGTCCGCACGGGCCAGGAACCCGGACAGCGGCCGCCCCGTGGCCGAGCCCGCCCGTACGCCGGTGAAGGAGGTCGCCGCGAAGTTCAGCCGGCGCACCACGGTCTCGCGGTCCACCAACGCGACCGGCAGCGGCAGCCGTTGGAAGACGGCCTTCAGCA
Organism: Streptomyces spongiae; assembly: GCF_009377185.1. Taxonomy (GTDB): domain Bacteria; phylum Actinomycetota; class Actinomycetes; order Streptomycetales; family Streptomycetaceae; genus Streptomyces; species Streptomyces spongiae. The sequence goes on from NZ_VJZC01000038.1 coordinate 13,509, forward strand.
ACTGGAGCTCCTGGCGGTCCGCGGAGGCCCCGCCGGGCGGGCCGGATGTGACGATCCGTTCGTACCAGGGCCACAACTGATCGGCCACGTGGTCGAGTTCGAAGATCGCGGCGTCGAGTACCGTCGGCAGGTCGTCTCTCGGCACCGACCTGGCCGCCTTGAGCTCCGCGACACGGCGTACGAAATCCGCGAGCTCCTCACCGAATTCGCCCGTCTGCGTCATGCGACGAACGTAACGTGTCCGGGCTCTGACGGGGATGGAGGATCCGGAAAGCATGACAGCGGTTTTCGCCGCAGGTGAGCGGGAACGCGCGGGGAGAGAGGAGGCATGAGGCATGCCGGAAACCGAACACCGCGGTCATGTGGGAACGGAGTCACCCGAATCCGCCCTTCCCGCAAGAAGGCTGTCCGAACTCGCCGAACAGGCCGCCCGCTGCACCAGCGAGTGCTGTGGCGCGAGCAGCACGGTGTTCGAAGGCGGCATGGAACGACCCGCAGCGGTCACCCACCCCGACCTCGCCGGACTGGTCTCGGTCCAGTTCCGCTCCGGCGACGGGCCCATCCCCGCCGCACTGGAACGCGGAGAGCCCGTCGACTCGGCGGACCTGCTGCGCGACGAGCGCTGGCCGGAGTACCGGGCCGTGGCCCTCGACTCCGGAGTACGGTCCAGCGTCACCATCCCGTTCCGGCGCTCGGGACTGACCGTGACCCTCAGTCTGTACAGCTTCCGGCCCGGCGCCCTGGAGGACGCCCCGCACGGCCCGGCCCGAGCGCTCGGCGATCTCGCGGCGACCGGTCTCGTGCGCGACCGCTCCTACCGCGCCGCGCTCGCCGAGGTCGACCAGCTGGGTGCCGCGCTCCGCTCCCGGCCCGTGGTCGACCAGGCGTGCGGGATGGTCATGCACGTCCTGGGCTGTGACGCCGACGCCGCGTTCGGAGTGCTTCGGCGTATCTCCCAGGGCACCAACCGCAAGCTCACGGAGGTCGCGGGTGCCGTCGTGGACAAGCGGGGGCGGGGCCTGGAGAGGGAACTGGCCTCGTTGTCGAACTAGGGGAACGCGGGCGGCCCCGCGCCGGTCACCCCCTCGGCGCTCCAGTCACCCGCTCGGCGGTCCCGTGTCCCGCTAATGGTGCCCGGCCGCGAGCGGGGCGGCGGTCGGGGGGCTGTGATGGACGGACAGGGCGCGGCGGTCGTGCCCCGAGCCCGTCGCAGCCGGCCGAAGGAGCCCCGCCCATGCGCCGCAGAGCCTGTGTCCTGTCCGCCGCCACCCTGGTCGGCATCGTCCTGGGCGCCGCCGCCCCGGTCGCGGCCGGCGAGCCCACGGCGGAGGTCAGCCCGCACACCGTCGCGCCCGGCGGAACGGTCACGGTCTCCGTCACCTGCGACCCGACCGGCGGTACCCCGCCCGACACCATCGACGCCGCGTCCCAGGCCTTCGAGCAGGGCACCGTCACGCTGCGGCGTGAGTCGGGCGGAGACGATCCCGGTTCAGGGCGGGACCCCGGCTCGGGCAACGACCCCGGGGCAGGCCACGATCCCTCGTTGGGCAACGATCCCGGAACGGGCGGTGAGCCGGCCACGGGCAACGATCCGGCGACCGGGAACGATCCGGCCACCGGGAACGATCCGGCTTCGGGCAACGACCCCACCGCGGGGGACGACCCTGCGGCGGGGTACGGCCCTGAGACGGGAAACGCTCCCGGAGCAGTCCCCGATTCCGGCGCGGGGCTGGACCCGGTGGCTCCCGACTCCGGGACGTTCCAGGGCCCGGAGGCGGTCCCCGACGCCTTGGTCGACCCCGGCTCCGCGGCAGCTCCGGCGCCCGAGGTGGTCCCGGAACCCGCGGCCTTCCGGGGCCCGAGGGCTGCTGCCGGACGCGCGGCAGTCGTCCGTGCCGCGGGCCCCGCCCCCGCCGCGGCCCCCGACAACTCCTCCGGACTCGTCTACCGCGGCACCGCCCGTATCGCCCCCGCCGGGAACTTCGAGGGCGGCACGGACAAGGACGGCAAGTCGTCCGAGTGGAGCGTCGACGGTACGTGCCCTGCGGCGCCCGGTGGGCAGGGCAAGCAGTGGAGCGCGACCTTCAGCGTGGCGTCCGGTGCCGACCGGCAGGGCAAGGAGCCGCACGGCGACCGCTCCCGGGCGCCGTCCTCGGACCCGGACGGGATGCGGCACGGGGTGCAGGCAGGCGAGGGCGGTGCCTTCACCGACTCCGTCCCGGCCCTGGTCGCCGGCTGCCTCCTCATCGCGGGCGCGATCGTCGCCGCCGTCCAGCGCATCCTGCTCCGCCGGGCGGCCGCACGGAACCGTTAGGGCTCTGCTGATTGTGTGACCGGTGCGACCCGACCGGAGGCCCATGGCAGGACGGGACCGTGGGTATTCAGAGGCCGAGGGAGCGTACGGCACCGTACGGGACGGACAGCGCGTCCGACGGACCGGGCGCACGCACCACTGACTGCGCGGAGGCACAGATGCGGCGGACGGAACCGGAAGGACACGGCCCCGTCCGCTACGGCCCGCCCCTCCCCGACCAGGGGCTCCCCGTCCTTCCCGGCCTCACGGACCGCCTCTGTGCCGCCGCGGACCGCGCCGACGCCGAACCCACCGGCGGCGGCCCCGCACTCCGAGACGCCGCCTGCGGCTACTGGGAGCGGCGCGGACTGCCCACCGCACCGGACAGGACGGCCGCCGCTCCCGGCGCCCCCGCCCTGCTGCTCGCGCTGACGGCCGCCCTCGGCGGTGACGTCCTGGTCCCACGGCCGTGCGCCGCCTGGTGGGCGCCCGAGACCCGGGCACTGGGCAGATCCGCCTTCCACGTGGCGACACCGGCCGATTGCGGAGGCGTCCCGGACCCGTACGCCCTCCTGGAGACCGTCCGCAGGATCCGCGACGAGGGCGGTGATCCGCGCCTGCTCGTGCTGTGCGTCGCCGACGACCCCACCGCCACCGTCGCCCCGCCCGAGCTGCTGCACGAGACCGTCGAGGCCGCCACGGCCGAGGGTCTGCACCTGGTCAGCGACGAGACGTGGCGCGACACCGTGCACGAGCCGCACGACACCGTCCTGCTCAGCCCCGCCGAGATGCTGCCCGACCGGGTCACCGTGGTCACCGACCTCGGCGGCCCCTTCCTCCCGCTCGGCTGGCCGGCCGCCGTCGCGCGCTTCCCGGACACCGACGCGGGCAGCCGGCTGCGGGCCCGCGTCCTCGACGTGCTCACCGCGCTGGGTGCCCGGATCGCCACGCCGGTCGCCGCGGCCGCCACGTACGCGCTGGACGAGCCCGCCGAGGTCATCGCCCGGCTCACCGCCTCGATACGCGTGCACGCGCGCGTGGCCACCGCCGCGCACCACGCCGTCACCGCTGCCGGAGCACTCGCCCTGCCGCCCCGGGCGGGACGGCACCTCTACGCGGACCTCGGCCCGCTGCGCTCGGCGCTCACCGAGCGGGGCGTCGGGGACGCACAGGAGCTGGAGGACTTCCTCACCGCCCGCCTCGGCATGCCCGCACCCGGCGGCCACCGCTTCGGGGACGAACTCGAGGCACTGCGCGTCCGGCTGCCGACGAGTCCGCTGCTCGGTGTCACGGCTGAGGAGCGGGCCGAGTCCCTCGCGTCCCCCGATCCACTGGAATTGCCGCACGTGGTCCGCGCGTTGACCTTGTTCGGATCGGTCTTCGACGGTCTTGGATCTCCGTGACGACGCTCAGTGAGGGGAGCTTCCTCGATGACGCAGCAGTCCGAGTCGACGACGAGCACGGATACGGGCACGGAGACGGGCACGGAGACGGGAACGGCCGCTGCCGGGACGAGCAGCGCCGCACAGGAAGCCGACCCCGAGGCGCCCTCGGCACGCCCGGTCGCGGCAGCCGACCCGTCGGCCGCGCGCACCGAACCGTATCCGCGCACCGAACCGTATCCGCGCACGGAACCGTATCCGCTCGCCGAGCCCCGCCCGCTGGGGGAGAAGCGGATATGGCCGCGCTCCTTCGCCGGCCGGCTGACCACACCGCTGCCGGGACTGCGGGCCCTCGCGCGGTTCGCCCGTGAGGGTTCCGTGCGGCCGGGGCCCGAAGGACTCACCGACATCCCGCTCCTGCCGTACGACCCGCAGCCGCTGCCCCGGGTGGACGCCCGCACGGTGGCCGTCTCCTGGGTGGGGCACGCGAGCTGGGTGATCCGGATCGGCGGCCTCACCGTCCTCACCGATCCCGTCTGGTCCCGCCGCATCCTCGGCACCCCGAACCGGATCACCCCCGTCGGGGTCGCCTGGAACGCCCTGCCGCGCGTCGACGCGGTCGTCATCAGCCACAACCACTACGACCACCTGGACGCGCCCACACTGCGCCGACTCCCGCGCGGCACACCGGTGTTCGTGCCCGCCGGACTCGGGGGCTGGTTCCGGCGCCGCCGGTTCGCCCGGGTCACCGAGCTGGACTGGTGGGAGGCGGCCCAATTCGGCGGTGTCCGTTTCGACTTCGTACCGGCCCACCACTGGTCCAAGCGCACCCTGACCGACACCTGCCGCTCGCTGTGGGGCGGTTGGGTGTTGACCGACACCGACGGGCGCAGGGTCTACTTCGCGGGCGACACGGGCTACGGCCACTGGTTCTCCCGGATCGGCCGCCGCTACCCGGGCATCGGCCTCGCGCTGCTGCCGATCGGGGCGTACGACCCCCGGTGGTGGCTCAGCGACGTCCACTGCGACCCGGAGGAGGCGGTCCGCGCCTTCCGGGACCTCGGCGCCCACCGGATGGCACCGATGCACTGGGGCACGTTCGTGCTCTCGGCCGAGCCGGTCCTCGAACCGCTGACCCGGGTGCGCGCGGCGTGGGAGCGGGCGGGACTGGCGCGCGAGGACCTGTGGGACCTACCGGTGGGCGGGTCGCGGGTACTCAGTGAGTGACGGACCGGCGCAACCTGCGCCACAGGCTCGGCACCACGCTGATCAGCAGCGTGAGCGCGACCGCCGCCACCACGCCCTCCCACGGCTCGTCGAAGAGGGAGCCGCCGAGGATGCCGATGAGCTGGTACGTGACGGCCCAGGCCAGGCAGGCCGGGAGGTTGCCGTGGGCGAAGCGGCGCAGCGGCATCTCGGCCATCAGACAGGCCAGCATCACCGGGATACGGCCCGCCGGCACGAGCCGGGACAGGACCAGGACGGTCACGCCGTGGTCGTCGAGCTTCCGCTGGGCCTGGGCGAGCCGGTCCTCGGGCGCGCGCCGGCGGATCGCCTCCAGCCAGCGCGACCCGTTCCTGGACCCCATCCCGCGCCGGCCCAGCCAGTACAGCGCGATGTCCCCGAGGAACGCGGCGCACGACGCCACCAGGAACACCAGCAGCAGCGAGAACGGTGCCGTCTGGTGGAAGGCCACCACCGCCGCCGAACTCACCAGGGCCCCCGTCGGCACCACCGGCACCAGCGCTCCGGCCAACACCAGCAGGAACAGCGTGGGGTAACCGAATGCCTGCTGGGTGGACTCGGTCGACACCGTCGAGCCCGCCACGGCCAGAACCATCATGAGCGGACCTCCGCAGCCACCGACCGCTTCGTGGTGGACCGGCCGCGCCTCACCGTCCGACCTCCGGCCGCACGCGCTCTCCGTGTCCCAGACGGTGGACGGTCACCTCGGGGGCGTGGGTGGCGGCGAGGCGGGCGAACTCGTCGCCGGGGGCGTGGAATTCATGGGGGCGCACGGCGTCCAGGCCGATCGGCCAGTACGTGCCGTAGTGCACGGGCACCGCGCTACGGGGCATGAGCCGCGCGAGCGCCTGCGCCGCGCGCCCCGCGTCGAGATGCCCCGGACCGAGGTACGGTCCCCAGCCGCCGACCGGCAGCAGCGCCACGTCGACCGGGCCGACCTCCTCGGCCATCGACTCGAACAGTCCGGTGTCCCCGGCGAAGTACGTCCGCGCGGATCCCTCGATCACGAACCCCAGGGCGGGCGACCGGTGGGGTCCGACCGGCAGCCGCCGCCCGTCGTGCCGCGCCGTCACCGTGCGTATGACCAGGTCACCGACGCGCGTCTCGTCGCCGGGCGCCACCTCCGTCAGCTGGAGATGGGTGAGCCTGCGCAGCCCCGGCACCTGGCGCGACGCGCCCTTCGGCACCAGCAGCCGGGTACCCGGCGCGAGCCGCGCGAGCGAGGGCACGTGCAGATGGTCGGCGTGCAGATGCGACACCAGGGCCACATCCGCCGCCGTGGCCTCGGCCGGGGGCGGCGCACCCCGGCGTCTGCGCAGGTGCGCGAGCCGGCGCGCGAACAGCGGGTCCGTGAGCACCCGCGTGCCCGAGTCTTCCACCGTGCAGGTGGCATGACCCCACCAGGTGATCTCCACCGGCACTTCCTTTGCCTCCTTCGCGCGACTCCCCCCGAGCCTACGGGCAGGGGTAGGGTCTGCGGCGAAACCCGGAGGTGAGGGGGACTCCATGGGAGACATGAGGCATGCCTTCGGCATGTCGCCGGTTGTACGGGTCGCGGCCATCGCCGGCCTGACGCCACTGGAGGAGCTGGAGGCGGACCCCTTTCTGGTGGACTCCCGCAGCCAGCACGCCATGTGCGCTCGCTGGGCCGCCGAGCGCGGGTACGTGATCACGCGCGAACTCCTCGTGCGTGGCCTGCGCCCCGACCACTCCGCCCTGTGGTCCGACGTCGAGGCCGGTCTCGTCGACCTCTTCGTCGCCCCCAGCAGGCGGGTGCTGGAGCGGGCGCTGACCGACGTCGGCGCGTTCACCGCGGAGTGCGCGCGCCGGGGCGTGCGCCTTGAGACGGTCGGCAGCGCCGAGCCCCGGTACGACGCCCAGATGAAGGCTCGTGTGCACCGCCGCCTGTCCATGCCGACGGCGGGCTACGACGGCCGGTGAGCCCTGTGCGGTCCAGTCGAACAAACATCCCGGCCCGTTGTGACAGGCTGGGACGGGGCTCGCGCGGCGGGCGGGCCGGGACGTGAGGTGGACGTGGGCGGTGGGCGCTGGCGACGCGTACTGAGCGGGGTGTGGCGGAGTATCGCCGTGTGGGCGGTGTCCACGGTGACGATGCTCGTGCTCGCCGGGGCGTTGCCCGACTTCCAGTTGCAGTCCGACACCGGTGACAGCGGCACCACGATCGCCGTGACCGCCGCCTTCGCCGCCGGGGCCTTCGGTCTGCTCTCCTCCCTGGTGTGGCCGCTGCTGGTCCGGCTGCTGCTCCTCGTACCGGCCCTCGTCCTCGGACTGCTCGTGTTCTTCCTGAACGGGTCGCTGCTGCTGCTCGCGCTGCGGCTCAACCCGTCCGGGCGCGGCGAGGTCGCCCCGGAGACGGCCGTGGTCGTGGCCGCCGTCATGTCCGCCGTCGCCTCCGCCACCGGCGGCGCGCTCGCCGTACGGGACGACGACCCGTACCGGCGCCGGCTGTACCGCCTCGCCGACCGGCGCCGCAGACACGCCCACGACCACCCGGGGCCGAGCGGCCCCGGCACCGTGTTCGTCCAGCTCGACGGCGTCGGGTACGAGGTGCTCCGGGCCGCCGTGGCCAAGGGCCTGATGCCCACCATGGCGGGGTGGCTCGGCCACGGTTCCACCCGGCCCGCCACCCACCGCCTCAGCCCGTGGCGCACCGACTGGTCCAGCCAGACCGGCGCCAGCCAGCTCGGCATCCTGCACGGCACCAACCACGACGTCCCGGCCTTCCGGTGGTACGAGAAGGACAGCCGCGAGGTCATGGTCTGCAACCGGCCCTCCAGCGCGGCCGAGCTCCAGCGCCGTGCCGTCGAGCGCACCGGCGACGGGGGCCTCCTCACCCTCGACGGCGCCAGCCGCGGCAACCTCTTCAGCGGTGGCGCCGACCAACTCGCCCTCGTCCTGTCCATAGCGGCGCGCAGGGGGAAGGACAACCGGTCCCGGGCCGGGTACTTCACCTACTTCTCCGACCCCGCCAACGCCGTGCGCACCGCCATGTCGTTCGTCGCCGACGTGCTCCGCGAGATAGGGCAGTCCACCCGCGCCCGGATGCGGCGGCAGCGTCCGCGCGTGGGGCGCGGCGGGCTGTACCCCTTCATACGGGCCTTCGCCACCGTCGTCGAGCGTGATGTCGTCGTGGCCGCGGTGATCGGGGACATGCTCGCCGGACGCGAGGCGATCTACGCGGACCTGGTGGCGTACGACGAGGTCGCCCACCACTCCGGCCCGGGCAGCCGGGACGCCGAGAAGGTGCTCGAACGGCTCGACCGCTCGCTCGCCCTGATCGCGCAGGTCGCCGAGCACGCCCCGCGCGCGTACCGCGTCGTCGTCCTGTCCGACCACGGCCAGAGCCCCGGCGAGACCTTCCTCGCCCGCTACGGCCTCACCTTCGGCAACCTGGTCCGGGCCGGCTGCGGACTGCCCGTACCGCGTAGGGCGCAGCGCACCCACAGCGGGGCCGAGGCGCGGGCGGCCGTGCGGGCCGCGCTGCGCAGGCCGGTCGAGGAGGGCGGCGAGCAGCACCGGCCGTCGCGCCGCTCCGAGCCGATCGTGCTGGCCTCCGGCAACCTCGGGCTGGTGTCGTTCCCCGACGTGTCCCACCGGATGACCAAGGAGGAGATCGACCGGCGGCATCCCGCGCTGCTGTCCACGCTCGCCAACCACCCCGGCATCGGGTTCGTCCTGGTGGGGAGCGAGGAGCACGGCGGTGTCGTGCTCGGCGCGCACGGCGCGGTGGTCCCGGTGGCCGAGCTCACCGACGAACGCCCCGGCCCGCTCGCCGACTTCGGGCCCGGCGCCGCCGACGCCGTACGGCGCACGCACGACTTCCCGCACGTCGCCGACATCATGGTCAACTCCTGGTACGACCCGGTCGACGGCGAGGTCCTCGCCTTCGAGGAGCAGATCGGCTCGCACGGCGGCCTCGGCGGGGACCAGGGCAGGGCGTTCCTGCTGTCGCCGGTCGCGTTCTCGGCGCCGGCCGGGGACGGGGAGGAGCTCGTCGGCGCCGAGCACGTCCACCGTGTGCTGCGGCGCTGGCTGCGCGAGTGCAGCGGCCCCCAGGTACCGCTGACGGCCCGCCGGCAGGACCGGCGGGCCGCCTGACCCTCATGAATCTATGAGGGCTCCTCGCGGTCGTACGGGACCCGGGACGCTCACCGGGCCAGCGGGGCGACCACCCAGCGCCGGGTGACGAACTCGCTGCCCTGCTGCCGGATCTCGATCTGCTTGCGGGCCGCCGGGTACGCCTCGTTGCCCTCGATCTCGAAGCCGACGCGCATCGTTCCGGGCACGTCCCGGATCTCGAGCTCCTGCTGCACGTCCACGGCCGACTGGCGCTCGTTCGCGCCCACCGCGCCGAGCTCCGCGACCAGTCTGCGCTGGGCGGTGGCCAGTGCCTCGGCGGGTTCCCGGGGCGCGGGGGCGGGCCCGGTCCGCCCGTTCGCGGTGGGCGGCGCGACCATCGAGTTGGGTGTGAGGGTGGCTCCGTTGGCGGTGTCCCGGGTCGACAGGTGCGCCTGCACCACACTCCCGTCGTTGTCGAGCGCCACGCGGATCTCGCCCCGGCCCGGAGTGATGACCGGTACGCCATCAAATGCCTGACGGAACGTCACATGCGTCTGGAGGGAGACCGGTTCACCGATCTGGGAGCCGTCGGCGGCACCGGAGTTCTGCCACAGGTCGTGCACCTCGTCCACGATGAGCTCGGCGCCGTTCGCGTGCTGCCGGGCGAACTCCTCCGCGAGCCGCACGGCCTCCTCGGTCGGCAGCTGCCGGGTGTTGCGGTGGTTGGCCTCGCCGAGGCGGACCCAGCGGGCGGCCTGTGGGGCGGTGGAGACGTACCGGTCACCGGCGTTGGCGCTCAGCACGCCCTGCCGCTCCACGTGAACCTCCTGGAGCGCTGCAGCCGGGAAGTGGACCGCCTCGGCCAGCCGAGTGAGTTCGGTGCTGGGGTCGCGCGGCGCCAGCGCGATCGTCTGTGGCTCCATCGGAAGCGTGGTCAGCGGCTCGTGCAGGCTCTCGCGGGCGTTGTACCAGCGCCACGCGTACCAGGCGTCCGAGACGTGGCCGCGGTGGAAGTCCCGCTCGGTGTTGAGCCGGTCGTTCGCCTCCGCCTGCGTCGCGCCCGCCGCGGCCACCGAGGGCGCCTGGCCGCGGTCGATGTCCCAGGAGGCGTTCAGCCACGCCTCGCAGAAGGTCTGCCCGGCCCGCCACTTCTCCCAGAACTTGGAGCCGTACCCCGGGTGGTCGATGCTGGTGGTCTCGAACCCGAAGATCATGCGGGCGCCGAGGTTGGACGCCCCCCAGGTGCGTACCGGGTTGTGCGCGCCGAGCACCCGCAGCGAGAAGCACGTGGACCAGAAGACGTAATTGACCTTCTCGTTGCCGAACGCCATGCGCTGCGACTCCGCGATGTTGCGCCCGTCCCAGGCCGCGCCCATCGAGGCGATGAACTGGCCGTTGTCCCGCATGAAGCCGTGGCCCGAGTGGTAGACCGCCGTCACGGCGTCCATCCCGTAGCGGTCCTGCCAGTTGTCGTACGTCTCCTCGTACGCCCAGGGCTGGACACCCCCGTCCTGGAACCAGAAGTTCTGCTCCTCGAACTGCCGCAGATACGCCAGCCAGCCGTTCGCGTCCTCGTGGGTGAACTGCAGCGGGGACGCGTTCGCGAACCTCTCGATACTGAAGGCGCCCCACCAGCCGGCCGTCCCGTCCCGGTCGGCGGACTTCGGTTTGCCGGAATTGAGCGGTGACGGACCGCGGTCCGCGTAGATCATGCGCATGGCCATTCTCCCTGTCGGAAGTCACCTTCTGTCCGTTATGTCTCGATCGGATGCTAGGCATACAGCCATGTAATGCGCATATCGCCATGCACTGTCCGTGGCTCGGGAGCGGGGCTCGAAGGTGGTGGGCCCGTGTCCGAGCCGTACGAAAAATGGGCTGCGGACGGGGGCGCGTGCCGCACACACTGTCCGTATCGGACACCGCGCACCTGCGCGGCCTCACTCGAACGGCCCCAAGGAGTCGCTGCTTTTGCAGGCAGCCGTCACGGTCACCCCTTCCCGCATTCCGGAACTACTGCTCGGTCTCGCCACGGTGCGGCCGGTCTTCATCTGGGGAGCCCCCGGTATCGGCAAGTCCTCCCTCGTACGGGAATTCGCCGAGTCTCTGGGACCTCATCGGCGTGCCCCAGATCCGCGACGGGCGCTCGGTGTTCTGTCCTCCGGAGGCGATCGCCCGCGACGAGCCGTACTGTCTGTTCCTCGACGAGCTGAACGCGGCGACCCCGGACGTGCAGAAGGCGTTCTACTCCCTGATCCTGGACCGCCGTATCGGCGACTACGAGCTGCCGAAGGGCTCGATCGTGATCGGCGCCGGCTATCGCGCGACGGACAACGCCCTGGCCCGCCCCATCGCCTCCGCGCTGGTCAACCGTCTCGCCCACGTCCACCTGGAGGCGTCGGCGAAGGACTGGCTCGGGTGGGCGGCGGGCCACGACATCCACCCCTGGATCCTCGACCACCTCACCGACCGCCCCGACCACCTGTGGTCCAAGCCGCCGAAGACCGAGGAGCCGTTCTCCACGCCCCGCTCCTGGCACATGCTCTCCGACGCGCTGCACTCCTTCGGCCGGGCGCTCGACGAGGAGACCCTGAAGGTCCTGGCCCACGGCACGCTGACGCCCGCGCACGCGGTGGCCTTCCGCGGGTAGGTCAAGATCGTGCGCAGCCAGTACGGCATCGAGGCCATCCTCAAGGGCGAGGCACGCTGGCCCAGCCGCCCCGAGGACCGCGACCTGTTGTACTACCTCGCCGAGATCTCCGTCGAGGTCGCCCAGAGCGTCACCGCCTCAGACTCGGACGGCAACCCGGTGCTGCCCGCGTGGTTCCTGGTGGAGGCGGCCCGGGACATGCCGCGCCTGGTGGAGGCACGGCGGTGACGGCGCCTGTGCGGAGGACGGCGGGGTGCGATGGGGAGGCGTGCCGATGAGCCGCTCCCGCAAGAAGGCCGACGAGTCGGGCAGGCCGGACCCCGCCACGGAGGCGTTCGCGGAGGGGGTGCTGCTCGCGTGGGCCAACCCGGCGATCGCCGCGCTGCAGGCGAAGCTGTGCCGGGGCAAGCGGTCGTGCCGGGACCCGGAGATGAACCGGGACCAGGAGACGTGCAGGTACGCCCCGAGGGACGGCCTCGTCCGGGTCGACTCCAGCGGCATCGTGCACGCCCATCCCACCCGCCGAGCCGAGCCCGCCGAGTGGGCGTGGGCGATCGCCCACGCCGTCATCCACCTCGGCTTCGGCCACCTTCCGGCCGCGAAGGGGCGGCGCGAGCAACCCGACCGCTTCACGCTCGCCGCCCGCTGCGCCGTCGTCAACCGGTTCCTGCTGAGCTTCCCGGTCGGCCGCACCCCCGACGACCTGCCCGCCACCTACCCCGGTGGAGACGAGGAGCAGCTCGCCGCCCGCTGGCGCCAGGGCGGCATCCGGCCGCGTACGCGCACTGCGGTACGGCGGGCCAGGACACCGACCAACTCCTCGTGCCGTGGGACAAATGGGCCGGGCAGCCCCCGCACTGGCAGCTCGCCTTCGCCCACGCCCTCACCCGCACGATGTCCACGGCGATGGACATGGCGGGCGGCCGCCGCGACTCCATGTCCGGCGGGCCCACGCGCAAGCGGCCCGGGGAGTGGGCCCTGGAGTGGTTCATCTCCTCCTACCCGCTGCTCGGCGGCATCGCGGCCGGCATCACGATCGTCGCCGACGCCGAGATCGCCCGCGCCCACGACATCTCCATCGCCGCGGTGAACGCCGAGGCGGGGGAGATCTACATCAACCCGCTGCGTGACTTCGAGGACGAGGAGTGGCGCTTCGTCCTCGCCCACGAGATGCTGCACGCCGCCCTGCGCCACGGTGATCGCTGCGGCGCCCGCGACCCGTTCCTGCTCAACATCGCCGCCGACTACGTCATCAACGGCTGGCTCCGCGAGATGCACATCGGCACGATGCCGGAAGGGCTGCTGCACGACCCCGAGCTCGCCGGGCTGTCGGCGGAGGAGGTGTACGACCGGATCGCCAAGGACGTGCGCAGGATGCGCCGCCTGTCGACCCCGCGCGGCAAGGGCACGGGCGACATCCTCGGCGCCCCGCTCGGCAGCCCGCGCGACTACGTCGACCTGGACGAGTTCTACCGCCGGGGACTCGCCGGTGGTCTCGACCTGCACCAGCACCAGGAACGCGGTTTCCTGCCCGCCGGTCTAGTCCAGGAGATCCGCGCGCTCAGTCACCCACCGCTGCCCTGGGACGCCCAACTGGCCCGCTGGTTCGACGAGTTCGTCCCCCGCCCGGAGCCCGTACGGACGTACGCGCGCCCCTCGCGCCGCCAGTCCTCCACGCCCGACATCCCGCGCGCGGGCCGCTACTTCCCGCCCGAGGAGATCGAACGCTGCACCTTCGGCGTCGTCCTCGACACCTCCGGCTCGATGGACCGCGTCCTGCTCGGCAAGGCGCTGGGCGCGATCGCCTCGTACGCCGAGGCCCGCGACGTACCGGCCGCACGCGTCGTCTTCTGTGACGCGGCGCCGTACGACGCGGGCCATCTGCCGGTCACGGAGATCGCCGGGCGCGCCGGTCCTCGTCATCACGGACGGGTGGTGCGACGTCCTGCGGGTGCGCCGCGAGCACGCATACCTGATCCCGCAGAGTACTCGGCTGCCGTTCACCGCCAGTGGGCCGGTCTAGTCGCGTGCGGTGAGGGCGGGTGTGATCGGATGGGGGGACAGGAACCCGGTTGACGGGACCCCATGCGAAAGGAAGAACCGTGGCAACCACGCGTAGCGCACACACCGTTTGGGAAGGCAACCTGCTCGAGGGCAACGGTGTCGTGACCTTCGACTCCTCGGGCATCGGCCAGCAGCCGGTGTCGTGGCCGTCGCGCGCCGAGGAGGCGAACGGCAAGACCAGCCCCGAGGAGCTGATCGCCGCCGCCCACTCCAGCTGCTTCTCCATGGCGTTGTCGCACGGCCTGGCCGGTGCCGGCACCCCGCCCACCAAGCTCGTCACCTCCGCCGACGTGACCTTCCAGCCGGGTGAGGGCATCACCGGCATCCACATCACCGTCGAGGGCACGGTCCCGGGCGTCGACGAGGACACGTTCGTCGCGGCCGCGGAGGACGCCAAGAAGAACTGCCCCGTCAGCCAGGCCCTGACGGGAACGACCATCACGCTCTCCGCCAAGCTCTCCTGACGCCCCTGGCACCGGTGCCGCGGTCCGTTCGGGCCGCGGCACCGTCGTGTCCGGGACCGTTCCGCGAGCCGCAGGGGACACCTGTCCCTTGACAAGAGCGCACTCAAGTTTTGTGCTGGATGTCAGGACACCCGCGGTGGAATCCCTGGGGGAACCGGCGGAAGGGGACAGTGATGGCACGCGCGGTCGGAATCGATCTCGGTACGACGAACTCGGTGGTGGCCGTCCTGGAGGGCGGTGAGCCGACCGTCGTCGCCAACGCGGAGGGCGCCCGGACCACACCGTCCGTCGTCGCCTTCGCCAAGAACGGCGAGGTCCTCGTCGGCGAGGTCGCCAAGCGGCAGGCCGTGACGAACGTGGAGCGCACCGCCCGCTCCATCAAGCGCCACATGGGCGACGCGAACTGGCACTTCCCGGAGCAGGGGAACATCGACGGCACCCGCTACCGGCCCCAGGAACTGTCCGCGCGCGTCCTGCAGAAACTGAAGCGCGACGCCGAGTCCTACCTCGGCGAGGACGTCACCGACGCGGTCGTCACGGTGCCCGCCTACTTCGACGACGCCCAGCGCCAGGCCACCAAGGAGGCCGGGGAGATCGCGGGCCTGAAGGTCCTGCGGATCATCAACGAGCCCACGGCCGCCGCCCTCGCGTACGGGCTCGACCGGGGCGAGGAGCAGACCGTCCTGGTCTTCGACCTCGGCGGCGGCACCTTCGACGTCTCGCTGCTGGAGATCGGCGACGGCGTCATCGAGGTCAAGGCCACCAACGGCGACACCCACCTCGGCGGCGACGACTGGGACCAGCGGATCGTCGAGTACCTGATCAAACGCTTCAAGGGCTCGTACGGCATCGACCTCGGCAACGACAAGATGGCGGTCCAGCGACTGCGCGAGGGCGCGGAGAAGGCCAAGATCGAGCTGTCCAGCTCCAGCGAGACGACCATCAACCTCCCGTACATCACCGCATCCGCCGAGGGCCCCCTCCACCTGGACGAGAAGCTGACGCGCGCCCAGTTCCAGGAACTCACCGCCGACCTCCTCGACCGCTGCCGTACCCCCTTCCACCAGGCGGTCAAGGACGCGGGCATCAAGCTCTCCGCCATCGACCACGTGATCCTCGTCGGCGGGTCCACCCGGATGCCGGCCGTCACCGACCTGGTGAAGGAACTCACCGGCAAGGACCCGCACAAGGGCGTCAACCCGGACGAGGTCGTGGCCGTCGGCGCGGCCCTCCAGGCGGGCGTCATCCGCGGCGACGTCAAGGACGTCCTCCTCCTCGACGTCACCCCGCTGTCCCTCGGCATCGAGACCAAGGGCGGCATCATGACCAAGCTCATCGAACGCAACACGACGATTCCGACACGGCGTTCGGAGATCTTCACGACCGCCGTCGACAACCAGCCCTCGGTCGGCATCCAGGTGTACCAGGGCGAGCGCGAGATCGCCGCGTACAACAAGAAGCTGGGCGTCTTCGACCTGACGGGGCTGCCGCCCGCGCCGCGCGGGGTGCCGCAGATCGAGGTGGCGTTCGACATCGACGCCAACGGGATCATGCACGTCTCGGCGAAGGACCTGGCCACGGGCCGCGAACAGAAGATGACGGTGACGGGCGGTTCGGCCCTCCCCAAGGACGACATCGACCGCATGATGCGGGACGCCGAGCAGTACGCGGAGGAGGACCGAAGGCGCCGCGAGGCCGCGGAGACCCGCAACCAGGCCGAGCAACTCGTGTACCAGACCGAGAAGTTCCTCCGCGACAACGACGAGCGAGTGCCCGCGGAGGCCAGGTCCGAGGTCGAGGCGGAGATCGGTGAGCTGAAGCGGCTGCTGTCGGAGAACGCGGAGACGAGTGCTCTGCGCTCGGGGGTGGAGAAGCTCGCGTCCGTCAGTCAGAAGATGGGGCAGGCGATGTATGCCCAGGCCCAGCAGAAGCCTACGGAGAGTCCGGGTTCGGCTTCCGCCGGGGATGCGGGGGACGAGGAGGGTGTGGTGGACGCGGAGATCGTGGACGACGAGAAGGATACGAAGGGTGGGGCTGCGTAGGGGGCTGCGCCCCGAAAGGGGCGCGGGGAACTGCGCGAGAACCACGACGAACAGTCAGCCGCCAACGCACCGCGCCCCCAACGGCGATACGTTCAGGTCAGAACCTCTCGCGGTACTCGCGCAGGAGTTCCTTGGTGCGGGGGGCGGAGGCCGCGTGGGCGGCCATGTGGTCCAGCACCTCCAGGTGCATGGACACCTCGGGCCGCGCGTCGAGGTAGAGGGCGCCGGTCAGGTACTCGGTGTACACCATGTCCGGCAGCTCGGGTTCCGCGAAACGGAACAGAACGAAGGGGGCGTACGTCCCCGGGTGCGGTCCGGACGCGAACTCGGCCACCTGGAGCGTGACATGGTCCCGTTCCATCACGTCGAGAAGCCGGTCGAGCTGGTTGCGCATCACCTCGGGCCGGATGCTCACCGGGCGTCTCAGCGCCGTCTCGTCCATGACCACCCACAGATGGGGCGGGTTGGTGCGGGTGAGAAGCTTCTGCCGGGCCATACGCAGTGACACGTGCCGTTCGATCGACTCCGGCCCGCTCTGCCCGACCGTCCCGGCCTCCAGGACGGCGCGCGCGTACTCCTCGGTCTGGAGCATGCCGGGCACGTAGTGCGGCTCGTACTGCCGGATCACCTGGGCCGCGCCCTCCAGGCTGACGTGCAGACTGAACCAGTCGGGCAGCACGTCGTGGTACCGCTGCCACCAGCCGGGCTCGTTGGCCTCCTCGGCGAGGGCGACGAACGCGGCGACGTCCCTCTCCGCCACGCCGTACGTGGTCAGCAGCACCTGTACGTACGGAATCTTGAGCGAGACCTCGGCCATCTCCATGCGCCGCACCGTCGCCGGCGCCACTCTGAGGACCTTCGCCGCCTCTTCCCGTCTCAGCCCGGCGGTCTCCCGCAACTCCTGCAACCGCCGCCCGAGCACCACCTGGCCCACCGTGGGTGCGGGCCGCCGCTCACTCACGCCACGCCTCCCCACGCGCCGAGGTATGCGAGCAGTGTGTCATGTTTCACGCGAACACTCATGGGGTCGAACGGCTGGAAATGATCCATGGGTCTATGACGGTAGCTCAATTCGCCCGGGACTGAAGGTACTTGGCGGTAGCCGGGTCGGCCGGGAGCAGGGTCTCGATGGCCAGCTCGGCGACCGTGACGTCCATCGGGGTGTTGAAGGTGGAGATCGACGACACGAAGTTCAGCACGTGGCCGTCGTGCTCGACGCACAGGGGGAGGGCGAAGTACGCGGGAGGGACGTCCGTCTCCGCGGGCTCGCCGGGCTCCGGGACGGGATAGGCCGTGACCTCCTCGTACAGCTCCCGGAGCGCGTCCGAGCGGTGGAGGGCGATCTGGCGGGTCATCTGCTCGATCAGGTGGCCGCGCCACGCGCGGAGGTTACGGATGCGCGGAGCCAGGCCCTCGGGGTGCAGGGTCAGGCGCATCGCGTTCAGCGGGGGTGCGAGGAGGGAGGCCGGGACGCCCTCCAGGAGCAGGGCGATGCCCCGGTTCGCGGCGAGCACGTCGTACGTCGCGTCGACGATCAGGGCCGGGTACGGCTCGTAGCCCTGGATCAGGCGTTCCATGCCCTGTCTGAGCGCGTCCATCGACGGGTCGTCGAGCGGGGTCTCCGGATAGTGCGGGGCGTAACCGGCCGCGAGGAGGAGCGCGTTGCGCTCCCGCACCGGCACGTCCAGGTGCTCGGCCAGACGCAGCACCATCTCCTCACTCGGCCGGGAGCGGCCCGTCTCGACGAAGCTGATGTGCCGGGCGGAGGAACCGGCCCGCAGCGCGAGATCCAGCTGGCTGACCCCACGCCGCTGCCGCCAGGCGCGCAGCAGCGGGCCGATGCCCTGGTCGGCGGGGGCGGCCGGGAGACGGGAGGCGCCGGTCCAGACAGTGGCCATGGGTACGACCGTAGACGCCGGAAACCCTCCTGACCAGGGCGTCCTGAGCCCGATTGTGGCAGGCTGGACACGTAGGTGACACCCAGGAAGGGAGCCGGGAATGCCCCTCGCACCCCTGTCGCTGAAGGAGATCGAGGACCGGCTGGCGGAGCTGCCGGGATGGTCCCTGGACGGGGACCGGATCGCCCGCTCCTACCGGCTCGGCTCGCACTTCGCGGCGACCGCCATGGTCGTGCACATCGCCCAGGTCCAGGAGGAGCTAGACCACCACTCCGACCTCACCCTCGGCTATAACACCGTCGCCCTCACCATGAACACCCACAGCGTGGGCGGCGCCGTCACCGAGCGCGACTTCGAGCTCGCCCGGCGAGTGGAGGAACTCGCCCAGGGCCACGGTGCGAGCTGAGCGGTGCTGGACTACGACAAGGAGGCCGAGCGGTACGACGTCCTGCGCGGGGGAGAGCCCCGCGCGGAGGCGGCCGCCCAGGCCGTGCTGAGTCTCGTGCCCGACGGCGCGCGCCGCCTGCTCGACGTCGCCTGCGGCACCGGCATCGTGACCAGGCGGATCGTGGCCGCGCGCCCCGGCACCCGGGTCACGGGCGTCGACCTGACGTACGGCATGGCCCGCCGGGCCGCCGACCGCCTGCCGGGCGCCGTCGTCCTCGCCGACAGCCGCCGACTTCCCTTTCCCGACGGCGCGTTCGACGCGGTGACGAGTGTGTGGCTGCTGCACCTCGTCGACGGTCCGGACGAGGTCCGGGCCGTCGTCGGTGAGTGCGCCCGTGTGCTGCGCCCCGGCGGTGTGTACGTCACCACCGTCGACAAGGCCGCCTCCCACAACGTGGGCAGTGACATCGACACCGTGCTCGCCACCCGCCCGCGCACCCCGGCCCTGGATGCCGCGAGGGCCGTCGAGGAGTACGCCGCCGGGCACGGTCTGCGCCCGGCCGGGCAGACCTGCTTCGCGGGCCGCGGTCAGGGCCGCAGCCCGCGGCGCGCCCTCACCGACCTGCGGCGCGGCTGGTTCGTCACGCTGCCGCCCGGCGCCCCGCTCGCCGACCACTACGCCGCACAGCTCGCGGCCCTGCCCGACCAGGACCGCCCCCGCCCGGACCCGACGTTCTCCCTGCGGGCCTTCAGGAAGCGGGACGCGTGAACTCCATGACCCAGTTGGTCACCCACGACCGCTCCCCGTCCACGGAGAACGCCTGCTCCCAGCGCGCGGTGGTCGCCGAGATCCCGGACCACAGGAACCGCACCCGCACGTCCTTCCCCTCATGAGTGTCGTCCCCGTGGAACTCGCCACGCCCGTCGCCGTCGAAGCGGCCGGTCACCGGCGGGAACAGCCTGCCGCTGCGGCTCGACGACCAGTTCAGCGACCACTCGCGTGCCGCGGGGTCGAACAGCCGCAGTGTCAGCCCCTTCCAACCCTGGCTCGGCACGTCCATCTCGTCGAGGTTGGCGGCGCCGCCGAAGAGGGGCAGGCAGCGGGTGGAGGCAGGGAACTCCTGCCAGCCGCTGTCCGGGTCGAGGAAGTCGGTACGGCGGCGGTGGGCGACATCCCACTCGCCGTGGAAGAAGTCGAAGTCGTGCGCGGTGCTCATCAGCGGTCTCCGGTCGTGCCCTCGGGCAGGGTGTCGGTCATGTAGGCGTCCAGGTCCGGGACTTCGGGCGCGAGCATGTGCCGCACCCAGGCGTCCCGTTCGTGCAGGATCGGCGGCAGCTCCCAGACACAGCCGATCCACGGCAGGTCGGGGAGGACGAAGTGCGTCGGGTCGAGGTCCGGGCAGCCCAGCGCCGACTGACCCGCCGAAGCGCCCCTGAAGTGCAGGACGTTGTCCCACACCCAGCTGTATGCGTTGAGGTACGCCCCGCTGTCCCCGCCCCGGTGCAACACCACGAACGTCGCCGGCGGTGTGCCGTCCGGTTCCGGCAGCAGCTCCGGCAGGATCTCGTACGCCGCCTTCTCCACCTCGGGCGCGATGCCCGAGGGGTCGGCGGTGACGTGGTAGCGCTTGATCCTCCGACCCGCCACCTCGATGGGCGGTGGCACGGTCAGCAGTTTCTCCTTGAAGGTCATGACCGGACGCTAGGGCCGCTCCCCTGACATCCTGTGTCAGTGAAGTCCAGCAGACTGCTGTCCATCCTGCTCCTCCTCCAGACACGCGGCCGGATGACCGCCGCCCAGCTCGCCGGGGAGCTTGAGGTGTCGGTGCGGACGGTCTACCGGGACGTCGAGTCGCTGCACGCGGCGGGCGTACCGCTGTACGGGGACGCCGGGCACGCGGGCGGCTACCGGCTCCTCGACGGATACCGCACCCGCCTCACCGGCCTCACCACCGACGAGGCGGAGGCCCTGTTCCTCGCGGGCGCGCCCGGCCCCGCCGCCGAACTCGGCCTCGGCTCCGTCCTCGCCGCCGCTCAGCTCAAGGTCCGCGCCGCCCTCCCACCCGAACTGCGGGCCCACGCCGACCGCGTCAGCGGACGCTTCCACCTCGACGCGCCCCGCTGGTACGCCGACGCCGAGGAGGCCCCGTTCCTGCCCGCCGTCGCCGACGCGGTGTGGAACAGCCGGGTGCTGCACGTCCGGTACCGCCGCTGGCGCGAGCCCACCGACGTCGACCGCCGCCTCGAACCGTACGGACTCGTCCTCAAGGCGGGCCGCTGGTACGTCGTGGCGGGCCCCGGACCGCGTACCTACCGCGTCGACCAGATCCTCGAACTGACCCCGTCCGACGAGGAGTTCACCCGCCCCGAGCACTTCGACCTGGCCGCCCACTGGACGGCGTACCAGCGGGACTTCCACGACCGGCTGCACCGCGGCGAGGCGGTCGTACGGCTCGCACCGGGCACCCGCCTCACCGGCGCGGCGGCCGCCGCCGTGGCCGCGGGCGGCCGTACGGACGCGGACGGCTGGACCCGCGCCACCGTCCCCATCGAGTCCGTCGACCACGCCCACGACGTGTTCCTCGGCCTCGGCACGGCCGTCGAGGTGCTCGCACCGGCCGAACTGCGTGCCAGGATCGCCGGGACGGTGGCCGCGCTCGCGGCGCGCTACGCCGCCGACCGTCCCTCAGATGCCGAACCTGAGGACCCGACGCAGCAGATCGAGGGTCTCGTCCGCCCAGGCCAGGACAGCGAGACTTGACGTCAGGTTCCCCGGCGGGTGGTTGATCAGCGTGTGCGGGGCGGATGAGCCGCTCGAAGTCGACGAGGACGGGGCCCTGGCGTTCCGTCAGGCCGTCGGGCCGGAAGAACCGCACGTTCGCCAGGCGCATGACGTTGATGACCTCCTGGGCGAGGATGCCGTAGCCGACCGTGGTCGGGTGGACACCGTCCAGGGAGAACAGCCCGCCGGCCGAGCGGCGTTCACCGTCGCAGGCGAGGAAGTGCGTGGTGGGCACCGGGTCGAGTGCCTGGAGCGCGGGCGGCAGCACATAGGGGGTCCACCAGGACGGGCGGGCCAGCGGGTCCTCGACGTAGCGCCTGCTGCCCAGCCGGTCGAGCAGACCGCAGGTCTCCAGGAGGTACCAGTCCTTGCCCGCCTTCCGGGCCCCCCGGACCACGTCGGTGATGGCGTGGTTGTAGTGGTCGATCGCCTCGTCGATCTGACGGGCCTCGTCCCCGGTGAGGTGCGGGTCCCGCGTCGGGTCGAAGTCGTGGTCGCCGATCCAGGGGCGGGTGTAGTACGGGAAGTACGCCGAACCGGGTTCGGTCTTCGTGGCGACGCCGCGCGCGACGGGCGCGATGGTCACGTGCGGGACCGTGCACCAGATCACGTGCCGCGCCTTGATACCGCGCACCTCGGCGGCGACCTTGTCCAGCTCGGCCCTGAAGTGCTGGGGCTGCCAGACGGTGAAGTCGCCCTTCTTCACCAGGTCGGTGTACTCGCCGTCCTTGCTCCAGCACAGCTTTAGGTCGACCACCGAGCTCAGCGCGTTGTTGGCGCCGAGGAACACGATCAGCGTCTCGATGCCGTGCCGCGGGTCCGTGTCGCCCACCTCGTCACCGAGACGGGCGGCCGCGCTCAGCTGGGTGAGGGAGTCGGGCGCCGCGGGCGGGGCGGGCAGCACACGCAGGGCTGCGCGGTCGTCGGCGTGCTCCACGAGCTGCCGCAGCAACTGGTCCTTGGGCGCGTCGATCCTCCCCCACTGCCTTAAGGGCGTGGGAGGTGCCCCCAGGCGCACACGGCGTGGGACTTGTCGAGCGCGTCCCGCAGGTCCCAGCCGAAGACGGCGAGGTTGTGGTTGACGGAGGTGGCGGTGGGCGCGGCACGGCCCGGTCCGCGCTCCCAGTAGTCCTCCACCTCGTCCAGGAACCGCCGGGCGCGCAGCAGCGCGAGCCCCGACTCCCACCAGTCGACGTCGCGCCCGAAGCGGGCCTCCAGGTCGCGCAGGAACAGTTCGATGTTGAACGGGAGCCCGCCGTACCCGTCGTACGCCGGGTAACGGAACCGGTCGGCCCAGCCCAGCTCGTGGGCGACGATCGCCGGATATGACAGGGCGGTGCTGAAGATCGAGCCGCTCTGGAAGCCCTGGGTGAGCGAGTCACCGACGGCGACGAGCCGGTGCCGGGGTTCTCCCTGCCAGCGAGGGGCGACCTCGATGGCGAGTGTGGGGTCCTTCTCCGGTTCCCGTGGAATCGGTCCGCGTGCGGTGCCGCTCATGCTTCCCCCTCGGTCGGTCGATCGTTCGGTGCGAGTGGTGTGTGGTGTAACGGAGCCCGATCGGACCGGATACGGCCGGGACGGCAAGTACGTCCGAAATGCGAAGCATTCAGGTGAACCGCACGGGCTCTTCGCCCTACCTCGGCAACTCGCCCAGCGACCCCGGCAACTCGCCCCGCACCAGCGGCAACTGAGGAAACAGACACCCGT
Source organism: Streptomyces spongiae (assembly GCF_009377185.1). Classification (GTDB taxonomy): domain Bacteria; phylum Actinomycetota; class Actinomycetes; order Streptomycetales; family Streptomycetaceae; genus Streptomyces; species Streptomyces spongiae. The sequence goes on from NZ_VJZC01000038.1 coordinate 36,500, forward strand.
CTGTCCCCCACCGGGAGGTATCCACGTGCAGCACCCGCACAGGCACCGCAGACGCAAGGTCCTGCCCACGTTGGCGGCCGCCGTCCTCACCGCCGCCGGACTCACCACGTTCACCGTCGACTCGGCCGAGGCCGCCACCGCCCGGCAGGTCGAGAAACTCGACCGGGGCGTGGTCAGCGTGCACACCGACAGCGGCAACCTGGTCAGCTGGCGCTGGCTCGGCACCGACCCCGACAACGTGTCCTTCAACGTCTACCGCGCCGGTACGAAGGTCAACTCGTCCCCGATCACCGGCTCCACCAACTACTTCCACTCCGGTGCGCCCGCCCAGGCCGACTACACGGTCCGCGCGATCGTGAACGGCGCGGAGCAGGGCGACTCGGTGCACGCGGTCCAGTTCCGCACCGGCTACAAGGACGTGCCGATCAGCGCGCCCGCCGGAGGGACCACCCCTGACGGCGTCGCGTACACCTACGAGGCCAACGACGCTTCCGTCGGCGACCTCGACGGCGACGGCGCGCTCGAGTTCGTCCTCAAGTGGCAGCCCACCAACGCCAAGGACAACTCCCAGTCCGGCTACACCGGCAACACGATCGTCGACGCCGTCAAGCTCGACGGCACCCGCCTGTGGCGTATCGACCTGGGCCGCAACATCCGCTCGGGCGCCCACTACACCCAGTTCCAGGTGTACGACTACGACGGTGACGGCAAGGCCGAGGTCGCCGTGAAGACGTCGGACGGCACGAAGGACGGCACCGGCGCGGTGATCGGCAGCTCGTCCGCCGACCACCGCAACTCCAGCGGTTACGTCCTGACCGGCCCCGAGTACCTGACGATGTTCAACGGCCAGACCGGCAAGGCGATGGCGAGCGTCGACTACGTCCCGGCCCGTGGCACGGTCTCGTCCTGGGGCGACTCGTACGGCAACCGGGTGGACCGCTTCCTCGCGGGCACGGCCTACCTGGACGGAGCCCGGCCCTCCCTCATCATGGCCCGCGGCTACTACACCCGTACGGTGATCGCGGCCTGGGACTGGCGCAACGGCGGCTTCACCCGCCGCTGGACCTTCGACACCAACTCCTCCACCAACAGCGGCAAGGGCTTCGACGGCCAGGGCTCGCACAGCCTGTCCGTGGGGGACGTCGACAACGACGGCAAGGACGAGATCGTGTACGGCGCGATGGCCGTCGACGACAACGGCAACGCCCTGTGGACCACGAAGACCGGCCACGGCGACGCCCAGCACCTCGGCGACCTCGACCCGTCGACCTCCGGCCTGGAGTACTTCAAGGTCTCGGAGTCCACGTCGCAGCCCGCCGAGCTGTACATCAACCCGGCGAACGGCGCGGTCCGCTGGCAGCTGGCCGCGTGCTGCGACAACGGCCGGGGAGTCGCCGGGGACGTCTACGCAGGCAACGACGGCCCGGAGATGTGGTCCGCCTCCGACAGCAACATCCGCGACGAGGCCGGCGCCACCAAGGGCCGTGAGCCGTCCTCCGTCAACTTCCTGTCCTGGTGGGACGGCGACACGGTCCGTGAACTCCTCGACGGCACCCGCATCGACAAGTACGGCACGTCCTCCGACACCCGCCTGCTGACCGGCTCCGGGGTCTCCTCCAACAACGGCACCAAGTCCACCCCCGCCCTGTCCGGTGACATCCTCGGCGACTGGCGCGAGGAGGTCGTCTGGCGCACCAGCGACAACACGGCACTGCGGATCTACTCCACACCGCTCGAAACGGGCACGAAGATCACGACTCTGCTGCACGACACGATGTACCGCACGGGTCTGGCCTGGCAGAACACGGCTTACAACCAGCCGCCGCACACGAGCTTCTTCATCGGCAACAAGATGCCCACGGCGCCGAGGCCGGTGGTGTACACCCCGTAGTGGGCACGTAGTCCTCGCCCCTGCCGCCCCTACCCATTCCCGTCCCCTGGGGGCTCCGCCCCCAGAC
>NZ_VJZC01000381.1 GCF_009377185.1 Streptomyces spongiae
GGCAGCGTCAGATGTTTATAAGAGACAGGGTTCGATGTGGTTTGTCGCGCAGTTCCCCGCGCCCCTGACGGGGCGCGACTGACCGGCCTCCCGGGTGTTGCCCTGGAGGCCGGTGTCGTGGGGAGCTCAGTGGTTGACGCCCAGGTTGCCGAAGGCCGGGTTCAGGACGCCGATGACGTTCACGGAGTTGCCGACCGCGTTCACGGGGACGTGGACCGGAGCCTGGACGAGGTTGCCGGAGACCACACCCGGCGAGCCGATGGCCTTGCCGCTCGCGTGGGCTCCACCGTCGGTCGCGGAAGCCATACCGGCACCGGCGGCAACCAGGCCACCGGCCACGAGGGTGACGGCAGCGGCCTTCTTCAGGTTCTTCACTTCTCAGTCCTCCTTGGCGATCACCGCGGCAAGTCGCCGCAGCACGCACTGAAGAACGGCCGTGGCCTCGGCGAGGATGCGCCATCCGGGGGACACTCACACGACGGTATGAATCTCAGCCCGGACCGTAACTTTCTGACTTGCCGTTCATGTCATCAATCACACTGGTCATCCCGTCACACCGTGGCGTACCGCCCACAGTGCGGCCTGGGTGCGGTCCGCCAGGTCCAGCTTCATCAGGATGTTCGAGACGTGGGTCTTGACCGTCTTCTCGGAGAGGACGAGGGCTCGGGCGATCTCGCGGTTGGAGCGGCCGTCCGCGATCAGGCCCAGCACCTCGCGCTCGCGTTCCGTGAGTGAACCGCCTCGGCCCTGGCCCGAGTTGGCCTCCTCCTGCGAGAGGAGTGCGCCGGCGACCTCCGGCTGGAGCAGGATGTGCCCGGCGTGCACCGAGCGGATGGCGCCCGCGAGCGCGTCGGGGTCCACGTCCTTGTACACGTACCCGGCGGCGCCGGCGCGGAGGGCCGGGACCACCGTGCGCTGCTCGGTGAAGCTGGTGACGATCAGCACGCGCGCGGGGTTGTCGAGTTCGCGGAGTTTGCGCAGGGCCTCGACGCCGTCCATGCCCGGCATCTTGACGTCCATGAGGACGATGTCGGGCTTCAGTTCCTCGGCGCGGGCGACCCCTTCGGCGCCGTCGGACGCCTCGCCCACGACCTCGATGTCGTCCTGCACCTCCAGGAAGGTGCGCAGGCCGCGGCGGACCACCTGGTGGTCGTCGACGAGCAGCACCTTGATTGCGTCAGCCACCGGGAACCTCCATCTCGATCGTGGTGCCCTTCCCGGGCGCCGATTTCACGGTCAGGCGGCCGCCGACCCCGCTCGCCCGGTCGCGCATGGAGACCAGGCCGAGGTGGCGTCCCGCGCGGCGTATGGACGCCGGGTCGAATCCGCTGCCGTCGTCCGTGACGCGCAGGACCGCCGCGCCGTCGTGCCGCTCCAGGGCCACGTCGACCCGCTCGGCCCCCGAGTGCCGCAGCGCGTTGTGCAGGGCCTCCTGGGCGACGCGGAGCATGGCTTCCTCCTGCGCCGCGGGCAGGGCGCGGACACCGCGGCTGGCGAAGGCCACGCGCGCGCTGTGGGCGCGGTCGAGGACGTGGACCTGGGTGCGCAGGGTGGCGACGAGGCCGTCCTCGTCGAGGCCCGCGGGGCGCAGCTCGACCACGGCGGCGCGCAGTTCGTCCGCGGCCTCGGCGGCGAGCGCGGCCACCTGCTGGAGCTCTCCCTTGGCGCGGCCGGGGTCGCGGTCGACCAGGGCCGCCGCGGCCTGCGCGGTCAGGCGCAGGGAGAAGAGCTTCTGGCTGACGGCGTCGTGCAGTTCGTGGGCGAGGCGGGAGCGCTCCTCGGCGATGGTGAGCTCGCGGCTGCGTTCGTAGAGCCTCGCGTTCGTCAGGGCTATCGCGGCGTGCTGGGCGAGGATCGACAGCAGTTCCTCGTCCTCCCCGGTGAAGCCGCAGCTGCCCTCTGGCTTGGGGCACCTCTTGTTCGCGAGGAACAGGGCGCCGATGACCTCGTCGCCGTCGCGGATGGGCAGGCCCAGGAAGTCGGCCAGCTCGGGGTGGGCGCTCGGCCAGCCCTCGAAGCGGGGGTCCTCGCGCACGTCGGCCAGGCGCTCCACCTTCGCCTCGTGCAGCATCGCGGCCAGGATGCCGTGCTGGCGCGGGAGCGGGCCGATGGCCTTCCACTGCGCGTCGCTGACGCCGTCGACCACGAACTGGGCGAAGCCGCCGTGGTCGTCGGGCACGCCCAGCGCCGCGTACTCCGCGTCGAGCAGCTCGCGCGCGGAGGCCACGATCGTCTTGAGGACGTCGCGCACCTCAAGATGCCTGCTCATGGCCAGCAGCGCGGAGCTCACCGCGGCGAGGCCGGACCGTGGACCTTGGCTCATGACCTCACGGTACCCGCGGGGTGTGACACCGCGGATCGGGCCTGTGACGGCCCCCGCCTCGGCCGCGGGACCTAGGGCGAAGGGCCCTGGCGCATTGCGGCCCGCGTACGAGGCGGCCGGTGTGGCGCGGTTCCTAGGTTGAAGGCGTCCGCCGGGAGCGGCGGTCATGGGACGAGGGGACCGATGTCATGGCTGTAGCGATCATCACGGGGGCTTCGAAGGGGCTGGGGCGGGCGCTCGGCGCCGCTCTGGCGGAACGTGGCTGGGACCTGGTGCTCGATGCCAGAACGGCGGACACCCTCCAGGAGACGGCGAAGGAGCTGTCGGCGTACGGGACCCGTGTGGAGGCCCTGGCGGGGGACGTCACGGACGCCGGTCACCGGGCCGACCTGGTGGCGGCGGCGCGCCGGCTGGGCGGTGCCGACCTGCTGGTGAACAACGCGAGCGCCCTGGGCGCCGAACCGCTCGTACGGCTGGACGAGCTTCCGCTGGAGGGCCTGCGGCGGGCGCTGGAGGTGAACGTGGTCGCCGCGCTGGGTCTCGTCCAGGAGGCGCTGCCGCTGCTGCGGGCGTCCGGAGCGGGCACGGTCATCGACGTCAGCTCGGACGCGGCCGCGGAGGCGTACGAGACGTGGGGCGGGTACGGGGCGTCGAAGGCGGCGCTGGATCATCTGTCGGCGGTGCTCGCCGAGGAGGAGCCCGGGCTGCGGGTGTGGGCGGTCGATCCCGGGGACATGGGCACGGATCTGTACTCGGCGGCCGTTCCGGACGACGACGATCCGCGGCCGGAGCCGGCCAGTGTCGTGCCGGCCTTCCTGCGGCTGATCGACGAGCGCCCGGCCAGTGGCCGCTACGGTGCGCCGTCCCTGCTGGAGGGTCGATGACGACCGCGGTGAGCGTTCCGGAGGAGCTGTCGGCGCGGGTGCCGGCCGAGCAGCGCGGCCCGGGCCTGGACCGGGACGCGGTGCGGCTGCTGGTGTCGCGCGGCACGGAGGTGTCGCACCACACGTTCGTGGAGCTGCCGCGGCTGCTGCGGGCCGGGGATCTGCTCGTCGTCAACACCTCGCCCACGCTGGCGGCCGCCGTGGACGGTCACGTCGGGCACGCGCGCGTGGTGGTGCACTTCTCGACGCGGGGTGACGACGGGCGGTGGGCCGTCGAGCTGCGCGATCCGGACGGGACGGGCACCACGCGCGCGCGGGCGGGCGGGCCCGCGGGAACAGAGGTGTGCCTGCCGGGGGACGTACGCCTGGTTCTGGAGGAGCCGCTGAGTACGCACGGTGCCCGGCTGTGGTGGGGGCGTGTGTCGGCCCCCGCGGGGCGGGACGTCCTGGGGCTGCTGCGGGAGCACGGGCGGCCCATCCGGTACGCGTACACGGAGCGGGAGCAGCCGCTGTCGGCGTACCAGACGGTGTTCGCGCTGCCGTCGGACGACGGGGCGGGCAGTGCGGAGATGCCGAGTGCGGCGCGGCCCTTCACCGCGCGCATGGTGGCGGAGCTGGTGAGCCGGGGCGTGCAGTTCGCGCCGGTCACGCTGCACACGGGGGTGGCGTCCGCCGAGGCGCACGAGCCGCCGTACCCGGAGCGCTTCGCCGTACCGGAGGCTTCGGCTCGGCTGATCAACGCGGCGAGGGCGGGGGACGGCCGGGTCGTGGCGATCGGTACGACGGCGGTGCGGGCCGTGGAGTCGGCGAGCGGGCCCGACGGGGTGGTGCGGCCCGCGGAGGGCTGGACCGGTCTCGTGGTCACCCCCGAGCGAGGGGTGCGTGTGGTGGACGGGCTGCTGACCGGACTGCACGAGCCGGAGGCCTCGCATCTGCTGATGCTGGAGGCGGTCGCGGGCCGGGCGGCGATCGGCCGGGCGTACGAGGAGGCGCTGCATGGGCGTTACCTGTGGCACGAGTTCGGTGACGTGCACCTCCTTCTCCCCGCTGAGGAGCCTCACACAGCGCATTGCTGCAGCAACTGCTGGTGAGACGATCACGGGCGCGATGTGAGCCCGCGCATAGGGCGCGCATCACGTACGAAGTTCCCTAGGAGTAGCAAAAGGGGCATATGAGCGGGACAGACGTACCTATCTGTCCCGTTTTGTCGTTCCGCAGTCCACTACCCCGGGTCGTACGTCACACCTTTGCCAGGGCATTTTGCGGCCGCTAAGAATTGCTCTCGTCGCTCGGCGCCGCGGTTTCTCCCGCGGCGCTTGTGCTGGAACACCGAGACCCCCACCGGCCTCAGAGCGACCTCCCCGAGCTATTCGAAGAGGTCAATCAGCATGCCCAAGTTCACCACCATCGTCGGTCGTAGCCGTGCCCTGCCCAAGGCCCACAAGCTGTCGCTTGCCGGTGTCGCGGGCCTCGGAGCCGCCTCAGTCGCCCTCACTCTGGTGCCGGGTGGCGGGCAGGCCTCCGCAGCGGCGGACAAGGCCGTACCCGCCGCTCAGGTGGTGGCCGGCCAGCAGCAGGCCAAGGACGTCAAGGCCGCCGTCACCGACCAGCTCGCCAACGCGACCGTGAAGGCCGAGGCCGCCAAGAAGAAGGCCGCGGACGAGGCCGCCGCGAAGAAGAAGGCCGAGCAGGAGCGCGCGAAGAAGGAGGCCGCGAGCCGGTCCGCCAAGCGCGTCCCCGTCAAGGCGATCGCGGCGAAGACCTACCCGAACAACCTCGACGGGTGGATTCGTGAGTCGCTCGACGTCATGAAGAAGCACGGCATCCCGGGTTCCTACGACGGCATCAAGCGCAACATCCTGCGTGAGTCCTCCGGCAACCCGAAGGCCATCAACAACTGGGACATCAACGCGATCAACGGCATCCCCTCGAAGGGCCTGCTGCAGGTCATCCCGCCGACCTTCAAGACCTACCACGTCCCCGGCACCTCCTGGGACATCTACAACCCGGTCGCCAACATCACCGCCGCCTGCAACTACGCGGCCGACCGGTACGGCTCCATGGACAACGTCAACAGCGCGTACTGAGGCCGGCGCGGACCTCTCTCCGCGAAGAAGCGGAACGTGAACGCCGAGGGGCGGCACCCTCCTGACGGGGTGCCGCCCTTCGGGCCGTACGCGGGCGACTACTTGCGCATGACCTCCGGCTCGTGACGGCGCAGGAAGCGGGCCACGAGGATGCCGCAGACCACGCCGATGGCGACCAGGGCGGCCATGTCCAGGGCCCAGACGCCGACCGTGTGGTCCCACAGCGGGTCGGTCGCGGTCGGGTCGTCCTTGTTCGGGTTGACCAGGTTGAAGTCCAGCGTGGCGCCCGCGGCGGCGACCGCCCAGCGGGACGGCATCAGGTACGAGAACTCGTTGACACCGACCGAGCCGCTCAGCGTGAAGAGGCAGCCGGTGAAGACGACCTGGATGATGGCGAACATCACCAGCAGCGGCATGGTCTTCTCGGACGTCTTGACCAGCGCGGAGATCACCAGCCCGAACATCATCGAGGTGAAGCCGAGCGCCATGACCGGAAGGCAGAGCTCCAGCTTGGTGAGGGTGCCGAGGACCAGGCCCTCCGTGGGGACCTCGCGCGCACCGAAGCCGATCCCGCCCACGATCAGGCCCTGGACCATGGTGATCATGCCGAGCACGATGACCTTGGACATCAGGTACGCCGAACGGGACAGACCGGTCGCGCGCTCCCGCTCGTAGATCACTCGTTCCTTGATCAGCTCACGGACGGAGTTGGCCGCGCCGGCGAAACAGGCACCGACGGCGATGATGAGCAGGACGGTGGTGGCCGTGCCGTTGGGCACGCGCAGACCGTTGGCGCGCGGCTCGTTGGGCAGCAGGGTGTTGCCGGAGTCGATGAGCAGGCTGACCGCGCCGAGCACGGCGGGCAGGATCAGCATCAGGGCCATGAAGCCCTTGTCGGACGCGATGACCGACACGTACCGCCGGACCAGGGTCATCAGCTGCGAGCCCCAGCCCTGCGGCTTGGGCGGGCGCATCTGCTGCGGCGGAGGCATGTGGACGGACTGCGGGGCGACGGCGTCGATGTCCGCGGCGTACATCTGGTAGTGCTGCGAGCCCTTCCAGCGGCCCGCCCAGTCGTAGTCGCGGTAGTTCTCGAAGGCGGAGAAGACGTCGGCCCAGCTGTCGTAGCCGAAGAAGTTGAGGGCCTCCTCCGGCGGACCGAAGTAGGCGACGGCACCGCCGGGCGCCATCACGAGCAGCTTGTCGCACAGCGCGAGCTCGGCCACCGAGTGGGTGACGACGAGGACCGTACGGCCGTCGTCGGCGAGGCCGCGCAGCAGCTGCATCACGTCGCGGTCCATGCCCGGGTCGAGGCCGGAGGTCGGCTCGTCCAGGAAGATCAGCGACGGCTTGGTGAGCAGTTCCAGGGCCACGGAGACGCGCTTGCGTTGGCCGCCGGACAGGGACGTGACCTTCTTGTCCTTGTGGATGTCCAGCTTCAGCTCGCGCAGCACCTCGTCGATGCGGGCCTCGCGCTCCTTGGCCGTGGTGTCGGCGGGGAAGCGCAGCTTGGCCGCGTACTTGAGGGCCTTCTTGACGGTCAGCTCCTTGTGCAGGATGTCGTCCTGCGGGACCAGACCGATGCGCTGACGGAGCTCGGCGAACTGCTTGTACAGGTTCCGGTTGTCGTAGAGGACGTCGCCCTGGTTGGCGGGGCGGTAACCGGTGAGGGCCTTCAGCAGCGTCGACTTGCCGGAGCCGGACGGGCCGATGACCGCGATGACCGACTTCTCGGGAACACCGAAGGAGACGTCCTTCAGGATCTGCTTGCCGCCGTCGACCGTGACGGTCAGGTGGCGTGCGGAGAAGGAGACCTCACCGGTGTCGACGAACTCCTCGAGACGGTCGCCGACGAGACGGTACGTGGAGTGACCGACGCCGACGATGTCGTTCGGGCCGAGCAGTGCCGAGCCGCCCTTGGCGATCGGCATACCGTTGACGAACGTGCCGTTGTGCGAGCCGAGGTCACGGATCTCGTAGCGGCCGTCGGGCGTGGCGTGGAACTCGGCGTGGTGGCGCGAGACCTGGAGGTCGGAGACGACCAGTTCGTTGTCCAGCGCGCGGCCGATGCGCATGACGCGGCCGACGGCCATCTGGTGGAACGTGGTCGGGCTGCGGTCGCCGTAGACCGGCGGCGCCCCCGCGACACCACCGGGTCCCTGCTGTCCGTAGCCGTCGGCCGGACCCTGCTGGTGCGGGACCTGCGCCTGCTGCGGCTGCTGCCAGCCCTGCTGCGGTGCGGACTGCGGCGGCGCGGACTGCTGGGCCACCCACCCGGGGTTCGCGCCCTGGGCCGCGTAGGGCTGCTGCTGGGGCTGTGCCTGCGGTGCGGCGACGGCGGCGGCCGAGCCGGTCAGGCTCAGGCGTGGGCCGTCGGTGGCGTTGCCGAGGTGCACGGCCGAGCCGGAACCGATCTCCAGGTGGTGGATCCGCTGGCCCTGCACGAACGTGCCGTTGGTGCTGCCGTGGTCCTCGATCACCCAACTCCGGCCGGTGAAGCTGATCGTGGCGTGGCGCCACGAGACCCTGGCGTCGTCGAACACGATGTCGCCCTGCGGATCACGCCCGAGCGTGTATGCCCTGGACGGGTCGAGCGTCCAGGTTTGTCCATTCGATTCGAGTACGAGTTCCGGCACTCCACGCCCCACTGAGTTGTCCCCCGAGATAACCCCCAACACAGGGAGTCTAGGGATGTCGAACATCGGGGGGAACTATTTCAGGCTCGGCCCCCTGACTGAAAGCCGGGCCTTGTGAAGCGAGCGAACGAGGGCATCGACTGGTCCCGTTGACGGGGTTGAAACCCGGCCGGAGAGTGGTAATCCGACGCGAGGTGGACATCCGCGGTGGAACGCCGCGGCTCGGATCGGGGGGTCTGACCATGAGCATGGGTACCTCGCAGCAGGCCAGGAGCGTTCCTTGGGGTGACGTCCTGCTCTCCGCGATCACCGCCGTGAGCTGGGCATTGATCGGCATGGCGGGGACGGCCGCGCTCGGGCTGCATCTGCTGGAAGCGGATTCGGCGGGCTCGCTCGGGCCGATGACCGCCGCTGCTGTGGCCCTTGGTGCCGGTGGTTCCGTCACTCCATCGGGTGATGTCTCCGTCTTTGGCCTGGAAGGAGCGGAGGCGACCACCGCCATACAGATCTCGCCACTCGGGGTGGGTCTCGTGGGGGCGGTCCTGCTGTCGTGGCTCTTCCTGCGGTCCTTGCGCGGGGCGGGAGTTGTGATCGCGCCCGCCGAACTCCTCGCACGCGCGGGCGCGGTGATCGTGCTGTTCGTCGCCATGCTGGGCGGGCTCGCCTGGGCCGGCCACAGCGTCATCACCCTCGACGGCGGGTCGCTCGGGCTCGGCGACATGCCCGGCGGGGACCAGTTGGGCGGCGTCGAGGTGCCCGGACTCGGCGACATCGGCGGGCTGTTGCCGGACCGGCTGGGCGACCTCATGGACGCAAAGGCGAAGGTCGGCTTCACGGTGGACACCGCGCCCACACTGCTCGGCGGTCTGGCCTGGTGCACCGGGGTCCTGGTGATCGCCCTGCTGGCCTCGCGCCGCACTCCCCTGCCGCCCGGCTGGGACGCGGTGCACAGGGTGGTACGACCCGCCGTGTCCGCCCTGGTCAGCGTGTTGCTGGTGGCGGTCGCCGCGGGGTTCGCGGCGGCGGCGTACGCGGCGATCAGTGACGACAACCCCCGGCGGATCGCGGGCGCGGCCCTCGTCGGTGCGCCCAACGGCGTCTGGCTCGGCATCCCGATCGGCCTCTTCGTACCGTGGCACGGCAAGGCCACCGGTGACCTGGCCAAGGTGCTGCCGGATCCGCTCGACGACCTGTTGCGCGTCGGCTCCGACCAGCCCGTCACACTGGGCCGACTGGCCGAACTGGACAGCAGGGTCTGGCTGCTGGGCGTGGCGGCCGCCCTCATGATGCTGTTCGCGGGGGTACTGACCGCCGTGCGTACGCCTTTTGTACGGGAATCGTCCACCGTCGTGGGGAAGCAGACCGGCACGAATGGGCCAGGCGGGGGTCCGCTCGCGTTCGCGGGGCGCTGCGCAGTTCGGCTCGGTGTCGCGACGGCACTGGCACTGCCGCTCCTGGCCTGGTTGACCGAGGTGTCCCTGGACGCCTCGCTGTCGGTGCTCGGCTTCGACGCGTTCGGGGCGGGGATGGAGCTCCGCGGGAACCTGGGGATGGCGCTGCTGCTGGGCGCGCTGTGGGGAGTGGGCACCGGGGCCGCCGGGGCGTTGCTCGCGTGCGCGAGCGGTGCTGCGGGACGGAGCGCCTCGCCGTGGGCACGGGGTGACGT
>NZ_VJZC01000382.1 GCF_009377185.1 Streptomyces spongiae
CCCGGGGATGGGACGGGTAGGGGCGGCGGGGGCGAAACACCACCCACAGGCACCCGCATTCAGGAGTTCGCATGACCATCGCCCGAGCCGACCGCGCCCCGCGGTCCCCAGCCAGGCCGGGGGCGGCCGGAGCGACCGCCGGCGAGCGGGACGCCCTGCCACTGCGGCGCCGCCGCCAACGCCGCCGCACCCAACTGACCGCACTCGCCTTCGTCGCCCCACTGACCGCCTACCTCGCCGCCTTCTACCTCTATCCCCTCTACCGCAACCTCGACCTCAGCCTGCGCGACTACACCGTCCGCTCCTTCGTGGCAGGGGACGCGCCCTTCACCGGCTGGGACAACTTCCAGAAGGTCCTCGACGACCCGACGTTCGGTCCGGCCCTGCGCCACACGATGGTCTTCACCTTCGTGTCCATCACCTTCCAGTACGTCATCGGGCTCGCCCTCGCCGTCTTCTTCAACCGCCACTTCCGGCTCGCCCCCACGCTGCGCGCGCTGTTCCTGGTCCCGTGGCTGCTGCCGCTGATCGTGTCGGCGTCGACGTGGTCGTGGATGTTCAACAGCGAGTCCGGAGTGGTGAACTACTTCCTGCACCTCTTCGGCATCGACCCCGTCGGCTGGCTCACCTCGCCGGACTGGGCACTGACCTCGGTGATCGTCGCCAACATCTGGATCGGGATCCCGTTCAACCTGGTCATCCTCTACAGCGGGCTGAAGAACATCCCGCCCGAGCTGTACGAGGCGGCGGCCCTGGACGGGGCGAGCGCCTGGCAGCAGTTCCGCCGTATCACCTTCCCGCTGCTGCGCCCGGTGTCGGCGATCACCCTGCTCCTCGGGCTCGTCTACACCCTCAAGGTGTTCGACCTGATCTGGATCATGACCAAGGGCGGCCCCGGCGACGCCTCCTCGACTCTGGCGACATGGTCGTACCAGCTCGGGTTCGGGACGTTGCTGCCCAAGTTCGGCCCCGGCGCCGCGGTCGGCAACATCCTGATTCTCTTCGCCCTCGTCTTCGGCCTGTTGTACATCCGCGTCCAGAGGAGGCAGGAAGCGTGAAGTCCCCTGCGAAGGGCCGCCGCCACACCCTGATCGGCCTCCTGCTCACCGCGCTGATGCTGTTCCCGGTGTACTGGATGCTCAACGTGTCCCTCACCCCACAGCAGGACATGCGCAAGAACCCGCCCGACCTGCTGCCCCTCCACCCCACCTTCGAGGGCTACCGGGCCGTCCTGGACGACCAGTTGCCCTACCTCGGCACGAGCCTGCTCATCGGCCTGGGCACGGTCGCCCTCACTCTCCTCCTCGCCGCCCCGGCCGGCTACTCGCTGGCGAAACTCCGCCCGCGCGGCGGCGGCGCGCTCGGCCTGGTCCTGCTGATCGCGCAGATGATCCCCGGGATCGTCATGGCGATGGGCTTCTACGGCATCTTCCTGGACCTCGGCCTGCAGAACTCCTGGTGGGGGCTGATCATCGCGGACTCCACCATCGCCGTGCCGTTCGGCGTCATGATCTTCACGGCGTTCATGTCGGGCATCCCCGATGAGCTGATCGCCGCCTCCCGCATCGACGGCGCGGGCACCTTCCGCACCTTCTGGTCGGTCGTGCTGCCGGTCAGCCGCAACGCGCTGGTCACCGTCTCGCTCTTCAGCTTCCTGTGGGCCTGGTCCGACTTCGTCTTCGCCAACACCCTCGACGGCGGCGGCGACCTGAGGCCGATCACCCTCGGCATCTACAAGTACATCGGCAACAACAACCAGGAGTGGAACGCGATCATGGCCACCGCTGTGGTCGCCTCCGTCCCCGCAGCCGTCCTGCTGGTTCTCGCCCAGCGCTACGTGGCCGCGGGCGTGACCGCGGGCGCGGTGAAGGACTGAGCCACCTCCAGCACTCCCTCCAGCACCACCTCCATCCCCTCCGTTCCTCTCCATCCCCTCCCTCCGTGAGGAGAACTTCTGTCATGAGCCGCACAAGACCCCCTGTACGTCTCACGGCCGCTCTGGGCGCGGCCGCTCTCACCGCTGCCGCGCTCGCCACCGCTGCCCCCGCCCAAGCGGCACCCACCTCGTCCACCACCCTGGTGGTCAACGCCAACCAGGCCCTCCGCCCGGTCACCCATGTCGCGACCGGCAGCCTCTACGGCCTGGCGGACAACAGCACCCCGTCCGACAGCCTGACGAACGCCCTCAAGCCGAACACTTTCGTTCAGATGGCACCGGGCGGCTCCCAGCTCCCCAACGGTGAGCCCAGGCCGGCCGGTGACGCACTCGTCGTAGCCCCCAAGGCGGCCCGCGCGGGCGCCAAGGTGGTCGTCCGCATGCCCGACTGGTACCCCAACTTCCCCTACAAGTGGGTGAGCTGGAGCGACTGGCTCTCGGCCGTCGACAAGCAGGTCGCCTCCGTGCGGTCCTCGGGCGCGACGAACATCTCCGCGTACGAGCTCTGGAACGAGCCCGACTGGACGTGGGACACCACCAACGCGGGCGCGTTCAACGCGGGTTGGGCGCGCACCTACAAGGAGGTACGCACCAAGGACACCAGCACCCCGATCCAGGGCCCGAGCTACTCGGCGTGGAACCAGTCCTGGATGAGCTCCTTCCTCACGGACGCCAAGGCCAGCGGCACCGTCCCCGACGTCATCGCCTGGCACGAGCTGCAGGGCAGCAAGGACATCGCCGCCCACGTCTCGGCGTACCGCTCGCTGGAGTCGAGCCTCGGCATCAGCCCGCGCCCGATCGCCATCGAGGAGTACGGCACCCCCGACGAGATGGGCAACTCCGGCGCCCTCATCGGCTACGCGGCCAAGTTCGAGCGGGCCGGCATCCGCGACGCCGAACTCGCCTTCTGGAACCACTACGGCACCCTCGGCGACACCCTGACCGACACCGGCGGCTCACCCAACGGCTCGTACTGGACGTACAAGTGGTACGGCGACATGTCCGGCTCCATGCTCGTCACCACGCCTCCCGCCCAGACGGGCATCGACGGCCTCGCCTCCCGCAACAGCGGGGGCAACCAGATCAGCGTCGTCGCGGGCGGCTGCACCGGATCCTGCGCGGTGCAGGTCAACGGGCTGTCGTCCCTGTCGGCCTTCGGCAGTACGGTGCACGTGAAGCTGGAGTACAGCCCGCACACGGGCCGTACGACCGCCTCCCCCGGCCCGATCACCGTCTCCGACGCCGACTACACGGTCTCGGGCGGCTCCATCACCGTGCCGGTGACGATGAACGCCGCCGACGGCTACCACCTGGTGATCACCCCCAGCGGCACCAACACCTCACTGGCCGGCCGCTACCAGATCACCAACAAGAACAGCGGGCTCGCCCTGGACACCCTGAACGCGGGCACGACGCAGGGCACCTCGGTCGTCCAGGCCACGTCCACCACCGGCACCGACCAGAACTGGACCCTGGTGGCAGCGGGTTCGGGCCTCTACAAGATCGTCAACCAGAAGAGCGGTCTGGTCCTGGGCATCCAGGACATGGGCACGGCGGACGGCGGCAAGGCCCTGATCTGGGGTGACAACGGCACCTCGGACCACCTCTGGCAGGTCATCCCGGCCCGGGACGGCTACTACAAGATCGCCAACTACAACAGCGGGCGTCTGCTCGGTGTGGACCAGATGAGCACGTCGTCGGGCGCGCAGGTCCTGCAGTGGTCGGACAACGGCACGGCGGACCACCTGTGGAGGCTGACGGCGCGCTGACCCCTGAGCTGCCCCCTGCGCTGACCCCGCAAAAGACACCTGGGTCCCTGGCCGATGTCGGCGGCCAGGGACCCAGGCATGCCCGAACCCTAGATGAACGAGTTGATCTCGATCGTCTCGTCCCGGCCGGGGCCCACGCCGATCGCGGAGATCGGCGCGCCGGACATCTCCTCCAGCGCCTTGACGTAGCTCTGGGCGTTCTTCGGGAGGTCGGAGAACGACTTCGCCTTGGTGATGTCCTCGGACCAGCCCGGCAGGTTCTCGTAGACCGGCTTGGCGTGGTGGAAGTCCGACTGGGAGTACGGGAGTTCCTCGACGCGCTTGCCGTCGATCTCGTACGCGACGCAGACGGGGATCTGCTCCCAGCCGGTGAGGACGTCCAGCTTCGTGAGGAAGAAGTCCGTCAGGCCGTTGACCCGGGTCGCGTAACGCGCGATCACCGCGTCGAACCAGCCGCAGCGGCGGTCACGGCCGGTCGTCACACCCCGCTCGCCGCCGATACGGCGCAGCGCCTCGCCGTCCTCGTCGAAGAGCTCGGTGGGGAACGGGCCGGCACCGACACGGGTCGTGTACGCCTTGAGGATGCCGATGACGCGGCTGATCTTCGTCGGGCCCACGCCCGCGCCCGTGCAGGCGCCGCCCGCGGTCGGGTTCGAGGAGGTGACGAAGGGGTACGTGCCGTGGTCGATGTCCAGGAGCGTGCCCTGGCCGCCCTCGAACAGGACCACCTTGTCCTCGTCCAGGGCCTGGTTGAGGACCAGGACCGTGTCGGCGACGTACTGTTCGATCTGCGCCGCGTAGCCCAGCAGCTCCTCGACGACCTGGCCGACGGCGATGGCCCGGCGGTTGTAGAGCTTGGTGAGGACCTGGTTCTTGATGTCGAGGGCCGCCTCGACCTTCTGCGTCAGGATCGACTCGTCGTACAGGTCCTGGACGCGGATGCCCACCCGGTTGATCTTGTCGGAGTAGGTCGGCCCGATGCCGCGCCCCGTCGTACCGATCTTCCTCTTGCCGAGGAAGCGTTCCGTCACCTTGTCGACGGTGACGTTGTAGGGCGTGATGATGTGGGCGTTGCCGCTGATCAGGAGCTTGGACGTGTCGACGCCGCGCTCGTTCAGACCGCTCAGCTCGGAGAGCAGGACCGACGGGTCGACGACGACGCCGTTTCCGATGACCGGCGTACAGCCGGGCGACAGGATTCCGGAAGGGAGAAGGTGGAGCGCGTACTTCTGGTCACCCACGACGACCGTGTGGCCGGCGTTGTTGCCGCCCTGGTAGCGCACTACGTAGTCCACCGAGCCGCCGAGTAGATCGGTGGCCTTTCCCTTGCCTTCGTCACCCCACTGAGCACCGAGCAGCACAAGTGCGGGCACGCGCGTACACCCCTTCCGGGCGGGGCATGTCCAAGGTCAGGGTGACGCGCGCGGCACGGCGTGCGCTGCGTACACCGGCGACCTTCGTTGGCCGCAACCCGTCGGACCGGATGCCCCGGAATAGACGAAGCCCCTGGCGATATGGCGCAAGGGGCTCTTGCACAAAGATGCTACCCGAGGAAGCGAGGCAGGACCGAGGTGGCGACTTCCGACCAGCTCCTGGTGGTCATCGACCCCCTGTCCCGTCATACGGACAGTGAGTCGGTACGGATCGCGAAAGACGTGCTCAGCGCGGGTGCGGCGAGTACGAAGGTCTGTCTCCCGGAGGGTCCGGAGGACTTCGCGCGGGCGCTTCAGAAGCGCGGATCGCGGCGGCCGGTCGTGGTCGGCGACGACCGGGCCCTGCTGCGGGCCGTGTCCCTGCTGCACCGGCAGCGGGAGCTGGCCGGGTGCACGCTGTCGCTGGTGCCGGTGGGGGGTGCCGGGGTGCTGGCACGGTCGCTGGGGGTGCCCGCGAGTACGGTCGCGGCGGCCCGGGCCGCGCTGGACGGGGCCGAGCGGCGGCTCGACCTGCTGGTGGACGACAGCGACGGGGTGGTGCTGGGGGCGGTGGGCATACCGTCGGTGGCGTCGGTGCCGTCGCCTGCGGACGAGTCCCCGCAGATGGACGAGGAGGCTTCGGCCCATCACTCGTGGCTGCGGACGTGCCAGTCCTTCGTACGGACGCTGGCGACGCGCCCGCCCCGGCTCTCCGCCCCCGCGGTGCCCGGGCCGTCCCGGCTGCGGGTGGAGGTCGACGGGGTGACCCTCGTCGACCTCGACCAGCCGGTGGAGGCGGTGTCGGTGACGCCGGCGGGGGACAAGGGCGGTGCGGCGGTGGAGGTGCGGCCGGTGTCGGTGGGCGCGGAGGCCACACCGCTGCGTGCCGTGGGACGGCGGGTGAGCGTGTCCGGGCCGTCCTTCCGGTACCACGCGGATTCGGTGGTGACCGGGCCGGTACGGACGCGGACGTGGACGGTGTGGGAGGGGGCTTGGGGGCTGACGTTGCCGACGTCGGCGTAGGCCGTCAGGTCCTGCCCTGCGCTTCGGCTGCTTCTTCGGGGGCCCGGAAACCCTCGGTGTCGAGGGTGCAGCCGAAGGGGTCGGGGATGTAGAGCTTCTCGCCGAACGACTTGGTCAAGCGCGCCTGATAGCCCTTGGGCGACGGTTCCGAGAAGACGGTCGCCTGATCCTCCTGCATGTCGAGGACCAGATACACGGGGACACCCGCCCTGCAGTAGACATCAACCTTGTCTGTCAGGTCATCGTCTCGGGTGGAGGGCGAGGTCAGCTCAGCGACGAACGACAGGGCCTCTCCGTCGAGACGATTGCTGCTGTGGCGGCGGGAACGCCGGTGAGCCGCGTGAATGTCAGGACCATGCGCACGCTCGACGCCCGGAAACACGTACAACAACGGACCCCAGGTGATGCGGTGCTCCTCGGGCAGATGAGGGCGCAGCTGATCGCAGACCGAATCCATCACGTCCGCGCAGTAGGCCTTCGACCACGGCGACACGACGATGCTCACCCTGATGATCTCGGCCTTGTAGCCGTCGGGCACGTGCAACTCGTCGAGGAGGTCCAGAAGCTCTTCGAAGCTGCCGTGGGGCTCGGTGCCGCTGATCACCGGTCGCTCTGCCATGAGTGTCATGATGCGCCCTCCCCCCTCGATACGGACCAGCCGCGACTCAGAGTAGCCACTCGCGTACGCCGTCGCGGTCCGCACGAGGGCGTTCACTCGACGGACTGAACCCTAAAGGTCTGGTTGACAAACATTTAACGCCCGGCCACCCTTGATCGACTCATTCGGGCAAGAGAGTTCCCCTCCAACAGCAGGTGCGCGGCGCGATCACGACGACAGCGGTCACGGCAACCAGGAAAGGGCCACCCGATGGCAGTACAAGAGGGCGCGGCCCCAGCGGCCGGAACCTCCGGGGCGACCCCGGGGACCACGGCGGAGACCCCGTCCGGAGGCCCTGTCCACCGGCTCAAGCCCAACGCGGTCGGCCTGCTCGGCGTGGTCTTCATGGCCGTCGCCACTGCCGCGCCGATCACAGCGATGACGGGCAACGTGCCCTTCATGGTCTCGTCGGGCAACGGCATCGGCGCCCCCGCGAGCTATCTCGTCGCAATGGTCGTCCTGGGAATCTTTTCGGTCGGCTTCACCTCGATGGCGAAGCACATCACGTCCACGGGCGCCTTCTACGGCTTCATCTCGTACGGCCTCGGCCGCACCGCCGGTCTGGCCTCCGGGCTCCTCGCGACCTTCGCGTACGTGGTCTTCGAGCCGGCGCTCATCGGCATCTTCTCGACCTTCGCGACGACGACCCTGAAGGACCAGACGGGGCTCCACATCCCGTGGTGGGCCTTCGCGGTCCTGATGCTCGCCATCAACGCGACGGGCACCTGGTTCGGGGTGTCGGTCGCCGAGAAGCTGCTGGTCTTCCTGCTGGCCACCGAGGTCACCGTGCTCGCGGCCATGGCGATCTCGGTCGCCCTGCACGGCGGCGGCCCGGACGGCTTCACCTTCGGCCCGGTCAACCCCGTCAACGCCTTCCAGGGGACATCCGCCGGCCTCGGTCTCTTCTTCGCCTTCTGGTCGTGGGTCGGCTTCGAGTCGACGGCGATGTACGGCGAGGAGTCCCGCGACCCGAAGAAGATCATCCCCAAGGCGACGATGATCTCGGTCCTGGGCGTCGGCGTCTTCTACGTCTTCGTCTCCTGGATGGCCATCACCGGCAACGGCGAGAAGGAGGCCGTCGCGGCCGCCTCCTCCGCCAACCCGCTCGCGATGTTCTTCAATCCCACCGAGCAGTACGTGGGCCACTGGGCGGTCGTCGTCATTCAGTGGCTGATGATCACCGGTTCGCTCGCCTGCGGCATGGCCTTCCACAACTGCGCCGCCCGCTACATGTACGCGCTCGGCCGTGAGGGCGTCCTGCCCTCGCTCCAGCGCACCATCGGCCGCACCCACGACCGGCACGGCTCGCCGCACATCGCGGGACTGGTCCAGACGGTGGTCAGCGCGGTGCTCATCGGCGCGTTCTGGATCGCGGGCAAGGACCCGTACACCGGCACCTACGTGCTGCTCGCCATCCTCGGCACCATGGCCATCCTGATCGTCCAGGCGGTCTGCTCGTTCGCGGTGCTGTGGTACTTCCGCTCGCACCACCCCGAGAGCCGCCACTGGTTCAGGACGCTCCTCGCCCCGCTCGTCGGCGGCGTCGCGATGCTGGCGGTCGTGGTGCTCCTGGTGTCCAACATGGGTGTCGCGGCCGGTCCGGAATCCGGGTCCTTCGTCCTCAGGGCCACCCCATGGATCGTCGCGCTCGTCGCGGTGGGCGGCGTCGCGTACGCCCAGTATCTGAAGCGGCGGGCGCCGGAGCGCTACGCGCTGCTGGGGCGGACCGTCCTGGAGGAGACGAAGGAGCGGTAGAGGATACGGAGGAGCGGTAAGGGTTCGGAGGTTCCGGCAGTTCCCTGTGACATGCCCCCGTAAAGTGCGAAACATGGTCGTTGGATCAGCACCTTCTGACTTACGGCGTCGCCCTGTCCCGTCCGGGCAGAACGATCCGGGCGGGACTGGGCGTACGGGAATCCACATCCTCGGCGTGATCCGCATGACCCGCATGACCCGCATGACCCGGACGACCCGCATGGTCACGGCCGTGGCCCTCGTGGGAAGCGCCGGTCTTTTGGGAAGCGCCGGTCCTTTCGGAGCCGGGTCCGCGGCGGCGGCCCCGGCTGCGCGCTCTCTGCACTACACGTGCTCGTTCCCGGTGATCGGCGACGAGCCGATGACGTCGTCGGTCGTGTGGAGTGCCCGGCACACGCACGTGGTCGGCCGAGCGACACCTCGGCAGCCCGTCAGCGCCTCGTCGACGGTCGGCTCCAACGTCACCAGGACGCTCCGCCTGGTCGGTGCGTCCACCGTCGAGGGCACCGCGGACGTGAGCGCCGTCGTGGCCGCACCGCAGGGCGACACGCCCGTCACCGTGTCGCTCAAGGTGCCCAGGACCGAGGTCCCGGAGTCCGGCCCGCTGACCGTCCCGGCAAGCGGGACCCTGCCGTCGATGGTCTTCCGCCGACCGGGCGAGGCGAAGATCTTCGTCGGCCGGATCGCCCTGCACCTCACCCCGCGGGACGGGGACGGCGACGAGACGCCGGCGGGCAGGATCGATGCGCCGTGCGACCTGGACTCCGGGCAGGACGGCTATCTGGCGTCCTTCAGGATCGAGCCCGCCGCTGCGGACCCGACCGCCTCGGGGACAGCGAACGCGCCGGGCGCACCGGGAGAGCCAGGAGCGCCGGGGCCGCGCACGTCGGGGCAGACCGGTCCGAGCGCATCGGGATCAGGATCGGCATCGGCATCGGCATCGGCATCGGCTTCCGCTCGGGCGACGGTCCGGGACCTCTCGGGCACGCCGAGCGGTACGCCGTCGGCCTTCTCCGGCGCACCCGCCACCGCCTGTCTC
>NZ_VJZC01000383.1 GCF_009377185.1 Streptomyces spongiae
GTCCCGCCCCAGCCCCCGGCGTGGAACGCCACCGCACCGATCGTGCTCCCGGCACTGGACCCGACGTAGTACGCGGACTGGTAGAGAGCCGAAGCCTGCGCGCGCCCGCTCTTGGCGGTGTGGCTCACCGAGGAGGACGCCACCGCGTGCCCCGCGAAGAAGCCCGCCGTGATCAGGACCAGACCGACCAGCACCAGCGGCAGCGCGTCGGCCAGGGTCAGCAGCAGCCCCGCCGTCGTCGTCCCGCCCGCCAGGTACAGCGCCCCGCGCCGCCCCAGCCGCGCCACCAGCTTCCCGGCCGTCGAGGCCGACACCGTACCCACCAGGTACACCAGGAAGATCGAGCCCACGATGCCCTGCGGGAGCGAGAAGGGAGCCTCGGTCAGGCGGTAACCGATCACCGTGTAGACCCCGCCGAACACCGTCATGAACAGCGCACCGATCGCGTACAGCCGGCGCAGCAGCGGGTTCGCGAGGTGGTCACGCACCGTACGGGCCAGCACCCGCGGCCGCAGCGAACCCGCGGTGAAGTGCCTCGGCGCCGGCAGCAGCAGCCGGAAGGCCACCGCGCACCCCACCGCCAGGACACCGATCGCCCCGACCGCGGCCCGCCAGCCCCACTCCTGCGCGACCCAGCCGGTGATGACCCGGCCGCTCATGCCGCCGACACTGTTGCCCGCGACGAACAGACCGATCGCGGTGATGAGGGCCTTCGGGCGGACCTCCTCCGCCAGGTACGCCGTCGCCGACGCCGGCAGCCCCGCGAGCGCCGCGCCCTGCACCGCCCGCAGCGCCACCAGGGCACCCAGGTTCGGGGCGAAGGGAACCAGCAGTCCGACGGTCACCGCGACCGCCAGCGACGCCGTCATCACCGCACGCCGCCCGAACCGCTCCGAGAGCGCGCTCATCGGGAGAACGAACAGAGCCAGCCCACCCGTGGCCGCCGACACCGTCCAGCTCGCCGCGCTCGCGGTCACCCCGAGGTCGCCGGAGATCAGCGGCAGAAGCGCCTGCGTGGAGTAGAGAAGTGCGAAGGTCGCGACACCCGCCAGGAACAGGGCCAGACTCATCCGGCGGTAGCCGGGCCCACCCGGAGCCATACGGGAGTCGGAAGAGGCAGAGGAAGAAGAAGCGGACGCGGAAGCCGAGGCAGACGCGGCAGCGGGGACGGTCGATCCGGCGCCCACGCTGGTGGACGCCTCGGTACTGACGGAAGGCATGCCTCGAACGTACGGACCCACCACTCATCCGTCCAATGCATGGAACCCCCATAATCGTTCCCATGGTGCATCAGCAGAGGTCAGAAGCTCACCTGTCACCGTCCAGTGACACAGAAGACAGCGACGCCCTCGTGAGACTGCTCGCCCCGCGCCTCGCGTACTTCGCCGGGGTCGCCCGAACCGAGCACGTCACCCGCGCCGCGCACGAGATGCGGGTCCCGCAGTCGACGCTGTCCCGGGCCATGGTCCGACTCGAACAGGACCTGGGCGTCGACCTGTTCGCCCGCCGGGGCCGCACGGTCTCCCTCACCCCCGCCGGACGCACCTTCCTCGGCTCCGTCGAGCGCGCGCTCGCCGAGATCGAACGCGCCGCCGACGAGGTCCGCGCCGACGCCGACCCCACCACCGGCAAGGTCGCCTTCGGCTTCCTGCACACCATGGGCTCGGAAACGGTCCCGGCGCTCATCCGCGCCTTCCGCGCGGACCATCCGCGCGTCCGCTTCAGCCTCGTCCAGAACTACGGCGAGGCCATGATCGAACGGCTACGGGCCGGAGAGCTGGACCTGTGCCTGACGTCCCCCGTCCCGGACGCGCCCGACCTCGTCGCCCGCCGCCTCGACGAACAGAAGCTGCGCCTCGTCGTCCCGGCCGACCACCGCCTCGCCTCCCGCAAGCGTGTCCGCCTCGCCGAGGCCGCCGACGAGACGTTCGTGACCCTCGAACCCGGCTACGGCATGCGCCGCATCACCGACGACCTGTGCGGCCAGGCGGGCTTCAAGCCCCGCATCGCCTTCGAGGGCGAGGAGGCCGAGACCCTGCGCGGCCTGGTCGCCGCCGGCCTCGGCGTCGCCCTCCTGCCCCCACCGGCCGTACCCCGCCCAGGAGTGGCCGAACTGACGGTCACAACCCCCCGAGCGGCCCGCGAAATAGGCGTCGCCTGGCTGGAGGGCCACCCGGACACACCCCCGGTGGCGGCCTTCAAAAGGTTCTTGCTGTCACGAAGGGGCCGTCTACTGCCGGACTAAGGGCGCGCACATCTCGTCAGGGGCGCGGGGCTGTATTCAATTTGCGGCTCCGCCGCGTGGGCGCGACAAGCCACCCCCAACCCGCAGCCGCGCAAAAAACCTCAGCCACCCCTCCGAGAGCGGGACCCCCCAAAGCCGGAGGCCAACGGCATACGCAACCCCAACGGCGGCGGAGCCGCCAACGCGTCCTCCACAGGCCGGGCGAACCCCCGCCCGAACAACGTCCCCATCACGAAGTCCTCCGCCAGCGCATGCACCTCGTCCCGGAACTGATGCAACCCGTGCCCGTCGGAGTGCACCTCGAACCGGCAGATGTCCCGGTTGGCCTTCTTCGCCCGCGCCGCGAGCCGGAACGACAGCTCCGGGTCCGTGCGCTGGTCGTTGGTCCCGTGCACGATCATGACCTGCCGGCCGACGAGCTGCTTCACCGGTTCGGGTGGCGCGGCCACGTCGTCCTCGGGCAGCCAGGGGGCGATCGCGAGGACCGAGTTGACGGCCGCGTGCCCGCCCGCGTGCAGCGCCGCCCGCCCGCCCATGTCCACTCCGGCCAGGCAGACCGGGACGTCCCCGTAGCGCCGTACGACCTCGTCGGCGGCCCAGGAGGCGTCGTGCGCGAGGTGGGCCTCGCTGCCGTTCCAGCCGCGGTAGCGGTAGTGCACCACGTGCGCGACCAGCCCGTCGTCGCGCCCGGCGCGGGCGAGCCGGCGGCCGAGGGTGCGTACGGAGGCCGCCGCCATCATCGGGGAGGGCCTGCGCTCCGAGATCTCGTCGCCACCCGGGAGGAGCAGCACGACCCCGCTCACGGACGACGGCTCCGGCCCCATGACCCGCCCAAGTCTGGGTCCGCGCAACGGCGTTGCTTGCTGTGCCATGACAGAACAGTGTCAGAAGGCACGGTGTACACCACCTGTCGGCACGGTCACCGTTGGGTATCGGCAGATCTTCTTCACAGGTGTTCTACGCGCGTAGGCGTTACAGTGCGGAGATGACGAGCAAGACTGCCCAGACCGGTGCCACCCCGAACTCGGACCAGATCCGCCGGGCGCCCAAGGTTCTGCTGCACGACCACCTCGACGGCGGGCTGCGCCCCGGCACGATCGTCGACCTCGCCCACGCCACGGGCTACACGGGCCTTCCGGAGACCGACCCCGACAAACTCGGCGTCTGGTTCCGCGAGGCCGCCGACTCCGGTTCCCTGGAGCGGTACCTGGAGACCTTCGCCCACACCTGTGCCGTCATGCAGACCCGCGAGGCGCTCGTCCGTGTCGCCGCCGAGTGCGCCGAGGACCTCGCCGAGGACGGGGTCGTCTACGCCGAGGTGCGCTACGCCCCCGAACAGCACCTGGAGGCAGGGCTCAGCCTCGAAGAGGTCGTCGAGGCCGTCAACGAGGGTTTCCGGGAAGGGGAGCAGCGCGCCAAGGCCAACGGTCACCGCATCCGCGTCGGCGCCCTGCTCACCGCCATGCGCCACGCGGCCCGCGCCCTGGAGATCGCCGAACTCGCCAACCGCTACCGCGACCTCGGTGTCGTCGGCTTCGACATCGCGGGTGCCGAGGCCGGCTTCCCGCCCACCCGTCACCTCGACGCCTTCGAGTACCTCAAGCGCGAGAACAACCACTTCACCATCCACGCCGGTGAGGCATTCGGGCTGCCCTCCATCTGGCAGGCCCTGCAGTGGTGCGGTGCCGACCGGCTCGGCCACGGCGTACGGATCATCGACGACATCCAGGTGCACGAGGACGGCTCGGTGAAGCTCGGCCGGCTCGCCTCGTACGTCCGCGACAAGCGCGTCCCGTTGGAGCTGTGCCCGAGCTCCAACCTCCAGACCGGCGCCGCCGACTCGTACGCCGAGCATCCGATCGGACTCCTGCGCAGCCTGCACTTCCGGGCGACCGTGAACACGGACAACCGCCTGATGTCCGGCACCAGTATGAGCCGGGAATTCGAGCACCTGGTCGACGCCTTCGGCTACACACTCGACGACATGCAGTGGTTCTCGGTCAATGCGATGAAGTCGGCGTTCATTCCTTTCGATGAACGACTGGCGATGATCAATGACGTCATCAAGCCCGGATATGCCGAGTTGAAGTCCGAATGGCTGTTCCGCCAGACCGCTTCGACCAGCGGTTCTGTGGAGAACGAGGGCTGATCGACGGTTTCGGGAAACGGCCGGGTCGCGACGACCCGGCCGCTTTTCCATGTTTGCCACGTCCTGGTCGTCGGTGTTTACGTTTCGGGACCGCTCACATCCCCGTACTCACGCATTCAAGGACGCATCACACATGAAGCAGTCTGCTGCCAAGACCCTCGGAGTCGCCGCCCTCGGTGCCGCCATCGCCGCCGCGGGCGCGGGCGTCGCGAACGCCGCCCCGGCCGCGCCGGACGCCACCCGGACGGCGGGGAGCGTCACCAAGGCGCTGCCGAGTGCCGGTGGGGTGCTCACCCAGGGGCAGTCGGCCCTCGGCGCCGGTCTGGAGTCGGCGCAGCCCACCACCGACAAGGTGCTCACCGGCGGTCCGACCAACCCCGCCGCCGGGCTGCTCGGCGGTCTGCCGCTGCAGGACCTGTCGGGCAAGGCCAAGGACAGCGGCAAGGCCAAGGCGAAGGCCAAGGGCAAGGGCAAGTGACGGATTTGAATCCTCCCCCAGCTGAAGCAGGGGGATTCCTGGCTCACGCCGCCTGCGGGTCAGCGACCCAACAGGTCTTCCACGATCAACACCAGCCGGGTTGAAACCAGCCCGGTTTGTACCGCAAAGCCTGGAGGTGCATGTGCTGTCTTGGTTCTCGATCAGCACGGCGTACGCGCTTGGTTCTCGCAACGCACGCCAGGCAGCTTACTAGACCGCGCGGGACGCGTATGGGGCGCACCCTCGGTGGGTGCGCCCCATCGCCGTGCCGGTCACCGGTCGGTGCCGGTCACCATGCCGTGCGGGCCTTGTCCTCCGAGGGAAGCAGGATCCACAGGGCTATGTAGAGCAGGAACTGCGGGCCGGGAAGCAGGCACGACACCAGGAAGATCACGCGCATCGTGGTCGCGGAGGTGCCGAAGCGCCTGGCCAGCGCTGCGCACACTCCGCCAATCATCCGGCCGTCGGTGGGGCGGGCAAGGCGGCTCATGAAGGCTCCTTCGTCAACCGTGGACCGAGGCCTCCCCGGTGGCGGCCCCGTCGTCCTCAACACCCTCAACGCTACGGCGACGAAGCGGACGAAGCGTCACTCTATGGAGCTATTCCGACCCTGGGAATCGTCGGGGTGCGCCCCTGAGGCGCTTCCTCCCTGGGGAGGGCGGCCCGGTGCAGGGTCTCGGCCCTGCGGCGCAGCCGTGCCCGTACGACGGGGACGACCGCGAGGTGGACGAGGGCCACACCGAGCATGTTCAGCAGTATCGAGTCGATGTCGACGACCTGGCCCGGCACCCCGGTCTGCAGCAGCTCGATGCCCAGCGAGAGCAGGGCGCCGGCGGCGACCGTACGGGCGAGGGAGGCGAGCGGGGACACGGCGAGCCTGCCGTCCGCCATCGGCAGCAGGACACCCAGGGGCGCGAGGAGGGCGAGACCCTCGCCGATGCGGCGGGCCGCCTCCTGCCATCCCAGCGCCAGATCGGCTCTGATCCCGGCGAACGGCCGCAGATTGGCGGCGCTCACCCAGGGAACGTCCAGCGGGCGCAGCGTGATCCAGGCGACGAGCGCGAGGTGTGCGACGAGGAGGACACCTCCTGTCACACGGACGCGGATCCCGGCGCTTCCGCCGTTCGAACCTTGACGCTGCACGCCACCCAAGACGCGCCCCCCGGCACGATCGGTTCCGCGTGGGCGCCCCACTTGGCGCGGGCGGGTGAGGGATGCGCCACACGACGGCCGTGGCGCCCCCTCCGCGCCCCTCAGGACGTCTCGACACGCCCCTCAGGACGTCTCGACCTCCGACGACGGTGGTTTCTCGGCTCCCGGGTCGGAGCGGACCTCCGTGGTGCACTCGTAGCGTCGGAACGGCTCGCTGCCCGAGGGGCCGCCGAGGACCACCGAGCCGTCGCCCTCGGCCGCCGCCGAGTCGGCGAAGGTGCACACGATCTGGGCGAGGGCGTACTCGGGCAGCTGCTCGGGGGCCGTGGACAGCCGCAGTGCGTCCTCCGGGTCGTCCGGCCGCGGACCGTTCACCCGCAGACCGGTCCGGACGTCCGTGTCGTACCCGGCCTGGTCCTCGGCGGCGGAGGGCCGCTCGGAGAGCTCGTCGAGCAGCCCCTGCGCCACGAGGACGCGCCGCTGGGCATCCAGGGCGCCCTCGGGGAGGCTCACGGAACGGCCGACCGCGGCCAGCTGACCGGAACAGAGCAGGAAGACCTGCACCGGGATCCCCGGTGCGGTCCGCGGGGCGATGTCGGTGTCCGTCAGCGTGCACGGCACCCGCGACGGGGCGGGCCCGAAGTCCGTCGGCACCTGCGTGGACCGGATCCCGCACCCTGTGAGCACGGCCGCCAGCACCCCCACCGCGAGCCACGACCGAGCCGCCCCCCTTGGACCAGCGAGCTCCCGGGAACCCGCGGTCGACCGGAGGCGGCGCCCGGCTATCCCTGACGTCATCCGCCGTTCCCCTCCGTGGCGTCGGGCTGGAGCTCTGTGATCAGAGGGGAGGCGTCCCGGGGGAGGCGGAAGGTGAAGACGGCGCCGCCCTTGGGGGAGTTCGCCGCGGTGATCTCGCCGCCGTGGATGTGGGCGTTCTCCAGAGCGATGGACAGGCCCAGACCGCTGCCCTCGGAGCGGGGGCGGGAGGCGCTCGCCTTGTAGAAGCGGTCGAAGACGTGGGGGAGGACGTCCTCGGGGATGCCCGGCCCGTGGTCCTGGACGTCGATGACCAGGTCGTCGCCCTCCTCGCGGACCGAGACCCGTACCGGCGAACCGCCGTGCTTGAGCGCGTTGCCGATCAGGTTGGCGAGGATCACGTCCAGGCGGCGCGGGTCGAGGCGGATGATGATGCCGCGCTCGGCGTCCAGGTCCACCGCGTCCAGCCACGCACGCGCGTCGATGCACGCCGTGATCTGGTCGGCGATGTCCACGTCGTCCAGCACCAGCCTGGCCGTGCCCGCGTCGAAGCGGGTGACCTCCATGAGGTTCTCGACCAGGTCGTTCAGGCGGCGCGTCTCGCTGACCACGAGGCGTACGGCCGGCTCGATCATCGGGTCGACGCTGCCCGTCTCCGCGTCCAGCTCCTCCTCCAGCACCTCCGTCACGGCGGTGATCGCCGTCAGAGGTGTGCGCAGCTCGTGGGACATGTCCGCCACGAAGCGACGGGACGCCTCCTCGCGGGCGCTCATGTCGGCGACCTGTTTCTCCAGGGACTCCGCCGCGCGGTTGAACGTCCGGGAGAGATCGGCCAGTTCGTCCGTGCCGGAGACGCGGAGCCGGGTGTCGAGCTTGCCCTCGCCGAGCCGTCCGGCCGCGACACCCAGGCGTTGCACCGGCTTCAGTACGGTCGTCGCGGCGGCCTGGGCGAGCAGCGCCGAGCCGATCAGGGCGAGACCCGTCGCGATGCCCAGCGACCAGGCGAGCGAGTTGATGTCCTTCGCTTCCTGCTCCAGCGACTTGAGCATGTAGCCGGTCGGGCCGCCGCCGATCACCTTGGCACCGCCCACCAGGTACGGCGTGTCACCGTCGATGACCCGCTGCCAGTACAGGTGGTACTCGCTCTTGTTGCCGGCGGAGGTCTCCTGCTTCTTGGCCACGGCCTTGCGCAGGGACTCCGGCACGTCCCGCACGGTGAAGTCGTCCAGCGCCGACTTGCCCGAGCTGCCCTGCACGGTCCCGCCGTCCGCGCCCTCGGTGATCAGCAGCACGCTGAACCGCTGGCCGTCGTCGCCCATCTGTCGTGCCGCGTAGGCCAGTTGCCCCGCCGAGGGATGCACCGGCAGCGTGCTGGCGTGGCTCTGCATCTCGCGCTCGAAGTCGTCCAGCGCGGCGTCCTGCGCGCGCGTCAGCACGGCCTCGCGGTTGAGCCAGTACGCGATCCCGGACGCCGACACCGCGGCCGTGAGCGCCACGAGCCCGAACACCACGACCAGCCGCAGCCGCAGACTCGTGAAGCGCAGTCCGGACGACACCGCCTTGCGGGCCGCGGACCAGCCGCGGGCCCCCCCTTGCTGATCAGTCACGAAGGCGTGTCCAGCCGGTAGCCGACACCACGGACCGTACGGATCAGGGTCGGCGACGACGGCACGTCCTCGACCTTGGCGCGCAGTCGCTGCACGCACGCGTCGACGAGCCGCGAGTCACCGAGGTAGTCGTGCTCCCAGACCAGCCGCAGCAGCTGCTGGCGGGACAGCGCCTGCCCGGGCCGCCGGCTGAGCTCCAGCAGGAGCCGCAGCTCGGTCGGGGTGAGCTGGAGGTCCTCGCCGTTCTTGGTCACCGTCATCGCGGCCCGGTCGATGACCAGGCTGCCGAACGCCGCCGCGTCGTTGGCCTCGCGCTCGCCGCGGCGCAGCACGGCCCGGATGCGGGCGTCCAGCACCCGCCCCTGCACGGGCTTCACCACGTAGTCGTCGGCGCCGGACTCCAGCCCGACCACGACGTCGATGTCGTCGCTGCGCGCCGTCAGCAGGATGATCGGCAGCTGGTCGGTGCGCCGAATCCGACGACACACCTCGAAGCCGTCGATACCGGGCAGCATCACATCCAAAACGATCAGATCCGGCCGCTGTTCGCGCAGCAGCTTGAGACCATCCTCGCCGCTGGCGGCGGTGGCGACACGGTGCCCCTGGCGCGTCAGTGAGAGCTCCAGGGCCGTGCGGATGGCGTCGTCGTCCTCGATCAGCAACAGGGAAGGCACGGGCACATTCTGGCCCATGGCACGGTGCTCTTTCGACTGTTGGCCGGCTCCTGCCCGTCACCCGCACAGGATCCCTTCCCCAGCCTCCGTCTGCGTAGCCGTACCGCTCTTCTCTGTGATCCGGCAGCGATCCGGCTGTGCTCCGGCTGAGGAAGACCCCTGTGACAGGTCTGTGACAGTCGGCGGACACGGCCATGAAGTGGGCTCGGCAAGCTTTTCGGCACAGGCAAGGAGGCGCCGCTCCGGGGGATCGGAGGGCGGGGCCGACGAACCACAGAAGACCGGAACTCCACGACGGGGGGCGCGAGATGAACACGCTGCACAGCACCAGGACTAGCGCAGTTGTCACGCGTCTCCACGACGTCGCGAAGGGTACGGAGAAGACCGGTGCTGTGAGCATGCGGGGGTGCGCTCGCGGCACCGGGCGTCAGCACGCCGGGTACATGACGGTGGTTGACGCCCACGTGGGGGGGACTCACGGGGGAACGG
>NZ_VJZC01000384.1 GCF_009377185.1 Streptomyces spongiae
GGTCTGGGGCGTACGGCCGAAAGCCCCAGCTGAGCGCACGCCGGGGGGCGTTTCACGTGAAACACCGCGGTGGTGGGTGTTTCACGTGAAACACCCCCACGTACCGCTCAGGAGCCGCCCCGGCCCTTCTCCGCCCACGCCACCGCCGGACCCATCGCGTACGACGCGGCCAGCGTCACCGCGCCCAGCAGCAGCCAGCCCGGCGTCCCCCAGTCCACCAGAAGCGCCGTCAGGAGCAGCGGGCCGAGGGTGCGGGCCACGGTGACACCGGTGCCGAAGAAGCCCTGGTACTCGCCCATCCGGTCCGCCGGGGCGAGGTCGAAGGCGAGGTGCCAGGAGCCCGCCGACTGCCCCATCTCGGCCGCGACCTGCAGCACCGCGCCCAGGACGAGCACTCCGGCCGCCACTGCCGGCGAGGTCCCGGCCGAGAGGGCGAACACCGCGCAGGACGCCAGCATGAGGAACCCGGAGCGACGTATCGCGCGCGTGGCCGTCGTACGGTCCGTGACGCCCCGGGCCGCGCGGACCTGGAACGCCATCACCGCACCCGTGTTGAGGACGAACAGGGCGGAGACCACCCAGGCGGGCGCGTCGGTCCGTTCGGTGATCCACAGAGGGATGCCGAGGCTGAGCAGCGGCATCCGCAGCAGCAGCACGGTGTTGAGGAGCGCGACCAGGGCGTACGGGCGGTCGCGCAGCACGCTGAGCCGGTGCTCCGGCCCGGCTCCCCCTCGGCCGCGCGCCGAAGCCTCCACCGCCACCGGCGGCAGCCGCAGCAGGACCACCGCGCAGAGCAGGAAGCTCACCGCGTCCAGCGCGAACACCGCGAGATAGGCCGTCCGCGTCCCGGCGTGCAGCGCCAGCCCGCCCAGGCCCGCGCCGACCGCCAGACCGGCGTTGAGCGTCGACTGGAGATGCGCCAGCAGCCCGGTCCGCTCCCCGGCGGGCACCAGCCCGGCCAGCAGCGCCTGCCGGGCCGCCGCGAGCCCCGACTGGGCGGCCGCGTACGCGCACGCGGCCAGTAGGAACGGGACGAACCCGCGCACGAACAGGAACGACGCCACCGCCAGACCGGTCGCCAGCGCCAGCAGCACCGCCGCGCCGCGCGGCCCGCGCCGGTCCGCCAGCCGCCCCAGCGGCACACCCACCAGCGAGCCGACCGCCCAGGCGATGGTCAGCCCGAGCCCCACGCGCGCGGGGGACAGCCCCACGACGTGCGTGAAGTACAGCGCGGACGTCACGTAGTAGGCGCCGTCACCCACGGAGGCGGTCAGCTGCGCCAGGGCGAGCACGCGCGGCGGACCGGCGGGCGGGACGAGCCGGCTCGCCCGGCCGGGAGGCTTCCTCGCCGGAGGCGTGAGCCGCACGGTGGGGTGCGACCGCGCCGCAGCGTCGTGGGTTGTCATGCCGACGACGCTATGAGCTGTTTGGGACAGTCAACAGGCCCAATTCACATGCGTGTTCATGGCCCACTTCAGGTCGGGACGACGACGTCCGTCACCGAGCCCTCGCCAACCCGTCCAGCACCCGCCCCAACACCTCCAGGGCCTCCGGGTAGGTCCGCTCCCGAGGCGTCCCGTACCCCACGACCAGCCCCTGCGGCCGCTCGCCGGCCGGTGCGTGCCAGTGGTCGCCGAGATGGCCGAGCGCGAGCCCCTCTGCCTCCGCACGCGCCAGCGCCTCGGCCTCGTCCGGCACTTCGACCAGCGCGTGCAGCCCGGCGGCGATCCCCCGCACGCTCCACCTCGCACCCAGTCGGCCCAGCAACTGGTCCCTGCGTCGCCGGTAACGGAGCCGACACGCCCGTACGTGGCGGTCGTACGCATGGCTGGTGACCATCTCCGCCAGCGCCAACTGGCCTATGGACTCGGTGTGGTGGTCGCTGTGCAGCTTGGCGTCGGCCACGGCGTCGACGAGGTCCGGGGGCAGCACCATCCAGCCCAGCCGCAGCGCCGGGCCCAGAGTCTTGGAGGCGGTGCCCAGGTAAGCGACCTGGTTCGGTGCCATGCCCTGGAGCGCGCCGACCGGCTGCCGGTCGTAGCGGAACTCCCCGTCGTAGTCGTCCTCCACGATCAGCCCGCCCCGCGCGCGTGCCCAGTCCGTGAGGGCTCGTCGGCGCTCCGGATGGAGGGTGACGCCGGTCGGGTACTGGTGCGCGGGGGTGACCACGACGGCCGCCGGGTCGTCGAGGCCGTCCACGCGCACGCCCCGGCCGTCGACCTCGACCGGCACGACCGTTCCGCCGCCCCGCCGCACCACGTCCCGGTGGAACGGCAGCCCGGGGTCCTCCATGGCGACCACCCCGCCGTCCAGCACGCGCGTGAGGAGGGCGAGCCCCTGCACGTATCCCGAGGTGATCACGATCCGTTCCGGCGGCGCGGTCACGCCCCGGGCCCGTCCCAGGTAGCCGGACAACGCCGTCCGCAGTTCGATGCGGCCTCGCGGATCCCCGTAGTCGTACGCCAGGGAGGGAGCCTTCGCGATGGCGCGCCGCATTGCCCGCAGCCAGGCCGCCGCCGGGAACGCGCCCACGTCGGGGCTGCCGGGCCGCAGGTCGAAACGGGGCGCACGCGCGCGTGGACCCCCGACAGGCGCCGACACCGTGTTCGAGGGCAGCGGGGCCACCTCCGTGCCCGACCCCTGGCGGGCGGTCAGATAGCCCTCGGCGACCAGCTGGTCGTACGCGGCCTTCGCCGTGCCCCGCGATATACCGAGCTCGGCCGCCAGGCGCCGGGTCGCGGGCAGGCGGGTGCCCGGCGCGAGCCGTCCCTCGCGCACGGCGTCCCGCAGGGCCCGCTCCAGACCGGCTCTGCGCCCGGCCGCCGCGTCGGGCTCCAGATGCAGGTCCACTCCGACGCCGGACCAGAAGTCGGTCACGCGACCGGGCCCCCTGACCACAGAGAATCGCCCCCTAGGCGCATCAAAAACCCCAAGCACATCAGGAACCCCAGGGGACACGGACGTCCCCTGGGCACACCAATGGCCGGTTACC
The DNA here is from genome assembly GCF_009377185.1 of Streptomyces spongiae. Classification (GTDB taxonomy): domain Bacteria; phylum Actinomycetota; class Actinomycetes; order Streptomycetales; family Streptomycetaceae; genus Streptomyces; species Streptomyces spongiae. Next base: position 2,993 of record NZ_VJZC01000384.1, read on the forward strand.
CAGGAGGGCACCCGGCCATCAGTGTCGTATCCGGCTCTCAGCTCCTGAGCGACGCCATCCACGCCTCGACCTCGTCGGAGCGGCGCGGCAGCCCCGCCGACAGGTTCCGGTTGCCGTCCTCGGTCACCAGGATGTCGTCCTCGATACGGACGCCGATGCCGCGGTACTCCTCGGGCACGGTCAGGTCGTCGGCCTGGAAGTACAGACCCGGCTCGACCGTCAGGACCACGCCGGGCTCCAGCGTGCCGTCCACGTACGACTCCACGCGCGCGGCCGCGCAGTCGTGGACGTCCATGCCGAGCATGTGACCGGTGCCGTGCAGGGTCCAGCGGCGCTGCAGGCCCAGCTCCAGGACACGCTCGACCGGACCCTCGACCAGGCCCCACCCGACGAGCCGCTCGGCCAGCACGCGCTGCGAGGCGTCGTGGAAGTCCCGGTACTTGGCGCCCGGCTTGACGGCCGCGATACCGGCCTCCTGGGCGTCGTACACGGCGTCGTAGATCTTCTTCTGGATCTCGCTGTACGTGCCGTTGATCGGCAGCGTGCGCGTGACGTCCGCGGTGTAGTACGTGTGGGTCTCCACGCCCGCGTCCAGCAGGAGCAGGTCGCCGGAGCGGACGGGCCCGTCGTTGCGCACCCAGTGCAGCGTGCAGGCGTGCGGGCCGGCCGCGCAGATGGAGCCATAGCCGACGTCGTTGCCCTCCACGCGCGCGCGGAGGAAGAACGTGCCCTCGATGTAGCGCTCGGACGTGGCCTCCGCCCTGTCGAGGACCTTCACCACGTCCTCGAAGCCGCGCACGGTCGAGTCGACGGCCTTCTGCAGCTCGCCGATCTCGAAGTCGTCCTTGACCAGCCGGGCCTCCGAGAGGAAGACGCGCAGCTCCTCGTCGCGCTCGGCGGTCACCTTGTCGCGCAGCGCCGCCTCGATGCCCGCGTCGTAGCTCCGCACCACCCGGACCGGGCCCTTGGCCTCCTTCAGCTTGACCGGCAGCTCGCGCACGTCCGCGGCCGGGATGCCGTACAGCTGCTCCGCCTCGGCGAGCGAGTGGCGGCGGCCGACCCACAGCTCGCCCTGGCCGGAGAGCCAGAACTCGCCGTTCTCCCGGTCGGAGCGCGGCAGGAGGTAGATCGTCTCCTTGTGGCCCTCGGGAGTGGGCTCCAGGACGAGGACGCTGTCCTCCGTCTGGTTGCCCGTGAGGTAGGCGTACTCCACGGAGGCCCGGAAGGGGTACTCCGTGTCGTTCGAGCGGGTCTTCAGGTTGCCCGCGGGGACGACCAGACGCTCGCCCGGGAAGCGCTCGGACAGCGCGGCGCGGCGGGCGGCGGTCTCGGCGGCCTGGGCGATCGGCCGCAGGTCGCGCAGCTCGGTGTCGGCCCAGCCCGACTTCATGTTCTCGGCCAGTTCGTCGGACACGCCCGGGTACAGGCCGTTCTTGCGCCGCTTGATCGGCTCTTCCTCGGCTTCGGCCGCCTCGGTCTCCGGGGTCTCCGGCTCGAGCTCGTCCGCCACGGTCATCCTCCTCGATACGGCACTGGACCTCCTCCATCGTACGGTCGTACGGAAGGGGGCCCAGGGCCTTGGGACACGTGCGTGAGCCCGGTCGTCCGGTCACTCGAAGCGGGCCGCCTCACTCGAAGCGGGCCGCCAGCAGCACCACGTCCTCCTCGCTGTCGTCCAGCGCTCCCGGCTCCGCCCGGCCGTGGGGCGCCCGCATGTCCAGGCCGTCGGGCAGCACGCTCCGCAGGATGTGGTCGGCGACCGCACCGGGGTCGGCGCGCACCGCTCTGGGCAGGCTCGCCGCGGCGGCGTGCAGCCGGGCGAAGGCCCGGTCCATGGGGTCACCCGTACGTCGCAGCAGTCCATCGGTGTAGAGCAGCACCGTCTCGCCCGGCTCGGCGCGCAGCTCGACACTGGGCGCCTCCCAGCAGGCGAGCATCCCAAGGGGGGCCGACAGGGACGTCTCCACGAACTCGGTGCGCCGCTCGCCGATCACCAGCGGTGGGCTGTGCCCTGCTCCGGCCAGCGTGATGCTGCGCAGGGCGGGTTCGCAGTAGGCGAAGAGGGCGGTGGCCGAGCGGGCGGGTTCGGTGAGTCTGAGGAGCAGTTCGAGGTCGGACAGGACGGCGACGGGGTCCTCGCCCTCCATCACGGCGTACGCCCTCAGCGACGCCCGCAGCCGCCCCATCGCGGCGATCGCGCTGGGGCCCGACCCGGTGACGGACCCGACCGCGAGGCCGAGCGCTCCGTCAGGCAGCGGCAGTGCGTCGTACCAGTCCCCGCCACCACGAGGGCCGGTGCGGTGCCGGGCGGCGAGCTGGACGCCGGCGACCCGGGGCAGCCGGGAGGGGAGCAGTTCCTCGGAGATCGTCGTCATGCACGCGCGTGTGCGTTCCGTCTCGACCGCGCGGGCCAGGAGCTCGGTGGCGAAGCGGACGTAGAGGCCGGCCAGGTGCCGCTGCCGCTCGGTCGGCTCGGCGGGTTCGTCGTAGAGCCAGACGGCGGCACCCAGGCGGCCCGCCGCCTCCGTGGCGAGCGGCAGCGCGTAGCTGGCGGCGTAGCCGAGGCGGGCGGCCACCTCGCGGTGGCGCGGGTCGAGCCCGTCCTCGGCGAACAGGTCGGGCTGTGCGATCTCGCCGTCGCCGCCGGGCAGTCCGGCGGGTGTGTCGAGGAGCCGTCCGTACGACATGGAGGCGCGCGGCACCGTCTCGATGTGGCCGAGATCGGCCCGGCCGAGGCCCAGGCCGATGGTCGTGTCCGGGCCGAGTCCGTCGCCCGGTTCGAGGACGACGAGACCGCGCCGGGCGCCCACGAGGGCGGCTCCGGCGCGCAGCAGTTCCTGGAGGGAGTCGGCGAGTGAGTCCGTGCGTGCCAGGCGCTCGGTGAGTTCGTGGAGGGTCGTGAGATCGGAGACCCAGCCCGCGAGTCTGTCCTGGAGAACGGCCCCGGGAGCGATGGGCGGCGTGGCCGGAGGGACGCCCGTGGCGGCGGGCGTGGGCGCGACAGTGTGTGCGGGCGACGGAACGGTTGAATCGATTCCGGCCACTTTCGGAAGGTGAGGGGCGTTCATGGTGTCGGGCTTCCGGACCAGCGCGTATTGCTCCATAGCATCGCAAACCCCCATGTCATTTTGCGCCGCTAGCGGTGTCTCCACATGTACACGCAGTCGTGAGGGGATGTCCAGCATTGTCCTGCTGGTATATCTGGTGTCCGTGGGGCTCGCCGAGTCGATTGCGGATTGGCAAAATTGGCTCAAAAGTGCCTCAGTGAACGGTGTATTGCGGTCGACTGGCCTTGTTCGACAGAGCGTCACAGCGGTCGTGCTGGGTACGTACTCGGTGAAAGCCAGGGGTGATGGGAGACCGCCCGGAACCTGGCACCGGAGCCGGGCGTCCTATCCACCGACGACCGTGCCCCATCCTCCCGTGGCGGAGGCGGCGAGCAATAGCGGGACGGCAAAACGCCAGGCGCCGCCACCCCTGCGCCATGGCCATGCTTGAGAGCAGACGCAGTATGGACACGGAAGCAGCCCATGCTCGGCCCATAGGGGTTCCCCTTGTCTCGGACAGGGGTGTGATGCGCCAGCAGGTACGCACAGTGAAGTGATCGACACATGGTGTGATCTGGACCGCGGTGTTGCCAGGCGTGCAACGGAAAGGACGAGCGCACATGCGCGAGATCCCCGGAAAGCGACGCAGGCTCCTGTCCAAGCGGAACGGCGGTAGGTCTGAGATGCTCCAGCAGGCCCTCACGTTCGCGACCGAATGGCAGTGGCCCGTACTCCCGGGCGTGGCTCCGGACCCGCAGGGACGGGCCCGTTGCGGATGCCCCGACGCGGAGTGCGTGGTGCCCGGTGCCCACCCCTTCGACCCCGGTCTCCTCGCGGCCACCACCGACGAGCGCATGGTGCGCTGGTGGTGGGGCAACCGGCCCGCGGCGCCCATCGTGCTGGCCACGGGAGGCAGGGCGCCCTGTGCGGTGAGCCTGCCGGCCCTCGCGGCGGCCCGTGCCCTGGAAGCGCTCGACCGCAAGGGGATGCGCCTCGGCCCGGTGGTCGCGACCCCCGCGCGCTGGGCGATCCTCGTGGCGCCCTACTCCATGGAGCAGCTGGGCGAGTTGCTGTACGCCAAGGACTTCGTGCCGGGTTCCCTGCGCTTCCACAGTGAGGGTGGCTATCTGGCGTTGCCCCCGTCCGAGACCGGCATCGGCCAGGTCCGCTGGGAACGGGCGCCGCTGCCCGGCTCGGCCGCGCCCTGGGTGCCCGATGTGGAGGCCGTCGTGGACGCGGTGGTGGAGGCCCTCACTCGTACGGGTGTGAGCGCACCCGAGTTGTGAGGGTGTCGGGCGCGCGGGGAACCGGGCGCCCGCTGTGGGTCGTTATCTTCCGTTCATGCAGTTTCATTCCGGTCGGCACGGTCGGCACGGTCGGCACGGTCGGCACGGTCGGCGTGAGCGGCTCGGCCGACATGAGTGGCCCGGTCGCCCCGGTCGGCACAGGGCGTCGTGGCCTCGGCGTCGTGGGCCGGGTGCCCGAAGGGTGCGCCTGGCCGCGCTGATCGGTGCCGCGGTGGCCGCTGTCGCCCTGCCGCTGGCTGTGGCGTCCGCGGGTCCTGTCGGCGACGCGGGGCGGATGGTCGCCCGGATGTCCGGACTCACCGACGGCACGGCGCGAACCACCGACGGCGGAGCATGGGACGCCGGAGTGGGTGAGGGTGAGGGTGTGGGCGAGGTGCGTGAGGACGCGCGGGCCGCCCCCTCGCGGCCACCCCATTCGCTCGGCACCGGACTCGCCACCGCCACCCGCTGCGGCCCCGACCTCTCGTCCCCCGACGGCATCGAGGCGCAGACCTGTGTGCTGACCGAGGGCGAGAAGACCTGGGCGCGCACCTACTACCGCAACGCGACGGGCTCGGAACTGAGTTCGGCCCTCAGCCTCATGACACCCGACGGGCGTTCCGTGCGGATGCACTGCGTCGTGGGCGCGCAGGACGAGCCGGGAGTGTGCGAGACGCCCCGGGAGCCCACGCGGGGCGATCTGGAGGCGTACACGGCCGTCGCGGAGTTCGCCTCGAACGCCGGACAGTCGAACGCCGGACACGGGCCGCTGTTGCTGCGCTCCGGGAGCAACTCGCCCCAGCGAACGGGCGGTTGACGCCCGCCCCGGTTCCGTACAACGGACCCTGTTCGAACCCGGACATGAAAAGACCCGGTTGCTGGCGACGGGGGATGCACCAGCAACCGGGCTACTCGAACGGTAACAAGAGATCGGCGGTTCGCAAATTCCGTCTTGGCTATTCGGACACCGATTTCCTTGTCACAGCGGGGAGTTGTGACAGGAGTCACCTGTTCTGTGACTGCTGGGTCGGCTGACCGGTCGGTCAGCCGAGCCTGTGTGTCAGCTGAGCGTGACCTGTCGGTTGGTCAGGCCGCCGCGTGCCCGCCGCTCGTCCGCGGTGAGCGGCGCGTCCGAGGCCAGCGCGGTGGCGAGACGCTCGGCGAACTCGGCGGCCGGCTTCTCGACGTCCTCCGCGCCGACGCCGCTCGGCAGGTCCCAGACCGGAACCGTGAGACCGTGCGCACGGAAGGAGCCCACCAGGCGGGTGCCCTCGCCGAGCCCCGACTGCCCGGCCGCGTGCAGCCGCGCGAGGGCGTCCAGAAGCTGCTCCTCGGCGTGGGGCATGACCCAGCGCAGGTGGTTCTTGTCTGGCGTCTCGCACCAGTACGCGGCGTCCACGCCCTGGAGTTTCACGGTCGGGATGGCGGCGGCGTTGGCCCGCTCCAGGGACGCGGTCACGTCCGCGGTCGCGTTCTCCGCGTCCGGAACCCAGAATTCGAAGCCCGTGTGCACAACTGGCTCGAAGGCGCCTTCGGGGTCGAGCAGATCCTGCAGCCGCGGGGACTCGGCCGGGGCGCGGCGGCCCTGGACTGGAGTGCCGGGCCCCGCGACGAGCGCGCGCTGGAGAGTGTCGGCCAGGTCGCGGCTGATGTCACCGGACGCCGTGTCGTTCTGCAGGCCGAGCAGCACCGAGCCGTCGTCGCGGCGCAGCGCGGGCCACGCCATCGGCAGGACGGTGGCGAGCGTGACCGACGGGACGCCCTCCGGGAGGCCCTCCTTCAGCGTCAGTTCGACGGTCGCGGCCGGCACCAGCTCGCGCAGCGCGATCCAGTCGCACTCCCCCGGCAGGCCCTCGAAGGGGCGCTGCACCAGCTCGGTCACCGCGTGCGCGGCGGCCCGGCCGTGGCAGGCCTTGTAACGGCGGCCACTGCCACAGGGGCAGGGCTCGCGCGCGCCGACAACCGGAACGTGGCCGTCAGCGCCTGCGGCGCCGGCTCCGCCCGTGCTCTGCGGGCGCTTGGCCTTCGTCTGGGGTCGCTTCTTGGCCATCGTGGGTGTCTCCCGGTTACGGCTCGTCTCGTACGGTCGCGAGCCTAGCCGCTTGTACGACGCCCGACGGGAACCTGTGGACAACGCACCGAGTCGTCCCGAAAGCACCTGGTCGATCCGTGGGCTACTCGGGGTCGGGGTTGCCTGGGGGC
>NZ_VJZC01000385.1 GCF_009377185.1 Streptomyces spongiae
GGGCCGGAGAACTCGTGAGCGGCGGCGGGCTCGCGGACGCGGCATCGTTGGCCAGCGCGTCGAAGTCGACGACCCCGGTGGCCTCCAGGACCTTGATGTGGTCGAGCACGGTCGAGTTCGCGTCGTCGGCGAGGTCGCGGACCAGGGAGTTGCGGGTGCTCGCGCGAACCTGGGCGACCACCGAGAAGACCTTGCCGTGGGCCTTGCGCAGGAGGTTGGCGAACTGCCGGTCGTACTCCTCGCCCTGGGCCGTGTTCAGGGTCGCCAGCCAGGACCGCTGTTCCTCGGTGGGCTGGTTGGGCAGTTCGAGGTTGAGGCGCGCGGCGACGTTGCGGACGCGGGCGTCGAGGAAGGTGTGGCCCTCGACGAGGTGCTCGCCCGCCGTGTGCACGGGCTGGCTCGTGCCCTTCTGCAGGGCCTGCTGTCCGGCCGGCAGCTCCCACAGTCCGGCAAGCCGCACCTTCGTGATGAACTCCCGGTCCAGGCCGGACAGCGGACCGTACTGCGTGGACACGGTGGACGCGTTGAGCGTCTGGACGCCGGTGCCGGAGCGGTCCGCGTACGACCAGATCGGAAAGACCAGCGCGATGAGGGTCGCCGTCATGCCGGCGACGATCAGCCCCGTCCCACTGATCAGTCCTCTGCGGTTGTTGGATCGCATGGTGCCTCCTGGTGCGGCACCGCACGCTAGTGCGCTTCGGGTGCGGTTTGACGGCAGATTGGCATGTTACTGCCCGGTCTACGTCAACTGCCGTAACAGGAGGATGGGTTGATGTGGTCGGAAATGGGTGCTGGATGGTGTATGAGAACAGGGGGATGAGGTGGGGGAAAGCCGGTGAAAGGGGGCGTGAAACCCGTGTGGGGGACACGTGTTTGTTATTCGCGGCACATCTGCCGGGAGTTGTCACCCGCTCGCGCCTAGGAGGGTCCCATGTCCGCCTACGCTCAGCGACGGAGCAGGACCCGGCGGGTGGCGCGGGCCAGGCGGGCCGTCGGGCGCTCGGAGCGGGGGGTGGGGCCCGAGCGGTCCAGCCACCACTCGCGCAGCCGCCGCCGGACCTCGGCGTCCTCGGGGCGCCCGGCGAGCAGCAGGTGCTCGGCGAAGTCCAGCGCGTCGCGGCGGTAGCCGTCGCTCATCGGGTGCCCGTGCGTGTAGGCCAGGAAGGCAGGGCGGTACGACTCCCCGAGGATCTCCGGCAGTTCCGGCGCCACCTTGGCCACCACGTCCGCCCGCTTGGCCCCGAGCGCCCGCGCCTGCACACTCAGCCGTACCCGGTCGAACCCCTCGGGCACGGGCGTCCCCGCCACCAGCGCCGAGAGCAACGATGCCTGCGCGAGCCCGAGCCGCTGACGGGCGGGGGCGGTGGAGGACTCGGAGTCACCGTGGGGCTCGTCGGTGACGGACACGACGACGGACGCGGTGCCGGAGGCGGTCGCCGAGGCGGTGTGGGGCCGTGGCGCCGTGCAGTGCTCCTCGCCCTCGGCGCCGCCCCGCGCGGCGTCCACCGTGGACGCCCGCCGTACCGTGTCCCGGATCTCCGCCAGCTCCCGCTCCAGTTCGGCCGGCTCGGGGAAGTTCTCGTCCCGCTCCAGCAGGACGCCCGGAGGGGTGACCCGCGAGGCGAGGTCGGCGAGGACGTCGAGGACGGGCCGGGGGACGGGGTGGGCGTGGCTGTCGTGCCAGACGCCGTCGCGTTCGAAGCCGCCCGCGACGTGGACGTACGCGATGGCCTCGACCGGGAGTTCGTCGAGGGCCTTGGCCGGGTCCTCGCCCCGGTTGACGTGGTTGGTGTGGAGGTTCGCCACGTCGATGAGGAGCCGGACTCCGGTGCGGTCGGCCAGCTCGTACAGGAACTGGCCCTCCGTCATCTCCTCGTCCGGCCAGGCGATGAGCGCCGCGATGTTCTCCAGGGCGAGTGGTACCGGCAGGGCGGCCTGCGCGACGCGTACGTTCTCGCACAGGACGTCGAGCGCGTCCCGGGTGCGCGGGACCGGGAGCAGGTGTCCCGCTTCCAGCGGGTCGGACGCCGTCAGGGGGCCACCCGCCCGTACGAAGGCGATGTGCTCCGTGACGAGTGGCGCCCCCAGTGCCTCCGCACGCTCCGCGAGCGCCTTCAGCCGGTCCTCGGCGGGACGGTCCGCACCGCCGAGACCGAGCGAGACACCGTGCGGCACGACCGTGACGCCGCGCTCGCGCAGCCGCGTGAGCGACTCGGGGAGATGGCCGGGACAGACGTTCTCGGCCACGACCTCGACCCAGTCGACACCGACACCGACGCCGGTCCCGGCGCCGTTCCCGTTCTCGTCCCTGACCCCGTCCCCGGTCCCTTTCCCGGTTCCGGCCATGCGCTCCACGGCGTCGGCGATCTCCGGCCGCCACCCGATCCCCGTCCCCAGCTGCTTCATCCTCGTCCCCTCCTCGGTCACGTCGGTCACGGCTTCACCAGGACCCTGTGGGTCGTTTCCCCGCTGCGGACCTGAGTTCCGGCTGTTCCGGCGTGACGGAGTCATGACCCCGGCACGCCGGGCCGAACCCCTCGGAGGGGACCTTCAGAGCAACATTTGAGCTTGTGGCGGCTTTCTGTTCTCCGGCTCTGCCACTACGGGCTACTGGACCGGCTCCCCCTGGTCGTCGTTGAGCTCCTCCGGACTCGGCCGGACGGTGTTGACCGTGCCGGGTGCTCCCGGTGAGACGGAGGAACTCACGTCGGGGTTGGTGCTGGGCTCCGCCGCGGGCGCGGAGGCAGGCGAGCGTCCGGGGACCGGCGGCGGCGGGCCGGTCGGGCTGGCGGTCCCCGTGGCCGAACCGTTGGCGATCTCCTCGAAGTCGACCGCCCCGGTCTTCTCCAGGATCGTGATGTGGTCGAGCACGGTCTGGTTGGCGTCCGAGGCCAGCTGGCGGACCAGCGTGTTGCGGGTGCTGTTCCGTACCGCCGCGATGGCCGGGAAGATCTTGCCGTGCGCCGCCCGCAGGCGCATCGCCCACACCTTGTTGTAGTCCGCGTCGCTGGCGTTGGTCATCTCGTCCAGCCAGCCCTGCTGGTCCGAGTTCGGCTGGTTCGGGAGTTCGACGCCCAGCTTCGCCCCGATGATCCGCACCCGCTTGTCGAGGTCGGTGTGGCCCACGATCAGATGGTTCGCCGCCTCCTTCATGACCGCGTCGGAGGAACGCTCCAGCGCCTGCTGGCCGGCCGGCAGTTCCCACAGCCCCGCCAGCCGCACCTTGACGATCAGGTCACGGTCCGCCGGGGTCAGCGGCCCCCACTGCGTGGTCACCGTGTCTCCGGTGGGCACGGCCGCCGCCGCGGCGGCATTGCGCTGGGGGTACGAGTACAACACTGGGTAGGCGAGTGCGCCGATCGTGCCGGCGATCGCCAGGGCGACGAGGACAGAGCCCTTGGAGCGTCGCAAATGAGCCTCCCGGAGGAAACCAACTGGTCGTTGGGGAACTGTTGCTTGGCCAGTGCCAAGAGGTACGTACGGGCCGGTCGGCATGTTCAACCGGTCGTGGATCGGCCGTGTGGCCGGTGACACGTGAGAGCGGTGGCGACACCCCGGTCCGTGGCGAGCCCGGTGAGGGCAGCCGGTTCCGTGGCCGACAGACCTCGCGCGTACCGCCGTCACCGGCGGAAACGCGGGGAATGCGAGGAACACCGGCCGCACCGACCGAACACCGTCGGCATGAGCCGTGGGCCGTGTCGCCCCGACGCGTCAGATCGTGCCGTTCGCGATGGCGTCGAAGTCGACCTCCCCGGTCTTCTCCAGCATCGTGATGTGGTCGAGCACTGTCTGGTTGGTGTCCGAGGCGAGCTGGCGCACCATCATGTTCTGGGTGTTGTTCCGCACGGTCCCGATGGCCGGGAAGATCTTGCCGTGGGCCGAGCGCAGGAGGTTCGCCCACGTCCGGTCGAACTCCTCACCCTGGGCTGCTTGCATCTGCTGCAGCCAGCCCTTCTGCTGCGCGTTCGGCTCGTCAGGGAGCTCGATGCCCATCTTGGTGGCCACGGTCCGCACCCGCTGGTCGAGGTCCGTGTGGCCGGTGATCAGGTGGTCCGCGGCCTCCTTGACAGCCTTGCTGGACGACTTCTTCATCGCCATCTCGGCGGCCGGCAGCTCCCAGAGTCCGGCCAGCCGCACGCGTTCGATCAGGTCCCGGTCGGATGCCGCCAGCGGACCCCACTGTGTGTCCACCATGCCCGCCGACATGTTCGCCTGCGCGGTGCCCGAGCGGTCGGAGTACGACCACACCGGGAACGACAGCGCTCCGACGGTGACGATGAGGGCCACGCCGGCGATGACCGAGCCTTTGATGCGCTCCAAATGAGCCTCCCCAGGGGACACCAACTGGTCGTTGGAAACTGTTACTTGGCCAGTGCATGGAGATACGTAGGGAACGGCTGTGTTGTTCAAAGGAAAGCAATTGGGGCTCTCGGCGGGTGAGAGCGACGGCGTGCCCGGTCGCCGTCTCAGCCGCGCAGCGTGGGGTGATCCGCCACCACGGTGCATGAACCCGGGGCGATCTCCGTGAAGCCGGCGTCCCGGACCACCGGGAGGCCGGAGGTGGTGAGGTGGCGCCAGCTGTCGGGGGCGGGGGTGCGGACGGCGAGAGGGAAGCCGGCGTCGCGCCAGGCCGCGCGGTCCGCGTCGGACAGTTCCCACCAGGCCAGTTGGGCGCCGTGGCCCGCCTGGGCCATGGCCTTGCCCGCCGACATCCCGACCTCCGGGTTCATCCAGAGGACGGGGGCGGAGAGGTCCGCCTCCACCGGCGGCTCCGGGTCGTCGAGGTCCGTGCCGGAGACCTGGAGGCGGGCCAGATCCTTGGGCCAGCCGTCCAGGGGGACCGGAGGGAAGACCCGTACCTCCGCGGACTTGCCCGTCACCGTGATGCCGGGGAGCGCCTCGGCGCGGCGCCACTCCGCGCCCCGTGCCCGGCGGACCACCTTGCGGATGCGGGCGTCCTGCCAGTCGCGCATCGCCCGGGCCCACTCTCCGTCGCCCAGCGACCGCTCGTCGCTCAGCATGACCAGCACCGCACGGGCCGCCGTCTCCAGCGCGTCCGTACGGGCCGGAGGCGCGGACTTCTCGATCCGCACCACCAGCGGCAGCACGAACTGTGGCGCCTCGTCACGCGACACGGACACGACGCGGAACGGGCTGTCCTCGGCACGCGGGTCACTCGTCACGCACCCCAGTCTGCCAGGCCAAAGATCCGTTCCCCTGCGCGCGCCCGTACATCCGTACGAGGATGGGGCGCATGGCACGTGAGGTACCGGAACGCGAACAGCAACCGTTGCGGCTGGAGGGCGTAGGCCGCCGCTACGGGCGACGCGGCCCCTGGGTCCTGTCCGGCGTCGATCTGGAGGTGGCCCCCGGCGCGCTGATCCGTATCGAGGGCGCCAACGGCACCGGCAAGTCCACGCTGCTCCGCCTCCTCGCGGGCCTCGACGCGCCCACGGTGGGCCGGGTCGTGGGGCGTCCGCGCACGGCGTACGTCCCCGAACGCTTCCCGGCCACCCTGCCCTTCACCGCGGCCGACTACCTCATCCACCTCGGCGCCGTCCACGGTCTGTCCCGCGCGGAGGCCGCCGACGCCGCCGACGAGTGGCTGGAGCGCTTCGGCGCCGCCGAGCACGCCCGGACGCCGATGTCGGAACTCTCCAAGGGCAGCAGCCAGAAGGTCGCCGTCGCCCAGGCCCTGCTCGCCGAACCGGAGTTGCTGGTCCTGGACGAGGCATGGACCGGCCTGGACGAACCGGCCCGCGGTGAGCTGGAGCGCGTGGTGGTCGAGCGCACGGCCGCCGGGGCCGCGGTGGTGTTCGTCGACCACGACCCACGACGCCTGGCGGGGCGGCCGGACGCGACCTACGCCGTCGTCGAGGGCGCCCTCGCCTCCCGTACGGGGACAGGGAACCCACACGCGGACGGCCCCCACCTCGTCGTCCGGGCGCGAGGGCCGGAAGGGACCACCCCGCCGGCCGAGGCCACGGAACTCGCCGCCTCCGTCGAGGAGGTGCCGGGCGACGCGCACCGGATCAGCGTCCCCGAGTCCCGCTCGGACGCACTGCTCAGAGCGCTGCTCGGGGCCCGGCCGCCGTGGCACGTCGTGAGCGTGGAGCCCGAGCCCGAGCGCCCACTTGGCGTCGTGCCCCGGCCCCGCAGACCCGAACCCATCGAAACCGAGAGCTCCTGATGACCGCGCTCCTCCGCTACCAGGCCGCCCTCCTCCTGCGCTCCCAGCGGGCGCTGCCGCCCGTGATCCTGTACGCCGCGGTCCTCGCGATCGGCGTGCAGAGCGGGCAGCCCGTGCTGGACTCGCTCGGCTGGACGGCCGCCGCGCTGCTGCCCGTCGCCGCCTGGCTGGTACGCATCTGCGCCACCAACGAGCCATCCGCGGCGCGGAGTTGTGTGGGCGCGGCGGCGGGCCCCGAGCGGGCGCACCTGGCGTGTGTGAGCGTCGCGCTGGGGGCGGCCGCGACGCTCGGGGTCGTGGCCACGGTCTTTGTCACGTTCATCAGCGACGCGACGAGCGCCGACCACCAGATCCGGGTGTCGGCGCTCCAGGCAGGCGCCGCCGGACTGCTCGCCACGCTCGCGTGCGCGCTCCTCGGCACGGCCGTCGGCGCGCTCACCACCCGGCCGCTGCTGCGCTCGCCGGGCCGGGCCGTGCCCGCCCTGCTGCTGGGCGCGCTCCTGGCGCTCGTCGTCACGGGGTCCCCGGCGCGGGCGGCGGTCAGTGCGCTGGTCAGCGGCTCGCAGGAGGGTACGGTGCCGGTTCCCGTCCTGCCTCTGGTGGGCGCCGTGCTGCTCACGGCGGGGGCGATCGCGGTGGCCTGTGGGCTCACGACCCGCCGGGCGTCCTGAACGGTTGACGTGCCTGGGTGGGGTGTCACGTCTGCCGGGTTTGTGTGTGGGGGCGGGTACGGGTTTGTTGTGGCTGGTCGCGTAGTTCCCCGCGGCCCTGAGGGGCGCGCCGTCGTCGCCGACGGCGCGCCGGTCAATGGCTCAGGCTCGGCGCCACGGGCCCGTCACCGCGAACGTCGTGCCGGGGGTGTAGCAGTTGACGTACATCGTCTCGCCGTCCGGGGAGAAGGTGACGCCGGCGAACTCGCCCCACTCCGGTTCCTCGGCCGTTCCGATGTTCTGGGCGTTGCGGGCCATCGCGTAGACCTCGCCGCGGCGCGTCACGCCGAAGACGTGCTGGGCGCCGTTGCCGTCCTCGCTGACCATCAGGCCGCCGCTGGGGGCGAGGCAGATGTTGTCGGGGGACTCGCCCGGGAGCTGTACGTCGGTGTCCGGACCGAAGACGATCACCAGGGTGAGGCGGTGCCCGGCCGGGTCGTAGCGCCAGATCTGGCCGTAGTGGTCCGCGGCCGATCCCTCGGCGCTGCGCGCGAAGGACGAGACGAAGTACACGCTCGTGCCGCCCCAGTAGCAGCCCTCCAGCTTCTGCGCGTGCGTGATGCCCTTCGGGCCGAAGTCCTGGAGGCGGATGGGGGTCCGCGCGGCGAGGGGGTCGGGCACGTCGACCCACTCGATGCCGTCGAAGGTGGCGCCGGTCTCCTGGATCGAGGAGAGGTCGGGTACGCCGGGAACGCGCATCGCCTGGAGGTGGCCGCCCGCCCGCAGGGAGCCGATCCCGCCCCGCGGCTTGTGGGGAAGGAACCGGTAGAACAGGCCGAAGGGCTTCTCGAAGGCGTCCTCGGTCTCGTAGACGACGCCGCGGCGGGGGTCGACGGCGATCGCCTCGTGCTGGAAGCGGCCCATCGCGGTGAGCGGTACGGCTCCGGTGCGGTGCGGGTCGGTGGGGTCGACCTCGAAGATGAAGCCGTGGTCCTTGGTGTAGCCGTTCGTGCCTGCCTTGTCCTCGGTCTCCTCGCAGGTCAGCCAGGTGCCCCAGGGGGTGGGCCCGCCCGCGCAGTTGACCGCGGTACCGGCGATCGCGACGCGCTCTCCGACGACGTGGCCCCGCCGGTCGAGTGTCAGCGCCGTACACCCGCCCTTGCCCATGGGGTCGTAGGTCAGGCCCTCGACCGTCGGGACGCCGATTTTTCCGGTGACGCGGTTCTCGTGGTTGCGGACCAGGTGGACCTGACCGTGTCTGCCGCCGGAACGCCCGGCAAAGGCAGCCATGCCGTCGTGGTTGCTGGGCACTTTGCCCTCGCCGGAGCGGAGTGGGTCACCCTCACGGGAGAGGACCCGGTAGCGGAACCCCTTCGGCAGGTCGAGCAGACCGTCCGGGTCGGGGATCAGCGGGCCGTAGCCGGAGTGGCCCAGGCCGCTCTGCGCGGCGGCCGTGCCCGCGAAGAGTTCGGACAGGGCCCCGGTGAACGCGATGCCCGCTCCCAGAGCACCGGAGCGGGCCATCATCTGACGTCGTGTCACTGACATGGGCGAACCTTCCTGTTGGCGGACAGGATGTGACCCGCCTGTGTGTATCACGCGCCCTGAGGTCACGTGAACCACGCGCGTAGAAAGGTCTCACTCCGTACTCGGTGGCGTCACTCCGTCGGCCTCGGTCGGCAGGGGAGTGACCTCCGGCGGCCGGCGGTCGGGTGCCTGCGCTTTGGGTGGCTGCGCTTCGGGTGCCTGCGCTTCGGGTGGCTGCTCCTGGTGCGCCCGCTCCAGGAACCGCAGCAGTTCCACGGGGAAGGGCAGGACGAGCGTGGAGTTCTTCTCGGCCGCGACCGCGACCACGGTCTGGAGCAGGCGGAGCTGGAGCGCGGAGGGGGTGTCGGCCATCTGCTGGGCCGCCTCGGCGAGCTTCTTCGACGCCTGGAACTCCGCGTCCGCGTTGATGATGCGGGCCCTCCGCTCGCGGTCGGCCTCGGCCTGGCGGGCCATCGAACGCTTCATGGACTCCGGCAGCGACACGTCCTTGATCTCCACGCGGTCGACCTGCACGCCCCAGCCCACGGCCGGGCTGTCGATCATCAGCTCCAGTCCCTGGTTGAGTTTCTCGCGGTTCGACAGCAGGTCGTCCAGGTCGCTCTTGCCGATGATCGAGCGGAGGGAGGTCTGGGCCATCTGGGAGACGGCGAAGCGGTAGTCCTCCACGTTGATGACGGCGCTGACGGCGTCGGCGACCTTGAAGTAGACGACCGCGTCGACCCGTACCGTCACATTGTCGCGGGTGATGCCCTCCTGCGCGGGGACCGGCAGCGTCACGATCTGCATGTTGACCTTGTGGAGCCGGTCGACGCCGGGGACCACCATGGTGAAACCGGGGCTACGGGGTTCTCCGAACAGCCGCCCGAGCCGGAGCACCACGCCGCGTTCGTACTGCTTGACGACCCGTGCCGCCGCGGCGGCGTACACCGCGCCGGCGCAGGCCACCGCCACGGCTGTGGTCACCAGTGCCTCGATCATGACGACCCCCTTTCGAGCGGGGTGTCTTTTGCCGCGAATACCACGATATGCCTGGGAGTGGTGGGTTTCTATAGCGTCGTGGGCGCGGGGAGGTAGGGGGTCCGCGGGTTGGTG
>NZ_VJZC01000386.1 GCF_009377185.1 Streptomyces spongiae
GCCCAGGGGGGGGCACACCCGGGGATCTGCCACACTGGTGTGGCCATGCCTAAGCCCGGAGAACTCACTTTCGTCGCGCCGCGCGGAGCCAAGAAGCCGCCGCGGCATCTCGCTGATCTCACGCCTGCCGAGCGCAAGGAGGCGGTGGCTGCGGTTGGGGAGAAGCCGTTTCGTGCGAAGCAGTTGTCGCAGCACTACTTCGCGCGGTACGCGCACGACCCGGAGCAGTGGACCGACATCCCCGCCGGTTCGCGTGCCAAGCTTCAGGAGGCGCTGCTTCCGGAGCTGATGACGGTCGTACGGCATCTGTCGACGGACCAGGACACCACGCGCAAGACCCTGTGGCGGCTCTTCGACGGCACGCTCGTCGAGTCCGTGCTCATGCGTTATCCGGACCGGGTGACCATGTGCATCAGTTCGCAGGCCGGGTGCGGGATGAACTGTCCGTTCTGTGCCACCGGGCAGGCCGGGCTGGATCGCAATCTGTCCACCGCCGAGATCGTGCATCAGATCGTCGACGGGATGCGCGCGCTCAGGGACGGCGAGATTCCCGGTGGCCCCGCGCGGCTGTCCAACATCGTGTTCATGGGGATGGGCGAGCCGCTCGCCAACTACAAGCGGGTCGTGGGGGCCATTCGCGCGCTCACCGATCCCGAGCCGGACGGGCTCGGGCTGTCCCAGCGGGGGATCACCGTGTCCACCGTGGGGCTCGTGCCGGCCATTCACCGGTTCTCCGACGAGGGCTTCAAGTGCCGGCTCGCCATCTCGCTGCATGCCCCGGACGACGAGCTGCGCGACACCCTCGTCCCGGTCAACACGCGGTGGAAGGTGCGGGAGGTGCTGGACGCCGGGTGGGAGTACGCGGACAGGTCCGGGCGGCGGCTGTCCATCGAGTACGCGCTGATCCGGGACATCAACGACCAGGCGTGGCGCGGTGACCGCCTCGGGCGACTGCTCAAGGGCAAGCCCGTGCATGTGAATCTGATTCCGCTGAACCCGACGCCCGGTTCGAAGTGGACCGCCTCGCGGCCCGAGGACGAGAAGGCGTTCGTCGAGGCGATCGCCGCTCACGGTGTACCGGTGACGATTCGGGACACCCGTGGACAGGAGATCGACGGGGCCTGCGGTCAGCTCGCCGCCACCGAGCGGTAGTCTGGGCGCGTACATCTCAATATTCCGACATCTTCATATTCCGACAGGGGAGCGCCACAGCGCTGAGAGTGCGGCACAGGCCGCAGACCCTCTGAACCTCGCCCAGGTCATTCTGGGTAGGGAGATCGGTCACCACTCGAGCTGTTGCGCCCTGCCCGGGATCCCCAGGGAAGTCCCGGGCAGGGCCGCGTCTCTTCCTGGTCACCCAGGAGGAATCCAAGTGAGCACCACCAAGAAAGTCGTGGCCGTCGCCCTCGGGCTCGGTCTGGCCACGCTGTCCGCGTGCAGTTCGTCCGACTCCGGCAGCGGCGGCTCGGACTCCGGTTCGAAGACCGTCACCCTCGTCAGCCACGACTCCTTCGCCGTCTCCAAGGGCGTCCTGAAGGCGTTCGAGAAGGAGTCCGGTTACGAGGTCAAGGTCCTCAAGGACGGCGACGCCGGTCAGGCCGTCAACAAGGCCGTCCTGACCAAGGACAACCCGCAGGGCGACGTCTTCTTCGGCGTCGACAACACGCTGCTGTCCCGTGCGCTGGACAACGGGCTGTTCCAGTCGTACGAGGCCAAGGGCGCCGATCAGGTCCTGGCGCGGTACCGGGTCGACCAGGGCAAGCACCGGGTCACTCCCATCGACTCCGGTGACATCTGCGTCAACTACGACAAGGCGTACTTCAGCGAGAACAGGCTGAAGCCACCGAGCTCCTTCGACGACCTCGTCGAGCCCGAGTACAAGAACCTCCTCGTCACCGAGAACGCCTCCACCTCCTCGCCCGGCCTCGGCTTCCTGCTCGGGACCGCCGCCCGGTACGGCGACGAGGGCTGGCAGGGCTACTGGAAGAAGCTCAAGGCCAACGGCGTGAAGGTCGTGGACAGCTGGGAGCAGGCCTACAACGAGGAGTTCTCCGGGTCCGCCGGCGGCAAGAAGGCGAAGGGCGACCGGCCACTCGTCGTCTCGTACGCCTCCTCACCGCCCGCCGAGGTGGTCTTCGCCGATCCGAGGCCGAAGACCGCGCCGACCGGCGTCGCGAACCGCACCTGCTTCCGGCAGATCGAGTACGCGGGGCTGCTGAGCAACGCGAGGAACACCGAGGGCGGCAAGGCGCTCATCGACTTCCTGATCAGCAAGAAGTTCCAGGAGGACATGCCGCTCAACATGTTCGTGTACCCGGTGCTGAAGGGGGCGCAGGTGCCCGAGGAGTTCGCGAAGTACGGCCCGCAGGCCGAGGACCCCGAGACCATGGCGCCCCAGAAGATCGCCGAAAACCGTGACCAGTGGGTCAAGTCGTGGACGTCACTCGTACTCAAGTAGCGGCAACGGCGCGCAGGGGCTCGCGCGGGAGCGTGGCGCGGCTCGGGCTCATGACCGTGCCCGTCGCGTTCTTCGCGGTGTTCTTCGCCTACCCCGTCGCCGCGATCGTCGCCCGTGGTCTGAAGGTCGACGGGGGGTGGCAGTTCGGGCGGATCTTCGACGTGCTGGCGCAGTCCGACATCCGGCACGTCCTGTGGTTCACCACCTGGCAGGCACTCGCTTCCACGGCGCTCACGCTGCTGATCGCGCTCCCCGGCGCGTACGTCTTCGCGCGCTTCGATTTCAGGGGCAAGCAGGTCCTGCGGGCGATCGTGACCGTTCCCTTCGTGCTGCCCACCGTCGTCGTCGGGACCGCCTTCCTTGCCCTGGTCGGGCGCGGCGGGCTGCTGGACGAGATGTGGGGCGTACGGCTCGACACCACCGTGTGGGCCATCCTGCTCGCCCATGTGTTCTTCAATTACGCGGTGGTCGTGCGGACCGTGGGCGGGCTGTGGTCGCAGCTCGACCCGCGGCAGGAGGAGGCCGCGCGCATGCTCGGGGCCTCGCGGTTCGCGGCCTGGCGGACGGTGACGCTCCCCGCGCTCGGCCCGGCGGTGGCGGCGGCCTCGCTGATGGTGTTCCTGTTCACCTTCACCTCCTTCGGTGTGGTGCAGATCCTCGGCGGGCCCACCTTCTCGACCCTCGAAGTCGAGATCTACCGGCAGACCTCGGAGATCTTCGACCTGTCCACGGCCGCCGTGCTGACGCTTCTGCAGTTCGTCGCGGTGGGCGCGATCCTCGCCGTGCACGCCTGGACCGTACGCCGGCGGGAGACCGCGCTACGGCTCGTGGACCCGGCCGTGACCGCACGCCGGCCGCGCGGGCCGGGACAGTGGGCGCTGCTGGCCGCCGTGCTCGCCACCGTGGCCGTGCTGCTCGTGCTGCCGCTGGCCGTGCTCGTCGAGCGGTCGTTCGGCGCGCCCGGGTTCGCGTACTACGAGCGGCTGACCAGCGACGACAGCGGGATCTTCCTCGTCGCGCCGATCGAGGCCGTGGGGAACTCGCTGGAGTACGCGGTCACCGCGACCGCCATCGCCGTGGTGATCGGCGGCCTGGCCGCGGCGGCCCTCACCCGCAGGGACGCCGGACGTCTCGTACGCGGCTTCGACGCGCTGCTGATGCTGCCGCTGGGCGTGTCCGCGGTGACCGTCGGGTTCGGGTTCCTGATCGCGCTGGACGAGCCGCCGCTGAACCTGCGGGCGTCCTGGATCCTGGTGCCGCTCGCGCAGGCGCTGGTGGGCGTCCCCTTCGTCGTACGGACCATGCTGCCCGTGCTGCGGGCCGTGGACGTCCGGCTGCGGGAGGCGGCGGCCGTGCTCGGGGCCTCGCCGTGGCGGGTGTGGCGGGAGGTGGACCTGCCGATGGTGAGGCGGGCACTGCTGATCGCGGCCGGGTTCGCCTTCGCCGTGTCGCTCGGCGAGTTCGGGGCGACGGTGTTCATCGCGCGGCCCGACAACCCGACGCTGCCCGTCGCCGTGGCGCGGCTGCTCGGGCATCCGGGCGCGCTCAACTACGGGCAGGCGATGGCCCTGTCGACGATTCTGATGGTCGTGTGCGCGGTGGCGCTGCTGGTGCTGGAGCGACTGCGCACGGACCGGACCGGGGAGTTCTAGATGCGGCCGGGGAGTTCTGGATGCGACTGGGGAGTTCGGGTGCGACCGGGGAGTTCGGGATGCTGCTGAACCTTGAGGGAGCGACCGTGCGGTTCGGCGGGCGGGCCGTGCTCGACGCCGTCGACCTGGGCGTCACCGAGCACGAGATCGTGTGTGTGCTCGGGCCCAGCGGCAGCGGCAAGTCGACGTTGCTGAGGGCGGTCGCCGGGCTGCAACCCCTGGACGCCGGACGGGTGTCGCTCGACGGCCGGGACCAGGCGGGAGTGCCCGCGCACCGGCGCGGCGTCGGCCTGATGTTCCAGGACCACCAGCTGTTCCCGCAGCGGGACGTGGGCGGGAACGTGGCGTTCGGGCCCCGGATGCACGGCGAATCCAAGGGCGAACGGGCCGCCCGGGTCCGGGAGTTGCTGGAGCTGGTCGGGCTGCCGGGCTCCGAGCGCCGGGCCGTGGCCTCCCTCTCCGGCGGCGAGCAGCAACGTGTCGCGCTGGCCCGCGCCCTCGCCCCGAGGCCCAGGCTGCTGATGCTCGACGAACCCCTCGGTCAGCTGGACCGGTCGCTGCGCGAGCGGCTGGTGGTGGAACTCCGTGAGCTGTTCGGAGAGTTGGGCACCACCGTGCTGGCCGTGACGCACGACCAGGGCGAGGCGTTCGCGCTCGCCGACCGGGTCGTGGTGATGCGGGACGGCCGGATCGCCCAGTCGGGCACGCCTCTTGAAGTGTGGCAGCGGCCCGCGGACGAGTTCGTGGCGCGCTTCCTCGGCTTCGACAACGTGGTCGCCGCGACCGTGAGCGGCCAGGTCGCGGACACGCCGTGGGGCAAGGTGCCCGTGCCGGAGGACGCGCCGCAAGGGGCGGCCGCGCTGCTGGTCAGGCCCGCGGGCGTACGGCTCGTCGCGCCCGCGGAGGGGCTGCGGTGCGGCGTGGCGGCGCGGACGTTCCGGGGCACCCACGTCGCCGTCCACCTGCAACCTCAGGACGCGCCGCGCCTGGAGGCCGCGTGCGCGCTGCGGGAGGCGCCGGAGCCCGGGGACGAGGTCGGGGTGGCGTTCGACGCGGCCGAAATTGTCGTGCTCGGCGGACCGTCGGCGCCCTAGGGTCAGGACCATGACCCCACTCGGACATGACCGCTACTGCGACGAGATCGCCACCCAGGTACGGCAGTTGAGGGCCGTGGTGACCTCCGGCGCCGACCTCGCGGCGACCGTGCCGACCTGTCCCGACTGGTCCCTGGAGCAGTTGGTACGGCACACCGGAGGCGCACTGCGCTGGGTGGACCACATCGTCCGCTCACGGGCGCGGGAGGAGGTGCCCGACGAGGCCGTGCCGCACGCCGAGGGCCCCGAGAAGCAGGGCGATGCGGCGGCGCTGGACGCCTGGCTCGCCGAGACCGGCGCGTCGGTCGTCGAGTCGGTGCGCGCGGCCGGGCCCGGCACCCCGGTGTGGACCTGGGGCTGGGAGCAGAACGCGGGCTTCTGGGCCCGGCGGATGGTCCACGAGATCACGATCCACCGCGCGGACGCGACGCTCGCCGCCGGGCTGCCGTACGAGGTGGCTCCGGAGATCGCCGCCGACGCGATCGATGAGTGGCTGCAGATCGTCGAGTACGCGCAGCGGGCGATGCCGGACGATCCGGCGAGGGAGCTGCGCGGTCCGTACCGCAGCATCCACCTCCACGCGACCGACGCACCGGACGACGTCGACGCCGAGTGGATCATCGAGCTCACCGAGGAGGGCGTCGCCTGGCGTCGGGGCCACGAGAAGGCGACGGTGGCGCTGCGCGGACCGCTCACCGAGGTGCTGCTCGCCTTCTACCGCCGGCTCCCGCTCGACGACGGGCGGCTGGAGGTGCTGGGGGAGCGGGAACTGCTGGACTTCTGGCTGGAACGGGCGACGTTCGGCTGAGCGCGTCGTGCGCTTCATGTGTTCTGGGGGTATGCGAAGGCCCGCCCCCTGGTCGAGGGAGCGGGCCAACTGGCAGAACGCGTCAGCGGGTCGAGGCCCCGCGGCGGCGCGTGCCGTAGTAGATGGAGCCACCGCCCACCGCCAGGAAGGCGGCGGCGACCCCGGCGATCACCGGGGTGTTGGAGTCGGCACCGGTCTCGGCGAGGTTCGAGTCGCCCTCGGGCGCCGGGGCGTTGCCGTCACCGGCAGGGGCCGGGCTGGTGCTCTCCGACTCCGACTCCGACGGCGTCGGCGTGTCGGTCTTGGTGTCGGCGGGGGTGGACGGCTTGTCCGACGGCTTGTCCGACGGCTTCGGGGTCTCCGAGGCCGGCGGCTTGTCCGAGCCCTTCTTGCACGCCTCGGACGGCGTCGTCAGGTTGGGCTTGATGTCCTCGTCGACGTAGCCCTCGGCCTTGATGTGGATGCGGTACTCGGCGTTGGGCTTCCAGTTCTCCGAGAACGTGACGGTGACGCCCTTGGCGGTCGAGTCCTTGATCGTCTGAGTTCCGACCAGCCGCTCGTCCGCCCCGTTGTTCTCCAGGTAGACGGAGACCTCGGCGGTGACGCCCGTCGGGTCCACGTCGGTGACGCTGATGACGCCCTTGCCCTTGGCGTCGCACTCGGCCTTGGCCGAGAAGTCACGGATGGTGCAGGCCATTGCGTTGCTCGCGACGCCGAGCACGAGGGCGGCGGACGCGGAGACAACACCCAGGAATCGCACGGATCGTGCGGTACGTGGAGATATGGACACGGTTGCCCTTCACGGGAAATGCGGGGGTGCGGGCTACATGTGTGACAGCTGTAACCCCATGTGACTCACAGGTTTATAAGCGCGGCATAAGCGCTGTCAATCCGGAGGCGGATCTCCGCACTTGGCTTTGCCCCGTCATCAACCCCCGTGACGTTTAAGCGCTGAGACGTTCGAGCGCCTCCGGGACCTCCTCGACGCGGTCCACCAGCGCGATCCGTGACTCCATCGAGCGCTCGCGGGCGAGGGCCTTCAGGAGGGGCCAGGTGGGGAGGTGGTCCGTCCAGTGGGCTCGGTTCACGAGAACCATGGGCGTGGGTTCGCCCCGGGACCCGTAGTAGTTCGGGGTCGCGTTGTCGAAGATCTCCTGGACCGTGCCGGCGGCGCCGGGCAGGAAGACGACGCCCGCGTTCGAGCGGGCCAGCAGGCCGTCCTCACGGGTGGCGTTGGCGAAGTACTTGGCGAGGTGGGAGGCGAAGGCGTTCGGAGGCTCGTGGCCGTAGAACCAGGTGGGGATGCCGACCGAGGTGTTGCCCCTGGGCCAGCGGGCGCGCACCTCGAAGGCGGACCGGGCCCATTCGGTGATCGAAGGGGTGAACGAGGGGGCCTTCCCGAGGAGCGCGCAGGCGTCCTCCAGCATGGCGTCGTCGTACGGCGCCGCGTACGCGCCGAGGTTGGCCGCCTCCATCGCGCCCGGGCCGCCGCCGGTCGCCACCGTGAAACCGGCGCGTGTCAGGGCGCGGCCGAGCCGGGCCGCGCCTTGGTACTCGTCCGTGCCGCGGGCCATCGCGTGTCCGCCCATCACGCCCACCACCCGTGCTCCGCACAGGAGTTCGTCGAGGGCGTCGGAGACGGAGTCGTCGTGGACGGCGCGCAGCATCGACGCGTGGATGTCGCCGTCGGCCTTGGTGCGCTGGAACCAGGCGTACGCGAGCGCGTCCGGTGTCTCCTCGTATCCCCGGTCGAGCGAGGCGAACAACTCGTCCGGCGTGTAGACATGACCGCGGTAGGGGTCGAAGGGCAGGTCCGGGACGGGCGGGAAGACCAGGGCGCCGTCGGTGCGTATCTTCGCCGCGGCGTTCTCCCGCATCGGGCAGCCGAGGAAGACGGCGCCCGCGGTGTCCGTGGCGAGCAACTCCCTTGTACGGTCCGTCAGGTCGACGGCCTGGACGCGGTATCCGGCGAGCGTGCCGCGGGCCGAGACGGTCGCGTCGAACTCCTCCAGCGTCTCGATCTCACGGTCGTTGTGGTGGGCCGCATGGGCGGGGCTCGTCTGCACCCGCCCATGCTAGGGCCTGTTCTGAGTTCCCCGTCGTCCGCGCGAAGCGCGGGCGCAGCGGCGTTCGGTGCGTGCCCTCGGTGTGCGGCGTCGCAGGTCATGTGGCGGAGCCACCTGTCCTGTGGCGCCGTGCGCCGAGGGTGCGTGCCGGGCGTCGGGGCGCAGGCGGGGAACTCAGAACAGGCCCTCAGCACGGCCGGGTCAGCCCTGGATGGCTTCCGGGTTCATCCATACGACCTCCCAGGTGTGGCCGTCGAGGTCGTCGAAGGCGCGGCCGTACATGAAGTCCTCCATGTCCTGGACCTTGTCCGACGCGGTGCCGCCGGCGGCCGCGGCCTTCTCGACCAGCTCGTCCACCTTCTCGCGGCTCTCCGCGCTCAGACAGAGCAGCACCTCGCTGGTCGTCGTGGCGTCCGCGATCTCCTTCTTGGTGAAGGTCGCGTAGAACGGCTTGGTGAGCAGCATCGCGACGATCGTGTCGCTGATCACGACGGATGCGGCGTTCTCGTCGCTGAACTGCGGGTTGAGCGTGTAGCCGAGTTCCGTGAAGAACTTCTTCGAGGCTTCCAGGTCGTTCACGGGCAGGTTCACGAAGATCATCTGCTGGTACATGCGCGGTCTCTCCCGTAGGTGTCGGCCCGTTCGGTGTCGGTCCGTTCGGTGGGGTAGACCGGGGTGCCGCGCAGAACTCATCGGCGCGCGCGGATTTTTTTCGCGCGGCTTTCTCCCACGGCGTTCGTGGGCCCTCAGGCGATGCCCTCAGGCGTGGCCCTCAGGGAACCAGCGGCATGGTGGCCAGCTCCGCGACCGTCCAGGTCAGCGGGCCGAACACGGCGAGCAGGATGCCCGCGCGGAGCAGGGCCGCGGAGCGCAGCAGGGTCGCGGGTGCCCCGAGCCGGAGGAGGGCTGTCATGGTCTCCGCGCGCGCGTTGCGTGCCTCGACCGCGGCCGTCGCCAGCGTGAGCAGCGCGCAGCCGATGACCAGGAGCGCGCCCAGCGCGGTGAGCGGACCGATGCCGGGGCGCGCCCCGGAGTGCAGCGTGGCCATGGCGTACGCGCCGGAGGCCACGGCGCACACGACGCCGAGGGGGCGCCCGATCCGGCGCGCCTCCTCCTGCAGCACGCGCCCGGCGAGCAGCCGCAGCGCGCCCGGCCGCGCGGCCTGCAACAGCCGCCCGCACTGATGGGTCAGCCCGGGCCCGACGAGGATCAGTCCGAGTGCCGTCAGCACCCAGCCGCCGAGCACCCCGGCCGGGCTGCCGGCGGAGCCGCCGGGGAGCGCGAGGCCAGGGGCGGGGCCGGAGCGGCTCGCGTACATCTCGAGGGCGAGACCGGCGGCGAGCACGGCGATCCCCCAGGGGAGGCCGCCGGGGGC
>NZ_VJZC01000387.1 GCF_009377185.1 Streptomyces spongiae
CTGCTCTTCGGAGGTGGGGCAGCTCTTTGAAAGGGCCAGCTTCTTGAAGTGCTCAGCCCTTGAGGGCGCCGCCGAGCGCGAAGCCGCCGCCCAGCTTGCGGGCCAGCAGTACGTAGAGCATCACGACGGGGAGGGAGTAGAGGAGCGAGAACGCCGACAACTGGCCGTACTGCGTCTGGTCGCGGGCACTGAGGAACGTGAACACGCTGACGGAGGCGGGGAGTTTCTCCGGGGAGAGCAGCAGGATGAACGGGACGAAGAAGTTCCCCCACATGCCGATGAAGGTGAAGATGGTGACCACGGTGACGCCGGGCCGCATCAGCGGCAGGACGACCCGCCACAGCACGTGCGCGGTGTTCGCACCGTCGATCCGGGCGGCCTCCTCCAGCACCATCGGTACGCCGTCCATGAAGTTCTTCATCAGCCAGATCCCGAAGGGCAGCGCCGACGCCGCCAGGAACAGCGTGGTGCCGGGCACCGAGTCGATCAGGTTCACCTGCACGAACATGCTGTAGACCGGGATCATCACGGCGGTGATGGGCAGGCCGGTGGAGAACAGGACCGTGTAGAGGAAGGGCCGGCGCAGGCGGGAGCGGTACCGGGACAGCGGATAGGCGGCCAGGAAGGACGCCGTCACCGTCACCAGGGTCGCGAAGCCGCACAGCAGCAGGCTGTTGAGCAGCGGCCGGTAGGTGGTGTCGGCGTTGAGGACCGCGTCGAAGTTGCCGAAGGTGAGCGACGACGGCCAGGTCAGCCGGAAGGTGTTGGTGTTGCTGACCGAGGCGAGGAGCATCCACAGCAGCGGCAGGACGTACGTCACCGACACCACCAGCAGGACGGCGTTGACCGCGATACGGCCGACGAGGGAGCGGCGCCGGTGCGAGGTCCGCCGTGCGGTGCCCGTGGTCGGCGGGACGGACGCGGCACGCGACGGTGCGAGAACGGCCATCAGTCGTCCTCCAGTTTGAGCAGCCGGATGTACACGACGGAGAACAGGGCGCCGACCACCAGCAGCACCAGGGCGATGGCGGTGCCGTAGCCGATGAGGCTGTTCTGGAACGCCTGCTGGTACATGAAGATCGGAAGGGTCTCGCTCTTGTTGCCGGGTCCGCCGCGGGTCATGGTGTAGATCAGTCCGAACACCGAGAGCGTCTGCAGCGTGATCAGCATCAGGTTGGTCATGATCGACCCTCTGATGACGGGCAGGACGACCCGCCACAGCCGCTGCCAGGGACCTGCGCCGTCCATCTCGGCGGCCTCGACGAGTTCCTGCGGCACGTCGTTGAGGGCGGCGGTGAAGACCATCATCGAAAACGCCGTGCCGCGCCAGACGTTGGCCAGGCAGACCGCCAGGATCGGCATCGTGTAGAGCCAGTTCTGCTGTGGCAGGTGCAGGGCGTCGAGAATCGAGTTCAGCGAGCCCTGGTTGTAGAAGAACGCGTACATCAGGTAGCCGGCGACCACTTCGGGCAGCACCCATGCGGCGATGACGACACCGTTGGTGAGCGACCGTACCGGCTTCTCCGCCTTCTCCATCAGGACGGCCAGTGCGAGTCCCAGGGTGTTCTGCCCGATGACGGCGGAGCCCACCACGAACGCCAGGGTCAGCCAGACCGCGTTGAGGAAGTCGTGGTCCTTCAGGGCCCGGGTGAAGTTGTCCAGACCCACCAGGTGCGTGCCGGTCGCGCCGGTGAGCTGCATGTCGGTGAACGCGTAGTACACGCAGTACGCGATGGGTCCCGCCAGGAAGACGGCCAGCAGGACCACTGCCGGGAGCATCGGCAGGCCGCGCAGCAGGGAGCGTACGGGGGCGGGCGGTGCCCCGTGGGGCCGGTGGGAGCCACCGGCCTTGTGGGGCACCGACGTCCAAGCGGTCACGAGGTGCCCTTGACGGTCTTGTCGTCGCCGACGGCGGCCTTCACATCGCTGTCGAAGGTGGCGGCGGCCTTGTCGACCGACTCCTGGCCGGTGGTCACCGACTCCATGGCCTTCTGGATCGCGGTCGAGACCTGGTTGTAGGCGGGCAGACCGGGCCGGAAGTGGGTGTAGCGCACCAGGTCCGTGAAGAACTTGTTGGTCGGGACGGAGTTGGCGTACGCCGGATCACTGGCGGAGTCCGTGCGGACGGCGATGCTGGCGTTGGTGGCGTTCCAACTGGCGTGGTTGGCCTTCGTCTCGATGGCCGTGAGGAACTTCCACGCCAGGTCCGGGTTCTTGGCCTTGGCCGGGATCGACCAGGCCCAGCCGCCGGACATGCTGATCTTGCCGGGGGCCTGGCCGTCCTGGGTGGGCATCGCCGCGGTGCCGATCACGGTCTTCCAGTCGGGCCACGGCTTCGGGCTCGTGGAGCCCCAGTTGTTGGGCATCCAGGAGCCGTCGATGTCGATCGCCAGCTTGCCCTCGGGGATCAGTTCGGAGCCGACGGTGGTGCCGAAGTTGGCGCCGAGCGCCTGGTCCACCGGCGGGCCGAGCTTCTCGCCGTACACGGTGTGGACGAACTCCAGCGAGTCCTTGAACGCCTTGCTGCCCACCACCCACTTCTTCTGGCTGGTGTCGTAGAGGGACTTGTCGCCCGCCGGGGTGCCGTACAGGAGCATCTCGAAGCCCTGCATCGAGGACGCCTCGCCGCCGGCCGTGCCGGTGTAGAGGTTCATCGGGATGACGCCGGGCAGCTTCGCCTTGAGCTTCCGGGCGGCGCTCAGGATGTCGTCCCAGGTCTTCGGCTGCCAGGGCACGGCTATGCCGGCCTTCTTGAAGAGCTGCTTGTTGTACCAGATTCCGCGGGTGTCGGTGCCGTCCGGGACTCCGTACGTCTTGCCGTCCGAGGCGCCGCGCGCCGCCACCTTGGAGGCGGGGACGAACTTCGACCAGTCGCTCCACTTGGCGAGGTAGGAGTCGATGGGCTTGAGGTAGCCGCTCGCGATGTCGGAGTTGATCAGCGCGGTGTCCTCGTAGACGAGGTCGGGGGCGGTCGCGGGGGACCGCATCATGAGCTGGACCTTGGTGTAGTAGTCGTTCTCGGAGGCGGTGACCGGGACGAGGCTCACCTTGGTGCCCGGGTTGGCCTTGGTGAACTGCTTCACCACCGCGGCGAGTCGGTTGGCTTGGAGCTTGTTCTTGGTGTCCAGGTTCTGCCAGTAGACGACCTTGATCGACTTTGCGGAGCTCCCGGACGAGCCGGAATCCCCGCAGCCGGTGGCGGCCAGGGCGGTGGCGGTGGTGAGTGCTGCGGCAGCGATGAGTCTCGAACGCACGGTGGTTCCTCCGGAACGCGAAACCTGAGGAGAGGTACTGGGGAAAAGCCGCGACTGAGATGCGGGCCGAGGGCAGTTCGCACGAGGCGCTCCCTACGGCGCCACCCCGTGCGACCTGGCCGGTGCGCCCGACTTGGTGGGCGTCAGCTAAATCCAATTGATGGATGAAGTCAACGCTTCCTGCGTGTAAACTTTCGTCACGTATCGCCGTTCTGCGCATACGGGGCATGGCTCACGATTCGGGTCACAAGGTGCGTTCCTGTCGTGTCGGTGCCGTTCAGCCGAGGGGAACGACAAGACAGAAGGAGCGGTAGGTGACCGACAGGTGACGATGCTCGGTGGCACGAACCTGCCCCGGGTCGGCGGGTACAACCAGGCCGTCGTGCTGGACGCCATACGGACCAGGGGGCCCATAAGCCGGGTCGAACTGGCCGCGCTCAGCGGCCTGACCAACCAGACCGTCTCGAACGTCGTCCGCAAACTGCTCGACGCCGGCCTCGTCACGGAGACCGGCCAGGCACCCTCCAGCGGAGGCAAGCGCCGAACCCTGCTGGCCCCCCGACCCGACGGCGCCTACGCGCTCGGCGTCCATCTCGACCCCGACGCGGCCGTCATCGTCCTGGTCAACCTCGCCGGCGAGGTGCTCACCAGCCGTCGGCTCAGACTCAGCGTCCCGAGCGAGCCCGCCGACGTCGTGGACCGGGTGGCGCGCGCGGCCCTGCGGCTCGCCGAGCGGTCCGCCGTGGACCCCGGCCGCCTGCTCGGCCTGGGCATCGCCGCTCCCGGACCGATCGACGGTTCCTCCGGTGCGGTGGTCTCCCCGCCCAACCTCCCCGGCTGGGACCGCGTTCCCCTGCTGAAGATGTTCGCCGAGGCCACCGACATGCCCGTCGCCCTGGACAACGACGCCACGGCCGCCGCCATCGGCGAACGCTGGATCGGCGGCGAGGCCCGGGCGGGCAGCTTCCTGTTCATCTACCTGGGCACCGGCATCGGCGCCGGCATCGTCCTCAACAACACCGTGCTGCACGGCGATTCGGGCAACGCCGGGGAGTTCGGCCACCTGGCCGTCGAACCGGGGGACCGCGTCTGCCACTGCGGCGGCACCGGCTGCCTCGGCCCCTACTGCAGCCCGGCCGCCATCATCGACGACCTCCTGCGCCTCCACGGACGGGCGGCCGCCGACCGTATCGGCCTGACCGGCGACCCCGCCTCCCTGCACGGCGACTGGAAGGTGCTCCGCCGGGCCGCCCGCACCGGCGACGAGGACGCCTGTGACGTCGTACGGAGCGCGGCCCGCCGCATCGGGCAGGCCGCGCGGGGTGCCGTCAGTCTGCTCGACGTCAGCCGTGTCGTCCTTGGCGGTGAGGGGCTGCGCGGCATCGAGCCCATCGTGCGCGAGGAGATCGACACGGCTGTCAACAGCACATCCGTCGCCCGTGCCATCCGGCCCATCGCCATCGAGCAGAGCGTCATCGGCGACACCGTCGGAGCGGTCGGCGCCGCGTCACTCGTGCTGCACGGCAACTACACGCCCGGCTGGCGCATGCTCACCGACCCTTCTGGCTGAACAGGCAGGGAAGAAGTGCTCCCTCAGTCGCCGATCCGGTCGATCTGCCGCAGCTTGTTGGTGGCGTCCAACGCGGCGACCTTGTAGGACTCCGCGAGCGTCGGGTAGTTGAACACCGCGTCGACCAGGTAGTCGACCGTGCCGCCGCAGCCCATCACGGACTGCCCGATGTGGATGAGCTCGGTGGCTCCGGAGCCGAAGCAGTGCACCCCGAGCAGGGTGCGGTCCTGTGGCGAGACCAGCAGCTTGAGCATGCCGTGGGAGTCGCCGATGATCTGCCCCCGGGCGAGTTCACGGTAGCGGGCGATGCCGACCTCGAACGGCACGCTGTCCTCGGTGAGTTGGTCCTCCGTGCGGCCGATGAAGCTGATCTCGGGGATGGTGTAGATGCCGATCGGCTGGAGGTGGTGCATCCGGCCCACCGGTTCACCGCACGCGTGGTACGCAGCCGCCCGCCCCTGCTCCATCGAGGTCGCGGCGAGCGCCGGGAAACCGATGACGTCGCCGACGGCGTAGATGTGCGGGACCTGGGTGCGGTAGTGCTCGTCGACGGTGATCCGCCCGCGCCGGTCTGCGGCCAGCCCGGCCTTGTCCAGGTCGAGTTCGTCCGTCAGGCCCTGTCGGCCAGCGGAGTACATCACGGTGTCCGCGGGGATCTTCTTTCCGCTCTCCAGTACGGTGAGCGTGCCCCGTGGGTGGCGTTCGACCGCGGCGACGGTCTCCCCGAAGCGGAAGGCGACGGCCAGATCCCGCAGGTGGTACTTCAGCGACTCGATCACCTCGACGTCGCACATGTCGAGCATTCCCGCCCGCTTCTCCACCACCGTGACCTTGCTTCCCAGGGCGGCGAACATGGACGCGTACTCCATGCCGATCACGCCCGCCCCCACGATGACCATGGAACGGGGTACCCGCTCCAGCGTGAGGACGTTGTCCGAATCCATGATCGTCCGCCCGTCGAACTCGACGCTGTCCGGCCGGGCGGGACGGGTGCCTGTCGCGATGACGAAGTGCTCGGCGGTCAACAGCCGCTCGTTGCCGGACACTTCGCGCAGCGCGACCGTGTGGTCGTCGACGAAGCGGGCGGTGCCGGCGAACAGGGAGATGTGGTTGCGTGAGAGCTGGCTGCGGATGATGTCGACCTCGCGGCCCACCACGTGCTGGGTGCGCGTGGTCAGGTCGGCGACGGTGATGTCCTCCTTCAGGCGGTAGCTCTGGCCGTACATGTCGCGCTGGGTGAGGCCGGTGAGATAGAGCACCGCTTCACGCAGGGTCTTGGAGGGGATGGTCCCGGTGTGGAGGGAGACGCCGCCCACCATGTCGGGGCGGTCGACGACGGCGACCCGGCGGCCCAGCTTGGCCGCGGCGATGGCGGCTTTCTGGCCGCCCGGACCGGATCCGATGACAAGCATGTCGAAGTCGGGCACCCTCGGAAGTCTGACAGCCAGGGGTGCCCTGCCGAAAGAGCGAACGGGCAACCAGTGTGCCCGAGTTGTCCGGGCCCTCGCGGAGATCCAACGCGGAGAGCCGTCAGAAGCGCCCTAGGACACCGCGTCGACCAGCGCCGCGAGGGCCCCGGCCAGCCGGTCGAGACCGGGACCCGCCGGCCCGCCCGGCTCGGCCATGTAGACGTCCCGCCGCATCTCGATCATCAGGGCGGTGACGTTCGGCTGCGTGCCGTAGAACGGGAGCGGGACGTAGGTGCCCGAGAACGGGCTGTTGACGCCCGTGCCGCCGAAGCCGGCGAACGCCTCCTCGGCGGCGGCCAGCAGCTCGGCAGGTGTGTGGAAGGGGTCGGTACCCAGGCAGACGGGAGGGCGCGGGCCGTCGCCGCGCAGTTCGTACGGCAGCCGGGCCGTGGGATAGGAGTGGACGTCGAGGACGACTGCCCGCCCGGCCACGGCGAGACGGTCGGCCACCGCCGCGGTCATCGCCTGGGCGTACGGGTGGAAGTAACGCTCGATCAGCGGTCCGGGGTCGAAGTCCTCGGGCCGCAGCGGCGCGCGATGTGTGGTGCGGGTGTACACCGCGCCCATGCCGACGGCGCGCATCTCCTCCCGCTTGTCGGGGAACCGCTCGGGATCGATCACCAGCCGGGACAGCCGGTTGACGAACCGCCACGGGGTGACCGCAGTGGCCTCCGCCGCGGCGGAGGCCAGCCGCTCCGTGTGCGCGTCCGTGATGTGGTCCAGCTCCCGCTCGAGCTCCCCCATGTCCAGCACGAAGTCGCCGCGCACCGAGGCCGGTATCTCCCGCGCCGAGTGCGGCACATGGAGGATCACGGGGGAGTCCCGGGCGCCGGGGATCAGGGCGAAGGACTCTTCGGTTCGGGACATGTACGGCTCCTCTGCGTGTCCCCCACACCATGCCCAGGACCCGGCGCTCCCCGCCACCGGGCCGTGGACCGTCCGAGTGCGCGCGGTGGAGGTGCGAACACGACCTGTGTGCGTCGGCAACCGTCCGGGTACCAGGGCCCCGGCCACGACTCCGCCAGGGAAGGTACACCCGCACATGGGCCTCTCGCCGCCGCCCGCACGCTTCGACGCGACGTTCTGCGAGATCCTGCCCCGGCTCTACCGAAGAGCGGTGATGCTCGCCGGGTCCCGACACTGGGCCGAGGACGCGGTGCACGAGGCGTATCTGAAGCTCGCTGCCCGCCCCCACCGCTTCCTCGCCCACCCGGAGCCGTACGCGTATGCCTTCACCGCTCTGCTCAGTGTCGTACGCGACTCCCATCGCCGGGAGCGCCGACAGGTGCCCGTGGACGAGATGGACGGCATGGAGTCCGGGGCGGCGGGAGCGGTCGGGCCGGTGCTCGCCGCGGACTGGGACGGCGGAGTGGCGCGCCGGGACGCCGAGTTGGAGGTCGTCCGGCTCTTGAAGCGGCTGTCGTACCGGCAGGCGGGTGTCGTGATCCTCGTCGACCTGGACGGCTACACCATCGACCAGGCCGCCGAGATCATGCGCGTGCACAGGGGCACGGCCGCCCGGCATCGCGCGCGGGCGCTGGGCAGATTACGGGAACTGTTGGAAGGGAGCCAGGGCCATGAGGTCTGAGAAAGCACCGGGCAGCAGGCCCGGGGACGAGGCCGACGACCACGTCGCCGCGCTGCTGCGCACCCGGCTCCGCGCCGCGGACGAGGCGATCGAGATGCCTGCCGGTCTGTGGGAGAGCGTCCGTACCGCCACACCCCGTCCTCGCCAGTGGCCCCGACTCGCCCTCGCCTCGGCCTTGGTGACCGTCGTGCTGCTGGGCGGCTGGTGGTTCGTACGGCCTTCGGGAGACCCCTCTCCGTCCGACGGCGGGGTGACCGTCACCGTCCACAACGCCGAGCGGGCCTGCCGGGAGTTGCGCACGCTGGAGTGCGCGCTGCGGCTGGCGAAGGACCCGTACGAGGAGTACGCGGCCGAGGACAACCGGGCGGGGCGGGTGTGGCACGGGGACCGGCTGGCCGCGGTGTGCGTGATCACGCGCGGGACCCTGGTCGAGGACGAGGCCGGGGTGACGTCGACGCGCTGGTACCTCGTGCGGACCCAGAAGGGCGTGACCGGCTGGCTGCCCGGGGTCCGTACCCGCAACTCCGCGCATGTGACCACGTGTTCACCGGACCGGACGGGTCAGCCCTCGAATCCGACTCCTGAGTGACGGGGATCACACACGTCGGCTGTCATGCGGGCGGCGTCCCTCCATCGTGTGCCGGGTGCAAGGTCCACATGACACCAACGGGGAGATCTTCCATGCGACTTCGTACAGTCCTGGGCGCCGTCGTGGCGGTGACCGCGCTGACCGCGGCTCCGGCTTCGGCGGCCGGTGAAGCCACCGGCGAGGCATCCGGCGGAGCGTCGGCCCGGGCGAGCTTCACGGTCTGGGCGACCGACGTCAACGTCCGCGACAACCCCTCCGACCCGGCCACCTGCGACGGCTTCCCCTCGCCGGCCAACTGCCCGGCGGTCGCCGGAAATCTGCAGCCGAACCAGCCCTTCGAGGCGGTCTGCCAGAAGCAGGGCGAGCCCGTCGGCGGCAATCCCTGGTGGGTCTACATCACCCGGGGCGACTCGCGCGGCTACATCGCCAGTCACTACGTGGACACCCCGGACGACCAACTGCCGGGCGTGCCGGTGTGCGGCGCCTGAGGCGCGACAGGAACACGAGCGACAGGAACGCGAGGGAGAGGAGCGAGACAGCATGAGGCTTCGTGCAGCAGGGGGAGCGGTGGCCGCCGTGGGCGTCGCCGTCATCGCGCTGACAGCCCCGTCACCGGCGGTGGCCGCCACCGGGGGAGGCACGCCCCAGTCCGGCGACAGGGGCACGCAGGTGACCGGCGTCCGCGCCGCCCAGGATCCCAGCCCGGGCCGTTACCGCGTCGACGGCGCCCGCATCCGCACCCGGCCCGACCTCGCCTCGCCCACGGTCGGCAAGGGCTACACCTCGCAGGGCTCGACCGCGCACTGCCGCGTGGTGATCAACGACCAGGAGGAGTGGTACCACCACACCAACACGGCCACCAACGTGACCGGCTGGTCCCGCCACGACGTGCTGATTCCCGTGTGGGCGGTACCGGACTGCTGACCACCCGACCGCCGGCGCGCACGCGTACGGCACAGGGGCCCGTCGGTTCGCCGACGGGC
>NZ_VJZC01000388.1 GCF_009377185.1 Streptomyces spongiae
GCCGGTCTCCAACGCCCCCACCCCGTGGGCCTCTTCGACCCGGGAGACGATCTCCGTCAGGTCGATGCCGAGGCCGGAGAGGGCCTCCGCGTCGGCGCGGGACAGGCCCCCACAACGGCGGGCCTCGGCGAGCGCACGCTCCACTGAGCCCCGCCGTTCGGCCAGCCCCAGGGCGTCCAGGGCGAACGCGGCGCGGCTCGCCTCCCGGTCGAGCAGCGCGAGCAGCAGGTGCTCCTCGTCGACCATGGCCGCGCACGACCGTTCGGCGTGGTCGACCGCGCCGAGGACGACGGCGCGGGCGTCCTTCGTGAACCGTTCGAACATCACTGCCTCCCGTACTTCTTGTGCACGGCCTGCCTGCTCACCCCGAGTTCCGCGGCGATCTCCTGCCACGACCACCCCTGATTGCGCGCACTGCGCACCTGAACCGCCTCCAGCTGCTCCAGCAGCCTCCGCAGCGCGGCGACCGCCCGCAGTCCGATCCGCGGATCACGGTCACCCGCACGCGCTGCGAGATCCGTTGCTTCGGTCATGACGTCAACCTAAGTTGACACCCCCATTCATGTCAACCCTGGTTGACGCAAACTCCTCCACCGCGCACCCTCCGAACACACGAACGGCGGGCTCGGCATCGCCGAACCCGCCGTTCACGAGGTCACCCGACAGACAGGGAACCCCCAGCCCCTCAAGGAGCCGTCAGCACGATCTTCCCGAACAGATTGCCGGCCTCCAGCCGCTCGAAGCCCTCCCGCGCACGGTCCAGGGGCAGCACCTCGTCGATCACGGGCCGCACACCCGTCGCCGCGCAGAAGGACAGCAGATCCTCCAACTCGTCCTTCGTCCCCATGGTGGAGCCCACCACCTTCAGCTCCAGGAAGAAGATGCGGGTCAGTTCGGCGTGGGAGGGCCGGTCGCCGCTGGTGGCACCCGAGATGACGAGTGTGCCGCCGGGCTTCAGGGACTTCACGGAGTGGGACCAGGTCGCGGCACCCACGGTCTCGATGACGGCGTCGACGCGCTCCGGGAGCCTCGCCCCCGACTCCAGCGCCTCCACCGCACCCAGTTCCACGGCCCGCTTGCGCTTCGACTCGTCACGGCTGGTGGCGAACACCCGCAGACCGGCGGCCTTGCCCAGCACGATGGCCGCGGTGGCGACCCCACCGCCGGCGCCCTGGACGAGGACCGAGTCACCCGGCCGGACCCCGGCGTTCGTGAAGAGCATGCGATACGCCGTCAGCCACGCCGTGGGCAGACAGGCCGCCTCCTCGAACGACAGCTCCTTGGGCTTCGGCAACACGTTCCACGTGGGTACGGCGACGAGTTCGGCGAACGCTCCCTGGTAGCGCTCGGTGAGGATGGACCGGGGCTCCTTGGGACCGACCCCGTGGCCGCTCTGGCCGATCACCGAGTGCAGCACGACCTCGTTGCCGTCCTCGTCCACGCCCGACGCGTCACACCCGAGGATCATCGGCAGCTTGTCCTCGCCCAGCCCGACACCCTTCAGGGACCAGAGGTCGTGATGGTTCAGTGAGGCCGCCTTCACCTTCACGGTGGTCCAGCCGGGCCTCGGTTCGGGAGCCGGTCGCTCCCCCAACTCCAGCCCCTGAAGAGGCTGGTCACGGTCAATCCGAGCAGCGTAAGCAGCGAACATGACCTTGACCCTAGGGCTCCACCCGTGCCGAGGGAACCAGCCCTGGCTGTGACATGCCCCTCCGGGGTGAGCGCGGCGCGGTCTCGTCTGCCGGGTTCTTGTTCCGTGGGCGACCGCGGGTGCGTTCTGGCTTGTCGCGCAGTTCCCCGCGCCCCCAAAAAAGCCACGACGCACCCGGCAGCCGCGTACGTACCCAAGGGGGTGTGCCGGGAGGTGTCCGCCCGCAGCGGCCGGCGTCCGCCACCGAGCACGTAAATACCCACAGCCCCGCCGGACCGAGGACGGAGACCTCGCGGCACGCCCCCGACCCACGAACAAACGCGTAGGCGTACCCGCCACCACGGCGCCGCAGACACTCGACGACCGGCGGGGGCACGCGCCCCTTAGGGGCGCGGGGCTGTGTTGAATATGCGGCTCCGCCGCGTGGGCGCGACCAGCCACAACGAACCCGCAGCCGGCCCCACACGCCACGAACCACCCACCAGGCCCGCCACGGGCAAACGCGTGGGCCCCGCCCATTCGGACGGAGCCCAAACGCACACAGGAACCCGCGGAGCTATCGGCGCGCCACACCCTCCGCACGAGCCGCCGCCGCCACCGCCGCCGTCACCGCGGGAGCGACCCGCTCGTCGAAGGGCGACGGGATGACGTAGTCGGCCGCGAGATCGTCACCGACGACCGACGCCAGCGCGTCAGCCGCCGCGATCTTCATGCCCTCGGTGATCCGGGAGGCCCGCACCTGCAGCGCCCCGGCGAAGATCCCGGGGAACGCCAGCACGTTGTTGATCTGGTTCGGGAAGTCGGAGCGCCCGGTGGCGACCACGGCCGCGTACTTGTGGGCGACCTCGGGATGCACCTCGGGGTTCGGGTTGGCCATGGCGAACACGAACGCCCCCTCGGCCATCGACGCCACCGCCGGCTCCGGCACCGTACCGCCGGACACCCCGATGAACACGTCCGCACCCTCCAGCGCCGCCTCCAGCGACCCCGACAGCCCGGACTTGTTCGTGATCTCGGCGAGCTCCCGCTTGACCGGGGTCAGGTCGTCCCGGTCACCGGAGACAACGCCCTTGCGGTCCGCCACCGAGACATCCCCGATCCCGGCCTCGATCAGCATCTTCGCGATGGCGACCCCGGCCGCGCCCGCACCCGAGATCACGGCCCGCAGGTCGCCCAGCTCCCGCCCGGACAGCCGCGCGGCGTTCCGCAGGGCCGCCAGCGTCACGACCGCCGTACCGTGCTGGTCGTCGTGGAAGACCGGGATGTCCAGCCGCTCCTGCAGCCGCCGCTCGATCTCGAAGCACCGCGGCGCCGAGATGTCCTCCAGGTTCACACCGCCGAACGAGGGAGCGAGCCGGACCACGGTCTCGACGATCTCGTCGACGTCCGTGCAGTCCAGCGCGATCGGCACGGCGTCGACGCCCCCGAACTGCTTGAACAGGATCGCCTTGCCCTCCATCACGGGGAGGGAGGCTTCCGGGCCGATGTCGCCAAGGCCGAGGACGGCCGTACCGTCGGTCACCACGGCGACCACGGACGACTTCCACGTGTAGTCGTGGACGAGGTCCGGCTGCTCGGCGATGGCGGTGCACACACGGGCCACGCCGGGCGTGTAGGCGAGGGACAGGTCGTCCTTGTCGCGGACCGGCACGGTGGCCTGCACGGCCATCTTGCCGCCACGGTGCAGCGCGAAGGCGGGGTCGAAGGAATCGAGGGGCTCGCCCCCGCCTTCCTTGTCCGCGTTGGCGCCGTTGCCGCCGATACCGCCGTTGCCGTCGGTGCGAGGATTCACGATCTCCGCTGCCATGTTGTGTTTACCCCTTAAGTCTTCATTGTTTGAGGGTGTCCACTCCCGGTCGGGTGTGGGCGGGCACCACGCAAGGTCCCGATGACCTATACGCACGGACGGATGGCCGAATGGCCGATACGTACAGGCGGATGGCCGGATACGCACGGGCAATGCGCGACGGGCGCGCCGCACACGCGCCCTGGGCCCCGGATGAGGGGTGTAAGGAACCTTCTTACCGGACGGACGGCATCGGGGACGAGTCCATCACGCGAAGGTCACACGCCGGAGACGTGGCATGTGACCGGATTTGCCGAAGCCCGC
Organism: Streptomyces spongiae; assembly: GCF_009377185.1. GTDB lineage: Bacteria > Actinomycetota > Actinomycetes > Streptomycetales > Streptomycetaceae > Streptomyces > Streptomyces spongiae. The sequence continues at coordinate 3,762 of NZ_VJZC01000388.1, forward strand.
GAGGACGTCCGTGACATGTCACACAGCAGCCGTTTACTCATCGCGCACCCACGAGGTTCGCGTTCGACCGCATCCCGAGACGCGCCGAAGATCTTTCGGCCGGAAGGAGGGATTCCCGCACAGCATCCGGCCCTGAGGGACCGTCCCACGGCGGTTCGGGGGTCACCCGTTATCCGATTTTGACATATCCAGTCACCTGAATGCCCAAGTCCGAATGGCAAGATGCCGTAATCACACAAGGTCGCCACACCCGAAGACGTGTGTTGTCGTCGACCCAACGGCACAACCGTTGTATCTCTCATCCACCCCGCCGGAGGACCCCACCATGACTGCAGGCAAGACCCGTCGCACCACCGCCATGCGCTCCCGGACTGCCGCGGTCGGCGCGATCGCGGTAGCGGGCACCCTGCTGCTCACCGGCTGCGGTGACCAGACCAAGGACAGCGGCAGCGACTCGGAGACCGCGAACTCCAGCTCCGCGCCGCTGGCCGACAAGCTGCCCGCGGACATCCGCAAGGCGGGGGTCGTCAAGGTCGGCTCGGACATCGCGTACGCGCCCGTGGAGTTCAAGGACGACTCCGGAAAGACGGCCGGAATCGACCCCGACCTGGCCGACGCGATGGGCAAGCAGCTCGGCGTGAAGTTCGAGTTCGAGAACGGCACCTTCGACACGCTGCTCGGCGGTCTGCGCTCCAAGCGCTACGACATCGCCATGTCGGCCATGACGGACACCAAGGACCGTCAGGAGGGTGTCGACTCCGAGACCGGCAAGAAGGTCGGCGAGGGCGTCGACTTCGTCGACTACTTCACCGCGGGTGTCTCGATCTACACCAAGAAGGGCGACACCCAGGGCATCAAGACCTGGTCCGACCTGTGTGGCAAGAAGCTGGTCCTCCAGCGCGGCACGGTCTCGCAGGACCTGGCCAAGGCCGAGGCGAAGAAGTGCCCCAAGGGCAAGACGATCGCCATCGAGGCATTCGACAATGACCAGCAGGCCCAGACCCGGCTGCGCTCCGGCGGCGCGAACGCCGGTTCCTCCGACTTCCCGGTCGCCGCGTACGCGGTGAAGACCTCGGGCGGCGGCAAGGACTTCGAGCTCGTCGGCGAGCAGGTCGAGGCGGCCCCGTACGGCATAGCGATCGCCAAGTCGAACACCGAGCTGCGGGACGCCATCAAGGCGGCGCTGGACGCGATCATCGCGAACGGCGAGTACGACAAGATCATCCAGAAGTGGGGCGTCGCGGACGGCGCGGTCAAGGAAGCCACCCTCAACGGTGGCAAGTGAGCGCGTACCCCTCATCGCGTCACTGAAAGGCAACATCCGTGACTGACATCAAGAAGACGGACAGGCCGGCGGACACCCCGCCGACCGGGCCGGAGGCCATCAAGGCCATCCCGGTCCGGCACTACGGCCGGTACGTCGCCGCGGTCGTCGCCCTCGGCATCCTGGGGCTGCTGATCTGGGCGTTCGCGGGCGGCAACATCAACTGGGGTGCGATCCCCGACTACTTCTTCAACGACCGCATCCTCACGGGCGTCCGCGAAACGCTGCTGCTGACGCTGCTGTCGATGATCATCGGCATCGTCGGCGGCATCGTCCTCGCCGTGATGCGGCTGTCGAAGAACCCGGTGACCTCGTCGATCGCGTGGTTCTACATCTGGTTCTTCCGGGGCACCCCGGTCCTGGTCCAGCTGTTCGTCTGGTTCAACCTCGGCTTCGTCTTCGAGTACGTCAACCTCGGGCCGGTGTACAAGGACGAGTGGTCCGACTTCATGACGCCGTTCCTGACGGCGCTGCTCGGACTCGGCCTGAACGAGGCCGCGTACATGGCGGAGATCTGCCGTGCCGGTCTGCTGGCCGTCGACGAGGGCCAGACGGAGGCCGCGCACGCGCTCGGCATGAGCCACGGCAAGACCCTGCGCCGGATCGTCATCCCGCAGGCGATGCGCGTGATCGTGCCGCCCACGGGCAACGAGGTCATCAACATGCTCAAGACGACCTCGCTGGTGGCCGCGGTCCAGTACTACGAACTGCTGCGGTACGCCCAGGACATCGGCCAGACCTCCGGCGCCACGGTCGAGATGCTCTTCCTGGCCGCCGCCTGGTACCTGATCCTCACCTCGATCCTGAGCGTGGGCCAGTACTACGTCGAGCGGTACTACGCGCGCGGCTCCAGCCGCCAGTTGCCGCCGACCCCGCTGCAGAGGATCAGGGCCAATCTGCTGTCCCTGTCGAACCGTCCGGCGTCGACGGGAGGCACCGCATGACCGCCATGGTGAAGGCCGAGGGCGTCCACAAGTCGTTCGGCCACGTGCAGGTCCTCAAGGGCATCGACCTGGAGGTGAAGTCCGGCGAGGTGTTCTGCCTCATCGGCCCCTCCGGCTCCGGCAAGTCGACCTTCCTCCGCTGCATCAACCACCTGGAGAAGGTCAACGCCGGCCGTCTGTACGTGGACGGGGAGCTGGTCGGCTACCGCCAGAAGGGCGACAAGCTGTACGAGCTCAAGGACAGCGAGGTCGCCCTGAAGCGCCGGGACATCGGCATGGTCTTCCAGCGCTTCAACCTGTTCCCGCACATGACGGCGGTGGAGAACGTCATCGAGGCGCCGGTCCAGGTCAAGGGCGTCAACAAGGGCCAGGCCCGGACGCGTGCCCTGGAGCTTCTGGACCGCGTCGGCCTCGCCGACAAGGCGGGCAGCTACCCGACCCAGCTCTCCGGCGGCCAGCAGCAGCGCGTGGCCATCGCCCGTGCGCTGGCGATGGACCCGAAGCTCATGCTCTTCGACGAGCCGACCTCGGCGCTCGACCCCGAGCTGGTCGGTGACGTGCTCGACGTCATGCGGGACCTCGCCGAGTCCGGTATGACGATGGTCGTCGTCACCCACGAGATGGGCTTCGCCCGCGAGGTCGGCGACAGCCTCGTCTTCATGGACGGCGGCGTGGTCGTCGAGTCGGGCAACCCCCGCGACGTCCTGACGAACCCGCAGCACGAGCGCACGCAGTCGTTCCTGTCGAAGGTCCTGTGACGCTCCGCTGAGCTGAACGCTGAGAACAGCCCGAGAGGGGCGGTACGAGTCTTCGTACCGCCCCTCTCGCCTGCCGAGGCACAGGCCGCGCGCCGGACTCGTACGCCGGACCCGCAGGCCGGACCCGCAGGCCGGACCCGCAGGCCGGACCCGCGCGCAGGCCCGAACCTGCGTCCCTGGCCCGAACCCGCGTCCCTTGCGCTACTTGAGCGCCAGCACCAGCGCGTCCGAGGGCGAGCGCCACACCGGCCGGGCCTCGGCGAAGCCCTTCTCGCGCAGGGTGCGTGCGTGCCACTCGACGGACGGGGTGTCGCCCTCGGCGTGCTCGCCGTAGATCTCGAAGCGGCGGGCGGTGGGCTCGGCGAGGACGGGGTCCTGAGCGGCCAGCTGCCACCATTCGGCCCAGTCGACGGCGCCCTTCTCCTTGGCCTGATCCATACCGCCGTGCCGGTGGGCGCGCTCGGCCGCGTTGATCCTGGGCGTGCTCTCGTCGATCATGTGGTCCGCGTTCATGAAGACACCGCCGTCGCGGACGAGCTCCGCGACCTGACCGTAGAGGGCCGCGAGGGGTTCGGTGTGCAGCCAGTGCAGGGCCGTGGCGGTCAGCACGGCGTCGTACGTGTCGTACGGCAGCCGCGTCACCCAATCGGGGTCCTTCAGGTCGGCCGTCACGAATACGACCCGGTCGTCGGCGGCGAAGGTGCCCTCGGCGATGGCCAGGAGGGCCGGGTCGAGGTCGACTCCGACGCTGGTGGCCTCCGGGAACCGTGCGAGCAGCCTGGCCGTGATACTTCCCGTGCCACAGGCGAGATCCAGAACACGGGGTGCGGGACCGGCGAGGGCCTCGACCATGTCCAGCATCACCCGGAACCGCTCCTCGCGGTCCGGCATGTACCACTCCTGCTGCCGGTCCCAGCTCTCCTGCCAGGCCTGCCAGTCGGTTCCGGTGGTGGTCGTCATGGGAGCCCCTTTCAGCACTGTGTCTCCGCCGCGCCCCGTAATACCCTGAAAGCACAGTCAGTCGTTACTTCTCCGCCCGCACGACAATAGAGCGCCCCCGTAAGGACTACAAGTGGAACTGGCCTATTACTCGGACTACGCGGTCCGTCTCGTCAACACGGAGGAGCCGGTCCGGGGCACGGACACGCTCACCTCGGTGGACGCCGTGCGCGACCTCTTCGGGAGCAGCCAGTCGGCGGCCCGCCGCACCACCGACGCCGATGTGACCCGCTTCCGCTCGGTCCGGGCACGGCTGCGCGCGGTCTTCGAGGCGGCGGACACCGGCGACGAGACACTCGCCGTGGACCTGCTGAACTCACTGCTCCTGGAGTTCCCCGTGAGCCCGCAGATCTCCGGACACGACTTCCGGGACGACGACGGGCGCCCCCTGTGGCACATGCACCTGGCGGACCACCCGTCGAACGCGACCGCGGGCTACGCCGCCATCGCCGCGATGGGCCTGGCCTTCCACCTCACCGAGTACGGCGTGGACCGCCTGGGCCTGTGCGAGGCGGCTCCCTGCCGCAACGCCTACCTCGACACGTCCACGAACCGCTCCCGGCGCTACTGCTCCGACCGCTGCGCGACCCGCGCCAACGTGGCCGCCTACCGGGCCCGCAAACGCCTGGAGGCGGACCGGTCGGCGAGTACGGGCCGGGCGGCCACCAGTACCCAGCGGACGAGCGCGAACGGCGAGCGCTGACCATCGGGCCGGGGCCGGTACCGGAACCGCACCTTGCCGAGCACGAGCTCGTCCGGCACGGCGCCGTAATCCGTGCTGTCCCCACCGGCGTACGGATTGTCGCCCAGCACCCACCAGCCACCCTCACGCCGCTCGGCGGCCCGCTTCACCACGAGCAGGTCCTGCTGGAAGGGATGCCGCAGGACGACCACGTCACCGGCCCTCAGCCGCGCCCCGTAGTGCACGACCAGCCGGTCCCCGTGCCGGAGGGTGGGCACCATCGACGGCCCGGTCACCTCGGCCACCCCGAACGGCAGCAACGCACTCCCCCGCTCGGTCTCCTGCGACAGCTCCGGCATCACCGGCACCTCCCCGGTCGGATCCTCCACCAGTCCCAGTCTCACCCCGGACTTTTGTCCTAAGCCCATGGGGGCACCCGCGAAAACCCGACTCCCACGGAGTAATGTCGCACCTGAGAAGACGATCACGAGGAAGGAATGCTCCATGCTTTCCCGCCTGTTTGCCCCCAAGGTCAAGGTCAGCGCCCACTGCGACCTGCCCTGCGGTGTGTACGACCCGGCCCAGGCCCGCATCGAGGCGGAGTCGGTGAAGGCCGTGCAGGAGAAGATGGCCGCCAACGACGACCCGCACTTCCAGGCTCGCGCGACCGTCATCAAGGAGCAGCGCGCCGAGCTCGCCAAGCACCATGTCTCCGTCCTCTGGAGCGACTACTTCAAGCCGCCGCACTTCGAGAAGTACCCGGAGCTGCACCAGCTGGTCAACGACGCCCTCAAGGCCCTCTCGGCCGCCAAGGGGTCCACGGACCCGGCGACGGGTCAGAAGGCCCTCGACTACATCGCCCAGATCGACAAGATCTTCTGGGAGACCAAGAAGGCCTGACCACAGGCTGATCGCGACAACCGGCGAGCGGTGCACCCTCGCGGGTCCGCGAACTCACGGGAAGGGCCCGGCCGTACCACGGC
>NZ_VJZC01000389.1 GCF_009377185.1 Streptomyces spongiae
CCGCAACTCCGCCCGAAACCCCACCGGAGTAACCCCCGTGTGCAACTGGAAGAACTTGGAGAAGTTGGCCGAGTCGGGAAACCCCACAGCGGCTCCGACACGCCCGATCGGCATGTCCGTGTGGGCCAGCAGCCGCTTGGCCTCCAGAACGACCCGCTTGTCGATGAAGCCCTTGGGTGTCTGACCCGTGGCGGCGCGAACAGCGCGCACCAGCGTACGACGGGAGTAACCGAGCGCGTCGGCGTACGCGCTGACGCTGTGGTTGGCCGCGAACCCCTTCTCGACGGCCTCCCGGAAACGGGTGAAGGTGGTGTCGGCGTACAGGCGCTCGGCTTCCGCCGAGCCGGCCGCGAGGTGGGACAGGCGGAGCAGGAACGCCGTCAGGGAGTGCCGCAGTACCGCGGTGTGCAGGCTGAGCGGGAGGGTCTCGGTGTCGGTGTACTCACGTTCCAACTGGTCGAGAGAGTGCCGCAGAGCGGCGAGTTGGGCCGCGTCCGGGCGCAGAAGGGGCGGCAGGTCATAGCGGTAGAGGCCGGTCGCCTCGACGGTGGCTCGCGGGAGGAAGCCGGGCTGCATGATCAGCACGGTCCCGCGGTACCCGGCCGTGCGGGAGAAGCGGTGGACCTGGCCGGGGCGGATCCACAACAGGTCGCCGTCGGCGGCCTCGTACTCGGCGAAGTCGATCATGTGGGTCACGGGGCCGCCGCCGAACAGCATGACCACGTGGAAGTCGATGCGGTGCACGCGCTCCAGCGGTACGTCCGGGTGCCAGGTGCGGTCCGGGTCCATACGGCCGACCTGCATGCCGACGCCGGAGAGGCTGAGGTCGACGGGGAAGGGAAACGTCTTGATCCCATCACCATCCGGGGAGGTTCTGTGCGCCATGTCCCTCTCACTGCGGCTCGGCCCTACGGCGTCTGCGTCTGCGTCTGCGTCTGCGTCTGCGTCTGCGTCTGCCGAGCAGTCTGCCCTGAAGGCCGCCCTGAGGTCGCTGTCCCACTTTCACCGAAGACTGACACAGACAGACCTTCCCCCGTAAAAGTCAGACTTTTAGTTTTGAAGACGAACCGGCCATGGCAACCCGCTCTGTGAGGACTTCTTGAAGATGAGTACGCAGACAACCGACCGCTTCGAGTGGACCGACCTCGACCGCCGTGCCGTCGACACCGCCCGGCTCCTCGCGGCCGACGCCGTGCAGAAGGTCGGCAACGGCCACCCGGGCACCGCGATGAGCCTCGCACCGGCCGCGTACACCCTCTTTCAGAAGGTGATGCGGCACGACCCCGCCGACCCCGAGTGGACCGGCCGCGACCGCTTCGTGCTCTCCCCCGGCCACACCTCCCTCACGCTTTACACCCAGCTCTTCCTCGCCGGGTACGAGCTGGAGCTGGACGATCTGAAGGCGTTCCGCACGCACGGGTCCAAGACACCCGGTCACCCCGAGTACGGGCACACGGCGGGCGTCGAAACCACCACCGGCCCGCTCGGCCAGGGCGTCGCCAACGCGGTGGGCATGGCGATGGCCGCCCGCTACGAGCGCGGCCTGTTCGACCCGGACGCCCCCGAGGGCGAGTCCCCCTTCGACCACACCGTCTGGGCGATCGTCTCGGACGGCGACCTGGAGGAGGGCATCTCCGCCGAGGCGTCCTCCCTCGCGGGCCACCAGAAGCTCGGCAACCTGGTCTTCCTCTACGACGACAACCACATCTCCATCGAGGGCGACACCGCGACCGCGTTCTCCGAGGACGTGCTGAAGCGGTACGAGGCGTACGGCTGGCACGTCCAGCGGATCGAGCCCGCCTTCAACGGCGACATCGACGTCCACGAGCTCCACGACGCGCTCAGGGCCGCGCAGGCCGAGACCGCGCGCCCCTCGATCATCGCCATGCGCACGATCATCGCCTGGCCCGCGCCGGACGCCCAGAACACCGAGGCCGCGCACGGCTCGGCGCTCGGCGAGGACGAGGTAGCCGCCACCAAGCGCGTCCTCGGTTTCAACCCGGACGAGACGTTCCAGGTCGCGGACGAGGTACTGGCGCACACACGGCAGGCCCTCGACCGGGGTGCCGAGGCGCACGTCGCCTGGGGCAAGCAGCTCGACGAGTGGCGCAGCACCACCCCCGAACGCGCGCAGTTGTTCGACCGGGTGGTCGCGGGCCGGCTGCCCGAGGGCTGGGAGCAGGCGCTGCCGGCCTTCGAGGAGGGAGCCTCCGTCGCCACGCGTGCCGCGTCCGGCAAGGTGCTGCAGGCGCTCGGCGCGGTGATCCCCGAGCTGTGGGGCGGCTCGGCCGACCTGGCCGGCTCCAACAACACCACCATCGACAAGACGAGTTCGTTCCTCCCGGCCGGCAACCCGCTGCCCGAGGCGAACCCTTACGGCCGCACGATCCACTTCGGCATCCGCGAGCACTCCATGGCCGCGGAGATGAACGGCATCGCGCTGCACGGCAACACCCGCATCTACGGCGGCACGTTCCTCGTCTTCTCCGACTACATGCGCAACGCCGTACGCCTGTCCGCGCTGATGCAGCTCCCGGTGACGTACGTGTGGACGCACGACTCCATCGGCCTGGGCGAGGACGGCCCCACCCACCAGCCGATCGAGCACCTCGCCTCGCTGCGCGCCATCCCGGGCCTGAACGTCGTCCGCCCGGCCGACGCCAACGAGACCGCCATCGCCTGGGCCGAGATCCTCAGGCGGCACACCACCCACCCGGCCCCGCACGGCCTCGCGCTGACCCGTCAGGGCGTGCCCACGTACGCCCCCAACCCCGCTGCGGCGAAGGGGGGTTACGTCCTCCAGGACTCCTCGACCGGGACGCCGGACGTGGTCCTGATCGCCACCGGTTCCGAGGTCCAGCTCGCCGTCGCCGCGCGCGAGCGGCTGGAGGCCGAGGGGGTCGGTACGCGGGTGGTGTCGATGCCGTCCGTGGAGTGGTTCGAGGAGCAGCCGCGCGCGTACCGCGAGAGCGTGCTGCCGCCGGACGTGAAGGCCCGCGTCGCGGTCGAGGCGGGTATCGGGCTCACCTGGCACCGGTTCGTCGGTGACGCCGGGCGGATCGTCTCGCTGGAGCACTTCGGCGCCTCCGCCGATGCCAAGACCCTGTTCGCCGAGTACGGCTTCACCCCCGAGAACGTCGTCGCCGCCGCCAAGGAATCTCTCGCGGCCGTCCGCGGTTGACGCGAGCGCCTGAAGGAAGATGATCACTGTGACCACCGAAGCAAGCGCGGCGACCACAGCCGCGGAACCTCTCAAGCGCCTCTCCGACGAAGGCGTGTCCATCTGGCTCGACGACCTCTCCCGCGAGCGCATCACCTCCGGCAACCTCGCCGAACTCATCGAGAAGAAGCACGTGGTGGGTGTCACCACCAACCCGTCCATCTTCCAGGCCGCGATCGGCTCCGGTGAGGGTTACGAGGAGCAGCTCGCCGGTCTGGCCGTACGCGGTGTGACGGTCGACGAGGCGGTACGGATGATGACGACCGCCGACGTCCGCGCCGCCGCCGACGTCCTCCGTCCGGTGTACGACGCGACCTCCGGCCGCGACGGCCGGGTCTCCATCGAGGTGGACCCGCGCCTGGCGCACAACACGGCCGCGACGATCGCCGAGGCCCAGCAGCTCGCCTGGCTGGTGGACCGCCCGAACGTCATGATCAAGATTCCGGCGACGAAGGCCGGCATCCCGGCGATCACCGAGGTCATCGGCCTCGGCATCAGCGTCAACGTGACGCTGATCTTCTCGCTGGAGCGTTACCGCGAGGTCATGGACGCCTACCTCACCGGTCTGGAGAAGGCGCAGGCGGCCGGCCTCGACCTGTCCGCCATCCACTCCGTCGCCTCCTTCTTCGTCTCCCGCGTCGACACGGAGGTCGACAAGCGGCTGACGAAGCTCGGCACCGACGAGGCCCTCGCTCTCAGGGGCAGGGCGGCCCTCGCCAACGCCCGACTCGCCTACGAGGCGTACGAGGAGGTGTTCGGCTCTGACCGCTGGACCGCGCTGGTCCCGACGGGCGCCCACAAGCAGCGTCCGCTGTGGGCCTCCACGGGCGTGAAGGACCCGGCGTACAAGGACACGCTGTACGTCGACGAGCTGGTCGCTCCGGGCACGGTCAACACCATGCCGGAGGCCACGCTGAACGCCACGGCCGAGCGCGGCGCCGTCAAGGGCGACACGGTGTCCGGGGGCTACGCCCAGGCGCGGGCCGACCTGTCGGCCGTGGAGGCGCTCGGGATTCCGTACGACGAGGTCGTGAAGCTGTTGGAGGACGAGGGCGTGGCGAAGTTCGCGGTGGCCTGGCAGGAGCTGCTGGGCGCGGTCGCCAAGTCCTTGAGCAGGAAGGGAGTTGACGGGGAATGAGCGACGAGGTTCTCACCGGGACCGGGACCGGAGCCGCTGGGAACGCGGCCGAGGAGTACGGGTCCAACCCCCTCCGTGACCCTCGCGACCGCCGTCTCCCCCGCGTCGCGGGCCCCTCGGGCCTGGTCATCTTCGGAGTGACGGGTGACCTGTCCCGCAAGAAGCTGATGCCGGCCGTGTACGACCTGGCCAACCGCGGACTGCTGCCGCCGGGCTTCTCGCTCGTCGGGTTCGCGCGCCGCGACTGGGAGGACCAGGACTTCGCGCAGGTGGTGCACGACGCGGTGCGCGAGCACGCCCGTACGGAGTTCCGTGAGGAGGTCTGGACGCAGCTCGCCGAGGGCATGCGGTTCGTACCGGGCGACTTCGACGACGACGACGCGTTCAAGCAACTGCGCGATGCGGTCGAGGAGTTGGACGCCTCCCGCGGCACCGGAGGCAACTTCGCCTTCTACCTCTCCGTTCCGCCGAGGTTCTTCCCGAAGGTCGCCCAGCAGTTGAAGAAGCACGGTCTGGCGGACGCTCCGGAGGGTTCCTGGCGGCGTGCGGTCATCGAGAAGCCGTTCGGCCACGACCTGGCCAGTGCCCGGGAGCTGAACGCGATCGTGCACGAGGTGTTCGACCCGGAGCAGGTGTTCCGCATCGACCACTACCTCGGCAAGGAGACCGTCCAGAACATACTGGCGCTGCGCTTCGCGAACCAGATGTACGAGCCGATCTGGAACAGGTCGTACGTCGACCACGTCCAGATCACGATGGCCGAGGACATCGGCATCGGTGGCCGCGCCGGCTACTACGACGGCATCGGATCGGCCCGGGACGTCATCCAGAACCATCTGCTCCAGCTCCTGGCGCTGACCGCGATGGAGGAGCCCATCGCCTTCGACGCCGAGTCGCTGCTCACCGAGAAGCTCAAGGTCCTGAAGTCCGTGCGGCTGCCGGAGGACCTCGGGGCGCACACCGTGCGCGGTCAGTACGCGCCCGGCTGGCAGGGCGGGGCGAAGGTGCCCGGGTACCTCCAGGAGGAGGGCATCGCGCCGACGTCGCGGACCGACACGTACGCGGCGGTCAAGCTGGAGGTCGACAACCGGCGCTGGGCGGGCGTCCCCTTCTATCTGCGGACCGGCAAGCGCCTGGGCCGCCGGGTGACGGAGATCGCCGTGGTCTTCCAGCGCGCGCCCCACTCGCCCTTCGACTCCACCGCCACCGAGGAGCTCGGCGCGAACGCGATCGTCTTCCGCGTCCAGCCCGACGAGGGCATGACCGTACGCTTCGGGTCCAAGGTGCCGGGTACCTCGATGGAGATCCGGGACGTGTCCATGGACTTCGCGTACGGCGAGTCGTTCACGGAGTCCAGCCCGGAGGCGTACGAACGCCTGATCCTGGATGTACTGCTCGGTGACGCCAACCTCTTCCCCCGCCACCAGGAGGTGGAGGAGTCCTGGAAGATCCTCGACCCGATCGAGGAGTACTGGGACCGCAACGGCAGGCCGGCGCAGTACGCCTCGGGCTCCTGGGGGCCCGAGGAAGCCGACGAGATGCTCGCACGAGACGGACGGAGCTGGCGCAGGCCATGAAGATCGACCTCACCGACACCACGGCAAGCAAGATCAACAAGGCGCTCGTACAGGGACGCCGGGCCATCGGCACTCCCGCCGTGGGCATGGTCCTCACGATGGTCATCGTGACCGACGAGGAGAACGCCTACGACTCGATCAAGGCCGCCGAGGAGGCCTCGCACGAGCACCCCTCGCGCACCCTGGTCGTCATCAAGCGGCACGCCCGCACCCCGCGCGACCGCACCAGGGCCCACCTGGACGCCGAGGTCCGCGTGGGCGCCGACGCGGGCACCGGTGAAACGGTCATCCTGCGGATGTACGGCGAGGTGTCCGACCACGCCGACTCCGTGGTCCTGCCGCTGCTGCTGCCCGACGCGCCGGTCGTCGTCTGGTGGCCGGTGAACGCGCCCGACGTGCCCGCGAAGGACCCGCTCGGGGCCCTGGCCCAACGCCGGATCACCGACATGTACGCCGTCGAGGCGCCCATCGCCGCGCTGGAGCAGCGGGTCACCTCGTACGCGCCGGGCGACACCGACCTTGCCTGGACCCGGCTCACTCCGTGGCGCTCGATGCTGGCCGCCGCGCTCGACCAGGCCCGGGCGAGGATCATCTCGGCGGCTGTCGAGAGCGAGGCCGACAACCCGAGCGCCGAGCTGCTGGCCCGCTGGCTGGAGGCGCGGCTGGGCGTTTCGGTCGAGCGGGTGATCACCGCCGGGCCGGTCGTCACCGGTGTTCGCCTCGGCACCGAGAAGGGCGAGATCGTCATCGACCGCCCCGAGGGCCCGCTGGCCACGCTCACCCTGCCGGACCAGCCGGCGCGCACCCTCGCCCTGAAGGTGCGCCCCACCTCCGAGCTGATCGCCGAGGAACTGCGCCGCCTCGACGCGGACGAGATGTACGCCGTCGCCCTGCGCGGCGAGGGCACCGCCAAGGAGACCGCCGCCCATGTCTGACGTCCCCAAGCCCACCCTGCGCCCCGAGTGGACCGCGCTGCAGGACCACCGCGCGGACGTGATGCTCCACCCCGACCTGCGCGAACTGTTCGCGGCGGACCCGGGCCGCGCCGAGCGCTACACCGTACGCGTGGGCGACCTCCACATCGACTACTCCAAGCACCTGATCAACGACGAGACCCTCGCCCTCCTCCAGGAACTGGCCACCGCGACGGACGTGTTCGGCCTCCGGGACGCCATGTTCCGCGGCGAGAGGATCAACGTCACCGAGAACCGTGCCGTCCTCCACACGGCTCTGCGCGCCCCGCGGGACGCCGTGATCGAGGTCGACGGCGAGAACGTGGTGCCGCGTGTGCACGCCGTGCTCGACAAGATGAGCGCGTTCGCGGACCGGGTCCGCTCCGGCGAGTGGACCGGCCACACCGGCAGGCGCATCAGGAACGTCGTCAACATCGGCATCGGCGGCTCGGACCTGGGCCCGGCGATGGCGTATGAGGCGCTGCGGCCCTTCACGGCACGCGACCTGACGTTCCGTTTCGTGTCGAACGTGGACGGTGCCGACCTCCACGAGGCGGTACGGGACCTGGACCCTGCCGAGACGCTGTTCATCGTGGCGTCCAAGACGTTCACGACGATCGAGACGATCACGAACGCGACGTCGGCCCGTTCCTGGCTGCTGGCCGGTCTGGGCGGCGAGGAGAAGGCGGTCGCCCGGCACTTCGTGGCGCTGTCGACGAACGCCGAGAAGGTCACCGGCTTCGGGATCGACCCGGACAACATGTTCGAGTTCTGGGACTGGGTCGGCGGACGGTACTCGTTCGACTCGGCGATCGGGCTGTCGCTGATGGTCGCGATCGGCCCTGACCGCTTCCGAGAGCTGCTGGACGGCTTCAGGACGGTCGACAAGCACTTCCTGAACGCACCGGCCGAGTCGAACGCCCCTTTGCTGCTGGGCCTGTTGGGCATCTGGTACGACAACTTCTTCGACGCCCAGTCGCACGCCGTGCTGCCGTACAGCCACTACCTGTCCAGGTTCACGGCCTACCTCCAGCAGCTGGACATGGAGTCCAACGGCAAGTCGGTGGACCGGGACGGGCATCCGGTGGAGTGGCAGACGGGTCCGGTGGTGTGGGGCACACCGGGGACGAACGGCCAGCACGCCTACTACCAACTGCTGCACCAGGGCACGAAGCTGATCCCGGCCGACCTGATCGGTTTCGCCCGCCCGGTGGAGGAACTAGGGGACGAACTCGCCGCGCAGCACGACCTGTTGATGGCGAACCTGTTCGCGCAGGGCCAGGCGCTCGCCTTCGGCAAGACGGCCGAGGAGGTACGGGCGGAGGGGGTGCCCGAGGAGCAGGTGGCGCACCGCACGTTCCGCGGCAACCGCCCGACGACGACCGTCCTGGCCAAGGGGTTGACCCCGTCGGTGCTGGGTCAGCTCATCGCCCTCTACGAGCACAAGGTGTTCGTCCAGGGAGCCGTCTGGAACATCGACTCCTTCGACCAATGGGGCGTCGAGCTGGGCAAGGTCCTGGCGAAGCGCGTGGAGCCGGCGCTGACGGAGGGCGCTGCCATCCCCGGTCTCGACGCCTCGACGGCCTCTCTGGTGGCCACCTACCGCAGTCTTCGAAACGATCTGGGAGAAGTGAACTGAGATGCAGCTCGGACTCATCGGCCTCGGCAAGATGGGCGGCAACATGCGCGAGCGGATCCGCCGCGCGGGCCACACCGTCGTCGGCTACGACCGCAATCCCGACGTCTCCGACGTGAGCAGCCTCCAGGAACTCGTGGAGAGGCTGGAGGGCCCGCGTGTGGTGTGGGTGATGGTGCCCGCGGGCGGCCCCACGCAGTCGGTCGTCGACGAGCTGGCCGGCCTCCTGTCGCCCGGCGACACGGTCGTCGACGGCGGCAACTCGCGCTGGACGGACGACGAGAAGCACGCCGAGCAACTGGCCGAGTACGGGATCGGTTTCGTGGACGCGGGTGTCTCCGGCGGGGTCTGGGGCCTGGAGAACGGCTATGCGCTGATGGTCGGCGGTGACAAGGAGCACGTGGAACGGCTCCACCCGATCTTCGAGGCGCTCAAGCCGGAGGGGCCGTACGGGTACGTCCACGCGGGCAGGGTGGGCGCCGGGCACTTCGCGAAGATGGTCCACAACGGGATCGAGTACGCGATGATGCAGGCCTACGCCGAGGGGTGGGAGCTGCTGGAGAAGGTGGACTCCGTGACCTCCGTCCGCGAGGTGTTCCGCTCCTGGCAGGAGGGGACGGTCATCCGCTCCTGGCTCCTCGACCTCGCGGTCAACGCGCTCGACGAGGACGAGCACCTGGAGAAGTTGCGCGGGTACGCGGAGGACTCGGGTGAGGGGCGATGGACCGTGGAGGCCGCCATCGACAACTCGGTGCCGTTGCCGGCGATCACCGCGTCGCTGTTCGCCCGGTTCGCCTCGCGGCAGGACGACTCTCCCCAGATGAAGCTGATCGCTGCGCTGCGGAACCAGTTCGGGGGGCATGCGGTGGAGTCGTCCAAGTAGGGTTCCTCGCCCCCGCCGCCCCTACC
>NZ_VJZC01000390.1 GCF_009377185.1 Streptomyces spongiae
ACGCCACACGACCCGAGGCGACGCTCGGCGCGCTGCCGTTACCACGGAAGGCCTCGTACTCCTCCCCCGGCAGCAACTCCCGGTAGTCGTTGTACATCACACCGGCGAAGACACCCGTCCGGCTGCCCCGCAACGACGTCGGATCGACACCCGCCCCCTCGACCGCCTCCCACACCGACTCCAGCAGCAACCGCTGCTGCGCATCCGTCGCCAACGCCTCCCGCGGACTCATCCCGAAGAACTCGGGATCAAAGCCGGCGACGTCGGCGAGGAAGCCACCGGCCCGGGCCGAGGACGTACCGCTGTGCTCCGGATCCGGGTGATACAGCCGCTCCAGATCCCAGCCACGATCGGACGGGAACTCACCCACCGCGTCCACACCCTCGGACACCAGCCGCCACAAATCCTCCGGCGACGACACATCCCCCGGGAAACGGCACGCCATCCCCACGATCACCACCGGGTCGTCCGCGAGAGGCGCCGCGGGCGGCGCCGGCTCCGAGCTCGCCGTCGTGCCTGCCAGCTGCTCGCGCAGGTAAGTGGCCAGGGCCTCTGCCGAGGGGTGGTCGAAGACCAGGGTGGTAGGCAGGCGCAGGCCCGTCGCCGCGGCGAGCGCGTTGCGCAGCTCGACGGCGGTCAGCGAGTCGAAGCCCAGGTCCCGGAAGGCACGGCTGGGTTCGACGGTCGCGTCGTCGTCGTGGCCGAGGACAGCCGCGGCGCGGGCGCGGACGACGTCCAGAAGCAGGGCCCGCTGTTCTTCCACCGTCTTCCCGGCGAGACGCCGCGGGAGGTCGTCGGCACCGGCGCGGCTCGTACGGGGCCGGAACAGGCCCCGGAGCAGCGGTGGGACGTCGGCACGCGACCGCAGGGCTTGATGGTCGAGCCGTACGGGCACCAGGATCGGGGGGTCTCCGGCGCAGGCTGTGGCCGTGTCGAACAGGGCCAGCCCCTCCTCGACGGTGAGGGGGCGGAAGCCGGAGCGTGCCAGGCGTTCGCGGTCGGGGCGGTCGAGCTCGCCGGTCATGCCGTCGGCTGTGTCCCACGGCCCGAAGGCAAGGGAGTGCGCGGGCAGGCCGTGACGACGGCGGTCTTCGGCCAGGCCGTCGAGGTAGGCGTTGGCGCCGGCGTAGTTCGCCTGTCCGGTGCCTCCGAAGGTGCCGGCCGCCGAGGACAGCAGGACGAATGCCCGTACGTGGGGGAGGAGTTCGTGCAAGTGCCGTGCGGCGTCGGCCTTGGGGCGGAGGACTGCGGAGAGGCGTTCGGGCGTGAGCGTGGTGAGGACACCGTCGTCGAGGACGCCGGCCGCGTGGATGACGGCGCCGATGGTGCGGCCGGTGAGTAGGTCGGCCAGTGCGTCGTGGTCGGCCACGTCGCAGGCGGCGATGTCGACACGGGCGCCGGCCTGGATCAGTTCGGTGCGCAGTTCGGCCGCGCCGGGGGCGTCCGCACCGCGCCGGGACACGAGCAACAGGTCGCGTGTGCCGTGGCGGGTGACGAGATGCCGTGCCAGGGCCGCGCCGATGCCGCCCGTGCCACCGGTGATGAGCACACTGCCCGGGCCTGTCCAGATGTCGCGGGCGTCCGGGGCGCCGGACTCGTGACGGTTCAGGCGGAGTGCGGCCAGCTCGGTGCCGCGTGCGGCCATCTCCGTCTCGCCCGCGTCGTAGGCGCCCAGGAGCAGGGCCGGGGACGGGACTTGGGGCGTGCCCGGGTCGCGGGTGAGCAGGGCCAGGCGGCCGGGGTGTTCGTTCGCCGCGGAACGGACCAGGCCGCGGACGGCTTCGAGGACCGGGGCGTCCTCGTCCGTGGTGACGACGACCAGACGGGACGTCGTGTACGGCGTGGCGGCGAGCCATGCGTTCAGGAGGTTCAGGGTGTGCCGGAGCGTGGCGTGGAGTTCGCCGGCGGTGATCTCGGTGAGGACGAGGTCCGGCGCCGCCGTGGTGCCGTCGAGCGCGTCCAGGCCGGGCAGGATCTCGGCGTCCTGTGGCGCCCAGGTCGGTGTGGGGCCGGTGGTGAGGACGGCGGTTCGGGCGGACGGTGACGCTTCGGGCTGCGGCAGGGGGACCCAGGTGCGGCGGAACAGCGCGTTGGGGACCGTGGTACGAGTCTCGGACGGCGGCCGGGCGACGAGGGAGCCCACGGAGGCCACAGGGGTCCCCGTGGGGTCGGTGACGGTGATGCGGACGGCGTCCGTGTCCGTGTCGCGGACGAGGTGGGCGCGCAGCACGCGTGCGCCTGCGTCGTGCAGGTCCAGGTTCTGCCAGGCGAACGGCAGCCCCGGCGTGCCGCCCGTGAAGGCGGCGGCGTGCAGCACGGAGTCGAACAGGGCGGGGTGCAGGCCGAAGCCGTCGGTGTCCGTGCCGTCCGGCAGAGCGGCCTCGGCGAACACCTCCGCACCCGCACCCCGCCGCCAGGCGGCGGTGAGGGCCCCGAACGGCGGGGCGTAGGTGAGGCCCGTTTCCGCCAGTTCGGCGTAGAAGCCGTCGAGGTCGACCGGCTCCGCGTCGGCCGGCGGCCATGGTACGGCGGTGCCGGGTTCGGGTTCGGCAGTGTCGGCGGTGGTGGCGAGCAGGCCGGCGGCGTGGCGCAGCCAGGGGGCGTCGGGGTCGCCATCGGGCCGGGAGGAGACGGTGACGGGGCGGCGGCCGGCGTCGTCGGGCTCGGCGACGGACACCTGGAGGGCCAGGGCCTCGCCGTCGGACAGGACCAGCGGCTGCGCGAGGGTGAGTTCGGTGATGTGCCCGTGGCCGAGTTCGGCGCCGGCCCGGGCGACGAGGTCGGCGAGCGCGGTGCCGGGCAGGACCACCCGGCCGGCGATCCGGTGGCCCGTGGTCCAAGGGTGGGTCGTGGTCGAGACGCGGCCGGTGAACAGAGCGGCGTCGGTGTCGGCGAGGCGGACCGCCGCCCCCAGCAACGGGTGGCGGACGGCGGTCAGTCCGGAGCCCCTGACGTCACCGCGGACGGGTCCGGCGGCCGGCCAGTAGCGGCGGTGCTGGAAGGGATAGGCGGGCAGCCGCGTGCGTCGGGCGCCGGTGCCGGTGAACAGGGCGGGCCAGTCGACGGGCACACCGGTGGTGAACAGCCGGGCCAGAGCGGTGACCAGCGTGCTCTCCTCCAAGTGGCCCGACCGCAGCACCGGCACGGCGACGGCGTCCGCATCCTCGGGCAGGGCCGGTTCGACGAGTGCCGTGAGGGCGGCGGTGGGGCCGACCTCGACGTAGGCGCGCACCCCGCTGTCGGCCATCGTGCGGATGGCGTCGCCGAAGCGGACGGTCTCGCGCACCTGCCGTACCCAGTGGTCGGGGTCGGTCAACTCGCTCTCCCCGACTGTGCTTCCGGTCAGGGTGGACACGATGGGCACGCGCGGCGCGCGGAACTCCACGCCGTCCAGCACCTCCCGGTAGGCGGGCAGCATGGGGTCCATGTGCGCCGAGTGGAAGGCGTGGCTGACCGGGAGGCGGGTGGCACGCCGGTCGGGCAGGGCGGCGAGGGTGGCCTCGACGGCGCCGGGGTCGCCGGAGACGACCACGGCGGCGGGGCCGTTGACGGCGGCGAGGGCCGCCCCGGCCACGAGGTGCGGCCGCACGTCGTCCTCGTGGGCCTCGACTGCGACCATGACGCCGCCCTCGGGCAGGGCATCCATCAGAGCGGCCCGTGCCGTGACCAGGCGGCACGCGTCGGGCAGGGAGAGGACACCGGCGACGTGCGCGGCGGCGATCTCACCGACGGAGTGCCCGGCCACCACGTCGGGGCGCAGTCCGAGGGACTCCAACAGCCGGTACAGGGCGACCTCGACGGCGAAGAGGGCCGGCTGGGCCGCGCCGGTGCGGTTCAGCGCGACCTCGTCGGTGCCCCACAGCACGTCGCGCAGGCCAGGGTCGAGCAGTGCCAGCGTCTCGTCGAGGGCGGCGCGGAACACCGGGAAACGGTCGTACAACTCGCAGCCCGCGCCGAGGCGTTGGGCGCCCTGGCCGGAGAAGAGGAAGGCGGTCGGGCCGGGTTCGGCGGCGACCCCCCGGGCGATCTCCACGGGGCCGCCGGTGCCGGTGCCGGTGGCAAGGGCCACGGCGCGGTGTGGGAAGGCGGTGCGGGCCCCGGCCGCCAGGGTGAGTCCGACGTCCAGGACGTCGTCGCGGGCGGCGAGTGGGGCCGTGCGGGCGTCGAGGGCGGCGGCGGTGCGGGCGGACATCACCAACGGAACCACGCCCGGCGTCACGTCGGCGGGGTCCCGGTCGGGCTCGTCCCGCGGCGGCGGGGCGGCCTCCAGGATGACGTGGGCGTTGGTGCCGCTGACGCCGAAGGAGGAGACGGCGGCCCGGCGCGGCCGACCCGTCTCGGGCCACCGGGTATCCTCCCGTACCGGGCGCACGGCGCCCGACGCCCAGTCCACGTGTGTGGACGGTGTGTCGGCGTGCAGGGTGCGCGGCACGACACCGTGTCGCAGGGCCAGCACCGTCTTGATGACGCCGGCGACACCGGCGGCGGCCTGCGTGTGCCCGATGTTGGACTTCACGGAGCCCAGCAGCAGCGGATGTTCACGGTCCTTGCCGTAGGTGGCGAGCAGGGCCTGTGCCTCGATCGGGTCGCCGAGCCGCGTGCCTGTGCCGTGGCCTTCCACGGCGTCCACGTCGGCCGGGGAGAGCGAGGCCGCGGCCAGCGCCTGGCGGATGACGCGCTGTTGGGCGGGGCCGTTGGGGGCGGTCAGGCCGTTCGAGGCGCCGTCCTGGTTGACGGCGGAGCCCCGAAGGACGGCCAGTACGCGGTGCCCGTTGCGGCGGGCGTCGGACAGCCGCTCCAGCACGACCAGGGCGACGCCCTCACCCCAGCCGACGCCGTCGGCGGCATCGGAGTACGCCTTGCAGCGGCCGTCGGCGGCGAGCCCGCCCTGGCGGTCGAACTCGACGTACGTCGAGGGGGTCGCCATCACCGTCACACCGCCGGCCAGGGCGAGCGTGCACTCGCCGCCGCGCAGCGCCTGGGCGGCAAGGTGCAGGGCCACGAGCGATGAGGAACAAGCGGTGTCGACGGTGACGGCCGGTCCTGTCAGGCCGAGGGCGTATGCCACCCTGCCCGAGGCCACGCTGTGGGCACTGCCGGCGCCGCGTAGTCCCGCGTGGCGCTCGTCGGTGAGGAGAGTGCCGTAGTCGCCGTACATGACGCCGGCGAAGACGCCCGTGCGGCTGTCCCGCAGCGTCACCGGGTCGATCCCCGCGTCCTCGACCGCCTCCCAGGAGACCTCCAGGAGCAGCCGTTGCTGCGCGTCGGTGGCGAGCGCCTCGCGCGGGCTCATGCCGAAGAAGTCGGCGTCGAAGTCGCCCGCGCCGGTGAGGAATCCGCCGCGCCTGGCCTCTTCCCAGCCACGGTCGGCGGGCACGTCGCCGATCGCGTCGACGCCGTCGGTCACCAGCCGCCACAGGTCGTCCGGGGAGCCGACGCCGCCGGGGAAGCGGCAGGACATGCCCACGATCGCCACCAGGTCGTCGTCGGTGGCGGTCCGCCGGGCATCCGGTCCGTCGGCCGCCGAGACCCGGCCGCCGGTCAGCCGCTCATGCAGATGCGCGACGAGGCCGGCGGCCGTCGGGTGGTCGAAGACGAGGGTCGCCGACAGTCTGAGGCCGGTGGCGGCAGCGAGAGCGTTGCGCAGCTCGATGGCGGTCAGCGAGTCGAATCCCAACTCGCGGAACGGCCGTTGGGGGTCGACAGAGTCGGCGCGGCGGTGCCCCAGCACGCGGGCGACCTGTGCTCGCACCAGGCCGAGAAGCTCGCGCCGCTGCTCCTCGGGGCCGAGCCGGCCCAGCGCCGCCGCGAGCCCCTCACCGCCGGAGACGGACGGTACGGCGGCACCGCGCCGGGCGCGGACGAGCCCGCGCAGCACCGCCGGCCCGGCGGGCCCGGCTTCGCCCAGTGCCTGTGTGTCGAGGCTCAGGGGCAGCACGACCGGTTCGCCGTGCGTCAGGGCGGCGTCGAAGAGGGCGAGCGCCGCGGTCGTGGAAAGCGGCAGCAGGCCGGTGCGCGTCATGCGGGCCTGGTCGGCGTCGGTCAGCTGCCGGGTCATCCCGGCGGAGGCCTCCCACGGGCCCCAGGCCAGCGACAGTGCCGGCGCCCCGGTGGCACGCCGCTCACGCACCAGCGCGTCCAGGCAGGCGTTGGCGGCGGCGTAGTTGCCCTGACCGGCGCTGCCGAGCACGCCGGCGGCGGAGGAGAACACCACGAACGGCACGTCGGGAGGGACGAGTTCATGCAGGTGGCGGGCGGCGTCCGCCTTCGGCCGCAGCACGGTCGTCAGCCGCTCCTCGGTCAGCGCGGTGACCACGCCGTCGTCGAGGACCCCGGCCGTGTGCACCACACCGCCGACGGCCCGCCCCGCCAGCAGCTCCGCCAGGGCGTCGCGGTCGCCCACGTCGCAGGCGGCGGCCTCGGCACGGGCACCGGCCCGCGTCAGCTCGGCGACAAGGTCGGCGGCGCCCGGCGCGTCCGGGCCGCGACGCGAGACCAGCAGCAGGTCCCGCACCCCGTGCCGCTCGACGAGATGCCGCGCCACCGCCGCACCGAGCGCCCCGGTGCCGCCGGTGACGAGGACGCTGCCTCGATTCCAGGCCGGTGACGACTTGGCAACACCGGCCGGCAACCGGCTCATCCTCGGCACCAGCACCTCCCCACCCTGCACGGCGACCTCGGGCTCGGCGCCGTCCAGGAGCAGGCCGAGCGCGCTGCGCAGCGCCTGTGGTGCCGGGTCGGCGACGGCGAGCGCGGCCAGCCGGCCCGGGTGCTCGGCGGCGGCCGACCGCAGCAGTCCGCGCACCGCGGCCACCGCGGGATCGTCGGTGTCCGGCGTGACCACGACCAGTCGGCGCCCCGACTCCTGAGCGAGGGCACCCTGCAGCAGCGCCAGGACGTCCGCCACGACCGACCGCACCTCCGACACGGGCGGCGGCAGCACCAGGACCTCGGCCTCGGCGCCGTCCTCGCCCACGACGAGGCCCGCGCCCCGCAGGGCGGCGGTGAGCGTGCCGTCGCCGTCCCCGGAGACGCACAGCGTGCCGGGGCTGCGGGTCGCCGCTGCGGCCGGCACCCACTCGACCCGGTAGAGCGGCCCGGCCGCACCCGCGGCGTCCAGCTGCCCCGCTGTGAGGGCACGGACCGCCAGCGCGTCAGCACCGGCCACGGGCCGCCCCGTCGGGTCGGCGAGGGTCACGCGGACGCGGTCCGGCGCGACGAGCGACAGCCGGGCCCGCACCGCCGTCGCCCCTTCGGCGTGCAGGGTGACGCCTTCCCAGGAGAACGGCACGACACCGTCCCCCACGAGCAGCGAGGTGCCCTGCAGCGCGGCGTCGAACAAGGCGGGGTGCAGGGCGAAGCCACGCGGTTCCGTCCCGTCGGGCAGCTCGGCCTCGACGAAGACCTCGTCACCACGCCGCCAGGCGGCACGCAGCCCCTGGAAGGCGGGGCCGTACCCGAACCCGGTCACCGCCCGGTCGGCGTAGAACCCGTCCAGCACGACCGGCTCGGCACCGGCCGGCGGCCACACCGCCAACTCCGGGTCGGACGCCGGTACTTCCTCCTCGCCGTCCAGCAGCCCCGTCGCGTGCACGATCCACGGTGCCTCCGCGTCGTGGTCGGGACGGGAACGTACGGTGACCGGCCGTCGCCGTTCCGCGTCGGCCGGGCCGACGGTGATCTGGAGGCGTACGACACTGTCATCGGGTGTCACCAGCGGCGTGCCCAGGGTCAGCTCAGCGAGCCGACGGCAGTTGTACTCCTCGCCGGCGCGCAGCGCCAGTTCGGCCAGAGCCGCGCCGGGCAGCAGGGAACGTCCGTGCACCGTGTGGTCGGCGAGCCACGGGTGTGACGCGAGCGACAGCCGACCGGTCAGGACGACGCCGTCGGAACCGGCCAGGGGTACGGCCGCGCCGAGCAGCGAGTGCTCGACGGGGTCAAGGCCCAGCGCCAAGGCGTCCCGTACGGAGGGGGAGGACTCAGGCCAGAAGCGCCGGCGTTGGAAGGGGTAGGTGGGGACGTCGGGGAGTCGGGAACGGGTGCCGGTGAGGAGTGCCGGCCAGTCGACGGGCACGCCGTGGGTGAAGAGGTGGGCGAGGGCGGTGAGCGCGGCTGTCTCTTCGGGCTGGTCCTTGCGCAGTGCCGGGACGGCGACGGCGTCCTCGGGCGCCATCTGCCCGATGAGGGCGGTGAGGGTGCCGTCGGGGCCCAACTCCAGGAAACGGGTCACGCCCTGCGCGGCCAGCGTACGGATGCCGTCGGCGAACCGGACGGTCTCACGGACGTGCCGGACCCAGTAGCCGGGGTCGCCCAGTTCGTCGGGGGTGGCCAGGGCGCCGGTCAGGTTGGACACGACCGGGATGCGGGGCGGCTGGAAGTCGATGTCGGAGATCGCCGCACGGAAGTCGTCGAGCATGGGGTCCATCAGCGGCGAGTGGAAGGCGTGGGAGACCCGCAGCCGGGTGCTGCGCCGGCCCGGCAGGACGGCGGCGACCGCGAGAACATCCTCCTCCGTGCCCGACAGCACAAGCGAGGAGGGGCCGTTGACCGCCGCGAGGGACACACCGCCGGTGAGGTGCGGGGTGACGTCGTCCTCGTCGGCGTCCACGGCGAGCATCAGCCCGCCCCCCGGGAGCGCCTGCATCAACCGTGCACGGGCCGACACCAGCACACACGCATCCGCCAGCGACAGCACACCCGCCACATGAGCAGCCGCGATCTCACCCACCGAATGCCCGGCCACGAAGTCCGGCCGCACGCCCAATGATTCGACCAGCCGGAAGAGCGCCACCTCGATGGCGAACAGCGCGGGCTGGGCGTGCTCGGTACGGTTCAGGGCCTCCTCGTCCTCACCCCACATGACGTCGCGGAGAGCGGGGTCGAGCTCGGCCAGCGTCGCGTCCAGGGCCTGGGCGAACACCGGGAAACGGCCATACAACTCCCTGCCCATCCCGATGCGCTGAGCACCCTGACCGGAGAACACCAACGCCAGCGACCCGCCGACAGCCACTCCCCTCGCGGCCTCGGTGACGCCCTCCGATGACGCCAGCAGCACCGCCCGGTACGGGAATCGCGCACGGCCGGTCGCGAGGACATGACCGATTTCATGGGCCGTGCCGTCGATGCCTGCCCGCAGGCGATCGAGTTGCGCGTCGAGCGCGGAGGCCGTCTTGCCGGACACCACCCAGGGGACGATCTCGGACGGGTCCGTCGTCTCCTCGAACTCAGACTCCGGGGGCCCCTGTTCGAGGATCAGGTGGGCATTCGTGCCGCTCACGCCGAAGGAGGACACAGCGGCCCGGCGCGGGCGGTCACCGTCCGGCCACGCCACCGGCTCCCGCACCAACTCCACCGCACCCGCCGACCAGTCCACATGCGACGACGGAACATCCACATGCAACGTCGGGGCAACGATGCCGTGCCGCA
>NZ_VJZC01000039.1 GCF_009377185.1 Streptomyces spongiae
GACCTGGCCACCCCCACCGCGGCCCCGCCCGCCTGGTTCTTCAAGGCGCACCCGGAGGCGCTGCCGGTCGACCGGGACGGGCACCGACTGTCGTACGGCAGCCGTCAGACGTTCTGCCCGTCCAGCCCCGCCTACCGCAGAGCGGCGCTGCGTATCGCCGAAGCCCTCGCCGAGCGCTACGCCGACCACCCGGCCGTCGCCATGTGGCACGTCCACAACGAGTACGGCTGCCACAACGACGCCTGCTACTGCGACACCAGCGCCGCCGCCTTCCGCACCTGGCTGCGCAACCGCTACAACCACGATCTGGACGCCCTCAACCACGCCTGGGGCACCACCTTCTGGAGCCAGTGGTACTACTCGTGGGACCAGATCCTGCCGCCCCGTGCCACCGCGGCCCCGCCGAACCCCACCCACCGGCTGGACTGGCGCCGGTTCTGCTCCGACGAACTACTCTCGCTGTGCACCGCCGAACGCGAGGTACTGCGCCGGGCCGCTCCCCACATCCCCGCGACCACCAACTTCCTGGTCCTGCGCACCATCGACGCCCTCGACTACTGGCGCTGGGCACCGGAGTTGGACATCCTCTCCAACGACCACTACCTGATGTCCGACGACCCGGAAGCCGAGATCGACATCGCCCTCAACGGCGACCTCATGCGGTCGCTCACGGGCGGCCCGTGGTTCCTCATGGAGCACTCGACCGGTGCCGTCAACTGGCAGCCGGTCAACCGGGCGAAGCGGCCAAGAGAAATGCGGCGCAATGCCCTGGCCCATGTGGCCCATGGCGCCGACGGCATCGCGTTCTTCCAGTGGCGTGCGGCGAAGGCGGGCGCCGAGCAGTGGCACTCGGCGATGCTGCCCCACGTCGGCACCGACAGCCAGATCTGGCGGGACGTCGTCCAACTCGGCGCGGATCTCAGGGCGCTGGCCGAGGTTCGGGACTCCACGACCGCGGCCCAGGTGGCGATCGTCTGGGACTGGGACGCCCGGTGGGCACTGGAACTGCCCTCCCAGCCCACCGGCGAACTGCGCTACCAGGACCTGGCGCGCGACTGGTACACACCCCTGTGGCGAGCGGGAGTCGCCATCGACTTCGTACGCCCCGACGATCCCCAACTCGACCGCTATCAACTCGTGCTGGCGCCGTCGCTGTACCTGGTGACCGAGGCAGCCGCCGCGAACCTCGCCCGGTACGCCGAACGCGGGGGCACCCTTGCGGTCGGCTTCCACAGCGGCATGGTCGACCAGAACTGTCATGTGTACCTGGGCGGCTACCCCGGCGCGTTCCGCGATGTCCTCGGAGTGGTCACCGACGAACTCTTCCCCCTGCTGCCGGGAGAGACGACCGGCCTGACCGGCGACGTGCCTCCGGCCGCCACCGCCGACCTGTGGTCGGAACGCATGCGGCTCACCGGCGCGGAAGCCGTCGCCGCTTACGCCGATGGCCCCTTGGCGGGCCACCCCGCCGTCACCCGCCACCGACACGGCAACGGCACCGCCTGGTATGTGGCCACCCACCCCGACCAGGACACTCTCGCCGCTCTGCTCCGCCGCATGTGCCAGGAGGCCGGCGTCACACCGGAGCACCAGGCTCCCGCCGGGATCGAGGTCGTCCGACGCCTCGGCGCCGAAGCGAACTACCTGTTCCTCATCGACCACACCGGCAAGGGCGCCGACGTTGCCGCCGAAGGCGTCGAACTCCTCACCGCCACACCGATCACCGGCAGTGTCACCGTCCCACCGGGGGGCGTCGCCGTCGTCCGCGAATCCCGCTGATCAGTGCAGCCTTGCGCTCAAGCGGTAACGGCCGGACGAAGTGGGCACGACGACACCCCACCCGCGCGGTCGAGGAAGCACATCCCGACGGTCGCGTCGCTGGTGGCGGGCACGACCGCGACATACACGAGCGTTCGGCTCTGATCGCTCACCTTCCACTCGCTTTCGATCTCCCCACCGACTAGCAGGACCGGGTTCTCGACGCCCTGGCCCGCTGGGGCGGACATGGCCGCAATTGGTCAAGGGCGATCGGGGTTGGTGGTTGGTCTACGTTGTCGGTGGGCCTGATGGGCTGTCGCATGCTCCGGAAGATCCAGTGGTCTGGGCATGGCTTGTGGTTGGTTGCCCGCGATGGCTCGCGCTACCTGGATGCCGCTGTTCGTGGTCCTCGCCCAGAGCCAGGACGCCGCCGATGAGCTCGCTTCACGCCGCCCGCATCCACGACCGCACAGCTACCGACGACGGCGCCCTCCATCCACACCCCACATTGCGACTTGCCTAAGCCAAGCAACCCTCTATACGATTGAGTAAGTCAAGCAATCTCCATCTCTGTGCAGCCCGTCTGAGGCCCTGCCATGTCCGACGCAACGGAGACGCCGCCGACCTGAGCGGCATACCGCACGGGGAAACCTCGGCGCGGTGCCCTGCCGGGCGCGGGAATCAGGAACCCACGCCGACTGAACGACCAAGTCCCGCACTCCATCCGGGCTTTGGGGTGGGGTGGGAGCCGAGACGCATCAGTGATGGACTTTGATTGCGGAACGAACACGCCCCCTTGCAGAGAGGGGCATGTTCCACAGTCGGGGCGTCTGCCTCGTTTGCCCACGGAAAGGCTATCGATGCGCAACCTACTCCGCACAGGGCTGATAGCAGCCGTAGCCCTCAGCTCGTCGCTCGTCGCAGGGTCCGCCCAGGCCACTCCCCCCGGCCCGGGAGTCAAGGGCACAGTAATCTCGCAGACCACTATCGGCGACAAGGACTACATCCTCCGGGAGATCACGATCCCACCGGGCCAGAGCACGGGATGGCACTACCACGACGGAACCTTGTACGGCTTTGTCAAGCAGGGCACCCTGAGCCACTTCGATTCAACCTGCGAACCCGACGGCGTCTACAAGGCCGGCAGCACCATCACGGAGATGAGTGGTTCCGATCATGTGCACATCGGCCGCAACCTCGGGACCACTCCACTGGTCCTGGACGTCCTCTACGTGTTGCCGCACGGCGCGCCGTTTTCCGCCGACGCCCCCAATCCGGGCTGCGACTTCCAGTAGTTCAGTCAGGCCAGCCCTGACCTGACACATTTTCGTGACGAGAAGGCCGACACCGAGCAGCACCGGTGTCGGCCTTTTCGAGACAGGACGTAAATGCTTCGGCTCCGTTGCAGTCTCGGTGGTGACGGAGCAAGAACCAGCGCGCGGCTGAGGTGTTCGGGCGGTGGTTCAGCGACACGATGACGACATCGGCGACCTCTCCCAAAGACGCCGTCGCGGCGGGGCCCGGCTGATCCTTGGGAGAACAGCCGCCATGGAGCCACACCATGACGCGCCGGGCGGGGTCGGCAGGCTGGGCCTGAGTCCAGATGTTGAGGTAAAGGCAGTCCTGGGGTTCCGGTCGGGGGTCCAGCCGGGTCGGCATGTCCGGGTTGCCCTGGAGGCTCGTTGCGGGACTCGAGCTGAGCGAAGCGCTCCTCGTCGCGGTCGAAGGCGTCGGCCAGTACCGGCAGTTACCCGGAGCGCTGGTGCGGGTTGGTCCACCCGCCCATGCGGTGAAGGCCTCGGCTGGTAACGCCCTTCTTGACGCTCCGGCGGGGCGCGAGGGGACTGAGTCAGCGCAGCAGGCGGTCGGCCGTGAGTACGCGGGGTGTTTCGGCCAGGAGGGTGCGCAGCCGGTGCGCGGGCAGCGGGGCGCCCGGATCCTTGGGCGGCACTGCCTGCACCGGGCCGCCGGAGCGGATCTCCTCGCCCAACTCGGCCAAGAAGGTCCTCGCCGCGTCGGGGTCGGCGAAGTAGGCCGCCGTGTAAGGGGCGGTCTCCGGCTCGAAGCGCCAACTCTCGACCAGAGAGCCGGCGTCGACGGTGTCGAAGCCAAGCCGGTCGATCAGGGCGGCGGCGCTCGCCTTCGCCTCCGGGTCGTCGCCCGCGATCGGCAGGGCGGTGCGATCGGCGGCTCCCGCAGGACGGGCGAGCGCCGGGATGTGCTGATCGCCGATGTTGTTGAACGCCTTGACGAGCTTCGCGCCGACCAGGTGTTCCTGGACGAGTTCGCTCGTGGTGGTCCTGCCCGAGTCGAGCACTTCGAAAGTCCCGTCGCGGAACGGGTAGTAGTTGATCGTGTCGAGCACGACCTTGTCCGCCAGCGCGCCTACCGGCAGCAGCCGGTAGGCGCCGAGCGGGATGCTCACCACTACCCAGTCCCCCGCCCGGGCCGCCTCCTCGGGCGTTGCGGCCCAGGCGCGCTCACCGAGCTCCGCGACCTTCTGGGCCAGGCTCTGGGGCCCGCGGGAATTGGATAGGACGACGTCGAGACCCGCCGCGATCGCGAGTCGGGCGAGCCGCGTGCCAATGTTGCCGCTGCCGATGAAGCCAAGGGTTGGCATGAATGGGTTCTCCTCATCTGGTGGAATCTGTGGCCCCCGGATGGAGCGCAGCGGACGCGCTCTCCGAGCGACCGCGTACTGGAGATCGGCCACAGGACCGTCCCGCAGTGGCAGGTGCGCGAAGGGGCCGTCGGGGATCTCGTCCGCGGTGTCGACGGCGGACCGGTAAGGGGCGGAGTCGGTCACGTCGCCGCTCGGGTTCGTCGCCCTCAGCGTGCGGGATCGACGGCGTGTGCTCGCAGGGTGAGGAAGATCGAGTCGAATACGTCGAGGAGTGGCTCTTCGGTGAGAGTCGTCTTGGTCATCAGCATCCCGCCCTGCAGGATCGCGAGAATCGAGCGGGCGAGTCGGTGACCGTCGGTGTCGGCCCGGAGCAGGCCGGCGCTGATCATGCGCTCGATCCCGGCCTGGAGCAGGCTCTGCCATTCGGTCCACACGTTCTGGACTGTCGCGGCCACCTGGTCGTGACTGCTGAGTTCATTGATCATCGAGCCGATGGGGCAACCCCAACTGGGCTGCTCCCGGTAGAAGGCCGTGATCGCCTCGCGCCACTTCTGCCACGACTCCCAGGAGTCGAGCTCGTCCAGGTGGGGCCGCTGCGCGTCGAACAGCCGCGCGGCCTGCCACTGCGTGAGCGCGCTGACGAGGTCGGGCTTGCCTTCGGGGAAGTAGTGGAAGAGCTGACTCCTGCTCGTCCTCGTTGCGCTGCGGATGTCCTCCAGCGTCGTCGCGTTCACGCCTCGCGCCAGGACGAGCTCCGCGGCTGCCTCCACGATGCGGGCACGGGTGGCCAGTCCCTTGCGAGTGAGGCCCTCTGGAGTGCTCATGCGCCCACCCTACCGTTCTGGACAGCTTCATCTGCTATTTTGGATGAAGACGTCCAAAAACATGGACGGCCATGTTCAAAACATGCGTACAGGAGTTCTCCATGGCACTGCAGAGTCAAACGGCGCCCGTGGTCGAGCGGGACCTGTTCATCGACAACGAGTGGCTCCCGAGCGCGGACGGCCGCACGGGGTCACTGATCAATCCGGCGACGGAAGAGCCGTACGGCAGGTTCGCACTGGCGTCCAGTGCCGACGTGGACGCCGCGGTGCGGGCCGCACGAACGGCGTTCGACGAGGGGCCGTGGCCGCGACTCTCCCTGAAGGAACGAGCCGACCACATGCTCGCGCTCGCCGACGAGATCGATCGGAACGCGGACACCATCGCCGAGCTCACGATGTTCGAAACCGGGCTGATCCTCGGTAACTGCCGCGGAAACGTACTGGCCTTCTCCGGTATGTTGCGGTACTACGCAAGCCTTGCCGACTCGACCGAACTCCACGAGGTCCGCACCGGCGCGAGCGGCGTCACCGCGCGCATCGAGAAGCGGCCCGTCGGTGTCGTGGTCGCGATCGTGCCGTGGAACGCGCCACTCGGTCTTGCCGGCTTCAAGCTCCCTCCGGCGCTCCTCGCCGGCTGCACGGTCGTCATGAAGCCGTCCGACTTCTCGCCGCTGAGCGCCGGCTACATCGCGGACGCCGCACTCAAGGTCGGTCTGCCGCCCGGCGTGATCAACGTCCTCACCGCCGGTCCTGAGCAGAGCCGGCAGCTCGTCAGCCACCCGGGCGTGGACAAGGTGACGTTCACCGGATCGACGGGCGTCGGGCGCGCGATCGCCGCGGCCGCGGCGCCCACGCTCAAGCGGGTCACGCTCGAACTCGGCGGCAAGTCGCCGGCGGTGATCCTGCCGGACGCGGATCTCGAGCGGCTCGTCCACACACTGCCGATCAACATCTGCAACAACAACGGCGCGCAGTGCGTGGAGCCGAGCCGGCTGATCGTTCCCGAGAGCCGCAAGGACGAGATCGTCGGGGCGCTGGCCGAAGCGATCGCACAGGTGAAGGTCGGAGATCCGGCCGACCCGGACGTGCTGGTCGGCCCGATGATCAACAAGGGGCACTACGACAAGGTCCTCGGCTTCTTCGAGACGGCCCGGCTGGAAGGCGCGACATTCGCCGTCGGCGGTGGCCGTGCGCCCGGGTTCGACAAGGGCTACTACGTCTCACCGACCATCATCACCGATGTGTCGCCTGACTCCCGTGTCGCACAGGAGGAGATATTCGGCCCGGTGACCGCCGTCCTCACCTACCGCGACGAGGCCGAGGCCATCCGGCTCGCCAACCACACCGAGTTCGGGCTCAACGCCGCTGTCTACAGCAGTGACACGCAGCATGCGCTCGAGGTCGCCCGCCAGATCCACAGCGGCACGGTCGCGATCAACAACGGCATCACCGTCGATCTCGCGGTGCCGTTCGGCGGCGTCAAGCAGTCGGGTTACGGGCGTGAACTCGGCCCCGAAGGTCTCGACGCGTTCTACAACACGCACGCGATCTTCCTCGACGGCGAACCGATCACGTCGCTCTAGCGTCATACGGACGCCCCGGGTCCGACGACGCGAAGACGGACCCCGGCCGCCCGCTCGCCACTGCACCGGAGGCTCCTCGATCCGGAGGGCCTCCGGTGTGGCCGACGAGTGCTCGAAAGGACAGTGGCTGCCGCGAAGGTGTGGGCCGACCGCATCCTGCACGAGGCACAACAGACCGCCGACCCTGTACACCTCGTCCATCTCTTCGGCATCGCCGTCAAGTACGCACATGCACCCCTGCACACGGTGGAAGACGCCGAACATGAACGCTGCATCCCGCATCGCCCAGGACAGCAAACGCGGTGGCGCAGCACAACAGTGCTGTACCTGCGACCGGTTGCTCGCCGGCGCTGAAGGCGGGCGGCAAGTACGCGAGGCCTTCAGCACTGCGGTCTTCGGTCCGCGGCTGCTGCCCGAGTACGGCCCCTTCCGTGACGGCAGGCAAGTCGCCACGACCGACGACCCGCTCTTCGCCGAGAAGCCGTTCACGGTTCCTGCGGGCGACGCGGCGTACAAGCTGACGACGTCGGTCAAGCGCAGCGTCAAGGTCACCCAGGCATCCACGCGGGCCGACACGAGCGGGACGTTCCGGCCGAAGAAGACTGCGGAGTGGCCTCAGCTCCCGGCCTCCTCGGTCCGCTTCAACAGGGACGGCGGCCGGGAAAACAAGGTCGCGGCGAAAGATGGGCACGTTCCCGGTAGTTGTCGAGGGCTCGGCGCTCGGCCGTAGCCTGAAGTCGCTGTCGCTGTCGCTGTCGGTGTCGGTGTCGGTGTCGGTGTCGGTGTCGGCTTACGCGTATTACGGCAAGTAGGTCGCCAGATTCATATTGGCGAACGGCCCATCGGAGGATGCCCTCGGCGGGCCGTTTTCGTTTCGTGACGTTGGTGCAGCCCAGGCCGTGTTTCCCACGGGCCCGTCTCGACCCGAATACCGGGGCCTCCGGCTCCTCAATGGCGACCGTCACCTCAAACCGGTCCGGCGGTGAAGGGCGAGGCCGTTCAGGCCGCGGGGCTGGGCACAGCCCCCGTCAGGAACCCGCGCCCGCCTTCGTCGCGTCCCGTCCCCAACTGGCCAGCAGTCGCAAGCCCTCCGCCGATGGTGATCCCGGTTCCACGTGGTAGACGATCAGCATTTGGTCGCTGTCGTCCGGGAGTCTCAACGACTCGAAGTTCAGGGTCAGTTCACCCACCAGCGGATGCCGGAACCGCTTCTCCCCGTGGTTCTTCTCCTTGACGTCGTGGGTCGCCCACAGCCGCCGGAACTCCTCGCTCTTCACCGACAGCTCACCCACCAGCGCGGACAGCTTCGGGTCCTCCGGATAGCAGCCGGCGTTCATGCGCAGATGGCAGACGATGTCGATCGCCCGCTGCTCCCAGTCCATGATCAGGTCGTGCAACTCGGGCCGCAGAAACACCAGCCGCGCCCAGTTACGGTCCTGCGGCGGCAACTCGGCCCAGTCCCCGAAGAGGGAAGCGGTCATCGTGTTCCACGCCAGGATGTCCGTACGCCGCCCCACGACGTACGCCGGTACGCTGTCCAGCGTGTCGAGGAGCTGCCGCAGCGTCCCGCGCACCACCTGCGCCCGCACCGACGGCTTCTTCTTGTGCTGCTTCGGCTTGGCGAGGTGCGTGAGGTGGGCGTGCTCCGCGTCCGTCAGCCGCAGAGCACGGGCGATGGCGTCGAGGATCTCCGCGGAGACATTCCGCCCGTTGCCCTGTTCCAACCTCGTGTAGTAGTTGACGGACACGCCTGCCAGCTGGGCCAGCTCCTCGCGGCGCAGCCCGGGCACCCGGCGGGGCCGCCCGAAGTCCGGCAGCCCCACGTCCTCCGGCTTGAGCCGGGCCCGCCGGGTGCGCAGGAACTCGCTGAGCTCGGCACGCCGGTCCAGGGCCCCGCCTGTGTTACCAGAGGCATCCGCCGGAGACACCGATGCGGAACGTTCGTCCATACGGTCCATTATTCCCAGCTGCACAGACATCAGCCTGCCCCCGCCAATGGTAGGCACGGCGAGCGTACCCACAAGCGTGGTCTGGGTGACAGCGCAAAGGCTCGACAGACTGATCGACGCACCCGGTCAGAAGGCGGCCGGGCGCGAATCCCCCCTGAGGAGAACCCCCGGCATGACCACCACTGTCGCCGCATACGCCGCCCCCTCCGCCAAGGCTCCGCTGGAGCGGACCACCATCGAGCGTCGTGAGGTCGGCGAGTGCGACGTCCTGATAGACATCAAGTTCACCGGTATCTGCCACTCCGACATCCACCAGGCCCGCGATGGCTGGAGCGAGGGCATCTTCCCGATGGTCCCCGGCCACGAGATCACCGGTCTCGTCGAGGCGGTCGGCTCCGGTGTCACCAAGTTCGCGGTCGGCGACCGCGTGGGCGTCGGCTGTCTGATCGACTCGTGCCGCGAGTGCGAGAACTGCGAGGCCGGCCTGGAGCAGTACTGCCACAAGGGCCCCATCGGCACCTACAACGCCCTCGACAAGAACGGTGAGCCGGCCTACGGCGGCTACTCCGAGAAGATCGTCGTCGACGAGAACTACACGTTCCGCATCCCCGACGGCCTCTCCCTCGACGTGGCCGCGCCGCTGCTCTGCGCCGGCATCACCACGTACTCCCCGCTCAAGCACTGGAACGCCGGCCCCGGCAAGAAGGTCGCGATCGTCGGCATGGGCGGCCTCGGCCACATGGGCGTCAAGATCGCGCACGCGCTCGGCGCCGAGGTGACCGTACTGTCGCAGTCGCTGCGCAAGAAGGAGGACGGCCTGAAGCTGGGCGCCTCGCACTACTACGCGACCAGCGACGAAGCCACCTTCACGGAGCTGCGCGGCACCTTCGACATCATCCTGTCCACGGTCTCCGCCCCGCTGAACCTGGACGTCTACCTCTCCCTCCTCAAGACGGACGGCGCGTTCCTGAACGTGGGCGGCCCCGAGGAGCCCGTCGCGCTGAACCTGTTCTCGGTGATGGCAGGCCGCAAGACCCTCGCCGGCTCCGGCATCGGCGGTATCCCGGAGACCCAGGAGATGCTGGACTT
The DNA here is from genome assembly GCF_009377185.1 of Streptomyces spongiae. Taxonomy (GTDB): domain Bacteria; phylum Actinomycetota; class Actinomycetes; order Streptomycetales; family Streptomycetaceae; genus Streptomyces; species Streptomyces spongiae. The sequence goes on from NZ_VJZC01000039.1 coordinate 9,827, forward strand.
CTGCGCCGAGCACGGCCTGGGTGCGGAGATCGAGCTGATCAGCGCCTCGGAGATCAACGACGCGTACGAGCGGGTCCTGGCGAGCGACGTCCGCTACCGCTTCGTGATCGACACCGCGACGATCTGACCCTGTCGCGAACGGTGAGGGCCCCGGCGGGTGGTGAACGCGGGGCCCTCACCGCTGTCAGGAAGGGTCAGGGACAGCGGTAGAGGCCAGGAGCGGAGGGAGTCCCGCGGCGCCACCAGATCGGTCCCCACCAGAGCAGCACCACCCCTCAACGACGAGCCGATGAGCGGCAGTTGAGACTCACGAGTGGGCCGGCGCGCCGACTGGGGCGTGCCCAGCAGCACGAACCCGATCGGCTCGGCGACCGCCTCCGGCGTGGCCATGATGACCTCCGCGTCACCCTCGTAGGCGTGGTGGACGCGGCGGAGCCCGAGGTCGGCGTCGGTGATGACACGCCGTGGAGGACGCCGTACGCGGCCCCGCCGGGGAGGTGCGTATCCGAGTGGGCCAACCGCGGTGCCACAGCGGCGTGTTGTGGGCTGTCCGGTTCCTGACGGCCAGTGGCGCATCGTGGCTGTGAGCACCGAGCATCGGCCGACGACCTGACCGGCGCGGTCGTTCTCGGCGGGCGCGCCAGCCTGGTCGTGAGCCCCGTCGGCGTGTGTCCACATTCTGCAAGCGGTCATGTCTGCCACGGGAAAGAGGACACGTCTCCCTGCGGGATTCACTCCGGGAAGCCCGCGACGGAGGAGACCGTTCACATGCCCGACTTGCCCACCGGAGAGTTCTGGAAGGACCTCAGGCCGATCGAGAACTCCTTCCGCCCCGACGCCCTCCCCGAGGTCTACCTGTCCAAGGTGGCCACGGACGACGACCGCTATTACGTGCCGTTCACCGAGACCGTCGGCTCCCGCCCGCTGTGGATCAACGTCAAGGACAACAGCTGGGCCGACATCCTGCGGGCCAAAGAGGCGGGGCTGGTCAACCGGCACTACCACCCGCACGAGGTGTTCGCGTACGCGATCTCCGGCAAGTGGGGCTATCTGGAGCGGCTCTGGACGGCGACCGCGGGCGACTTCGTCTACGAGGCCCCGGGCGAGGGGCACACACTGGTCGCCTACGACAGCGACGAGCCGATGAAGGCGTTCTTCATCGTCAAGGGCCCGCTCGTCTGGCTGGACGAGAACGGCGAGCCCGACGGCTTCTTCGACGTGCACGACTACATCAAGATGTGCCGCGAGCACTACGAGAAGGTCGGGCTCGGCGCCGACCACGTCAACTCCCTGTTCCGCTGAGCGCCATGACGGAAACCGTCGTCGCTCCGGATACCAGTCACGAAGGGGCCCGGTGAAGGCGGCCCTCTGGTACGGGGCGAGGGATGTCCGCGTCGAGGACGTGGGGGTGACGCCGCCCGGGCCCGGCGAGGTCGTCCCGGGGGACCGGGTGGCGGTGGAGCCGCACTACCGGTGCGGCAGTTGCCCGCGGTGCCCCGCGGGGGAGTACAACATCTGCCGGCATTCCGGGTTCGCCGGGCGAGCCTGCCGCCGTCGCGCTGCACGCGGTGCGGCGGGCCGAGATCTGTCCCGGTGAGACCGCCGTCCTCGGCCTGGGACCGCTCGGACTGCTTGCGACCCAGCTGGCGGCCCTGTACGGCGCGGGGCGCATCGCCGCGAGCCGGCTCTCCGCCCGGGAGCCGCCGAGACCAGTACAGACCTCGCCGAGGTGAACAGACGATCATGAAAAGTGTGGGATATCGCGCACTGGAGCACGTCGTACGGGACGGATTCGAGGCGCTGCTGCGCGGAGAGGAGCAGGTCAAAGTGCTGGCGGGGCGGCGGGCGTTCGTGACGGGTGTAACGTCCGGAATCGGCGCAGCCACCGGCGTTCTCGTCGCCGAACCGGGCGCCGTGGTGACCGCACTCGGCCTGCCCCCCGCCGACCCGGCCGACCTGCCGTATCCACGACCGAGAAGGAGACCGGAGGCCCGATGGTGACGCAGATCGGACGACACCGCGAGGGTTCGGGGCCCGCAAGTGGCGTGGAACGCGGTGATCCGTCCGGTGCGGTCCCGGTTGCGGCGGTGACTCGCGCCCTGGTCGGCAGGAACGATGCCCTCGCCGGCGTGACGCGGGCGCTGCGGTGCGGGCGATCGCTGGTGCTCATCGAGGGAGAACCCGGCATCGGCAAGTCCCGGCTGCTGCACGAGGCGCTCACCGCTGTCGCGGACCACGCGGTCCTGCTCGCGCCGTGCCCGCCCGTGCGCGAGCCGTTCCCCCTGGGGCCGATCGTGGACGGAGTGCGGCGGCTGCGACCGACGCCGTCCGGCCTGAGGCTGACCTCGCTCGCCGGCGCGTTACGGCCGCTGTTCCCCGAGTGGGCCGACGAGCTGCCGCCGGCACTGGAGGCACTGGAGGACCCGCAGGAAACCCGGCACCGACTGCTGCGCGCGCTGACGGAACTGCTCGAGCGGCTCGGCGTCGCGACGCTCGTGGTCGAGGACGCGCACTGGGCGGATGCGGCGACGCTGGAATGGCTGCTCACCCTGTGCGCCTCCGGTGAACCGCGCATGTCGATCGTGCTGACGTACCGCCCGCACGACGTCCCCGCCGGGTCGTTGCTGCGGCGCCTGACGTCCCGTCGCCCCGTCGGCATGACCCTGACCAGGGTCGGGATCCAGCCGTTGGACGTGCGGCAGACCGGGGAGCTGGTCCGGTCGATCCTCGGCGCGGACGAGGTCTCCGAGCAGTTCGCCGTGGTGCTGCACCAGCGCACCGACGGCGTCCCGCTGGCGATAGAGGAAACGATCCGGTCGATGCGGGAGCGCGGCGACATCGTCCACCGGGACGGCGAGTGGATCCGCCGGGCGCTCGACGAGCTGCACGTGTCACCGACGCTGCGGGATTCGATCCTGGAGCGCGTGGACCGGCTTCCCGTTCAGGCGCGGCGAGTGCTGGAGGCAGCCGCCGTGCTGGGCGAGCCGGCCGACGTGGCGCTGTTACAGGCGGTCGCCGACGTGGAGGGCGAGGCCGGACGGCGCGGCATCGCCCGCGGCCTCGCCGCGGGTCTGCTGCGTGACGCGGGCGGTGGCCGGCTGGCGTTCCGGCACGTGCTCGACGCGGAGGCCGTTGCGGAGGCGATCCCGGCGTCGGACCGGTGGCAGCTGCACCGGCGGGCCGCGGAGAACCTGCGGAACCTTGATCCGCAGCCGGTTGCCCGGCTGATTCGGCACCTGCGCGAAGCCAACGACATGAGCGGCTGGGCCGCCTGCGGCGAGCAGGCCGCGGACCTGGCCTGGGACTCGGGTGACGACCAGACCGCCGTGGCGCTGCTGCTGGAGGTGTTGACCGAGGTCGAGCACCCGGTGGAGGCACAGGTCCGCCTGGCGCGGAAGATCGGGCGGTTCACGGCGGCCGGGGGTGCTTCGTTCGCCACCACGGCGACAGGCGTGACGAGCGCACTGCGCTCCGTCCTGACCCATGCCGACCTCCCGGCGGGTGACCGTGGTGAGATCAGGCTGCTGTTGGGTCGTCTCCTTCTCCAGCTGGGGCAGTTCGACGTCGTCTACCAGGAGGTCGAGGCCGCTGTGCCCGACCTGGCCGCCCGGCCCGCCCTCGCGGCGAAGGCGATGCTGTCCTTGGCACTACCGCGTGGACCGTGGCCGGCGAGCGCCCACCTGGCCTGGCTGGTGCGCGCGGACGAACTGATGTCGCAGGTGCGGACTCGGGCGGAGTCGCTGGATCTGACGGCGACCGGGCGTCGATCCTGCTGATGTTCGGCGAGGAAGCCGGGTGGCAGGTGGCACGTGAGGTCATGAGCGACGCCCGGACCATGGCCGAGCGGCGGCAGATCGCACGCGGCTTGATCAACTTGGGTCACATGGCGATCACCTGGGGTCTGTACGAGCAGGCTGAGCAGTTCCTGGCCGACGCCGTCGAGGAGATCCACGCGACCGGCTACCAGCGGCTGCTCGGCATCGCGCGCAGCACCCAGGCCCGACTGGAGTGGTATGTCGGCGCATGGTCGGGCCTGGCGGACAAGGTCACGGCAGCGGCGGAGTCCGCCGCGAGCCTGCACGAGGCGAGGATCGAAGCGAGCGGGATCCTCGCACTACTGGACCTCGCCGAAGGGCGCCGGGGCGCGTCCGGACGACGGATGCGCGACCTGCTCGACGAACCGGCCGGCGCGGCATGGCGGATGCCATGGTCGTCCCCGCCGCGGCCCTGGGCCGCTCGGCCCTGCGACGGCGCAGTCGACGAGGCACTGGACGTCACGGCGGACCTGGTGGCGACGATCGCGCGGAAAGGCCTGTGGCTGTGGGCGACCGACGTGCTTCCGGTCCGGGTCGAGGCACTTCTCGCCGTCGGTGCGGACGCGGAAGTCGATTCCCTGCTCGGGCAGTTCGCGGTCTGGCTCGACGAAGTGGACGCACCGACGCCGACCGCCGCACTGGCCACCTGCCGGGCCGTCGTGGCCGAGGCGAGGCGCAGCGGCGATGCGGCAGAACTGTTCGCCCATGCCGCAGCGGCATGGGCGGCACTGCCGCGACCGTACGACGAACTGCTCGCCCTCGAGCGGCGCGGCCGATGCCTGATTGTGATGGGTCGTCAGGACGAGGCGCTGCGGCTGCTGTCGGACACCGAGCGCCGGCTGCGCGAACTGGGCGCGAAGCGGGATCCGACCGGGTCGCCCAGGTGCTGCGCGAGCACGGCACGGAGGTGGTGCGCACCTGGCGGCGTGGACCACTGGGCTACGGTGACCAGTTGTCGCCCCGGGAGCTGGAGGTGGCCGGGCTGGCCGCGCAGGGCATGACGAACCGGCAGATCGCGGGCACGCTGTACATCAGCCACCGCACGGTCGGGCAGCACCTGTCCGGGGCGATGCGCAAACTCGGTGTCTCGTCCCGCACCGCGCTGGCGGTGGCGGCATCCAGGGCGGGACTGCTGCCGCCGGAGAAGGAGTGACGCATGCCGCAGGTGTAGGCCGCTGACTACTCGCCGACGCCGGACTGCGGTGTCGGGCAGTCGAAGTGCGGGCCACTCGGGCTGTCGTGGTGCTGTAACGGTTGCCGTTTGCCTCCAAGGCGAGGCGGACGCCGCTGACGAGGACCTGTACGTGGACCGTTCCCCGCTGCCTGCAGCCCAGGCTGGAGTCCCGTCAGGCGAACTTGTCGATCGCGACGACGGTGCCGTCACCCTTGGGCCGCCCCGAGCCGGACGGCGAGGCCGGCGACCGCGCGCGAGACCTGGCGATCCGACACCGGGACCGGTCGGCGCGTCACTTGGCACGGTGTGATCGCCGTGACGGCGGTCGGTGACGACCGGAGTGAGAGCCCGTATGCCGACCTGACCGGGAGGCGACGGACGGCAGACGGCGATCGGTGGCCCTCGCCCGAAGGAGAGCACCGATCGCCGCCGGCGCGTCTGGATGGTGTCCGAAGCGGTACCGTCAGGGGCTGTGGACCACCACTACCCCGCGGTGATCGTCACCTGATCCCGAAGGCGCGCTCCACAGTCTGGTCGACCGAGTGCCCGTTCCCGTCGGTCGCCACGGTGCGCAGGCTCGCGTACTTCGGCGTGTGCGTGCCGCCGGGAACCTTGAGCGTTGCCTTCCACTTGCCGGTCGTACCTGTCGGGGCCAGCGCGAGCCCGCTCCAGGTCTGACCGTCGTCGTAGGAGATCCACGACTGCACCTTGGTGATCTCCGCCTCGCCGGTTCGCGTGGGCTGCGCTTCGTAGCGTGAAGACCCGATCCGGAGAGAAGGTCGGGTCGTAGGAGCCGAAAGACGCAGCTCTGAACCGGAGTTCCGGGCGGGGGCTGTGCGCATGGTGAAAGCGGCCTTCGTCGAGGCCTGGACCGGACCGAAGGAACAACGCCGCCGAGGCCGCCGGCACATCTGCGCCATCATGTGCTGCGGCAGCCTTCAGCACATGCTCATGGACTACACGCCCGCACCGAAACGGGGACCCACACCGAGTACCTGGTCGGCTGACTCCAGCGCGCTCCATTCGACCGGGAGCGGTTCTTCCCCGTGGTCCGCGTGCACCCCGAGACCGGGGAACGGGTCCGGACTGGTGCAGGTCGAATGCCGAGCGAGCCCCGGACGGTTGGACCGGGCCCGTCGTGTGCCCGTCTGATTTTCAGTTGTGGTCACCAGCGGACATACACGTGCGGGCGGCGATCCGGTCCGCTGTCGCTGAAGGTGTCGGCGAACGGGGTGGTGATCACCACCTTGCCGGGGTAGGCGGGCACCAGCGGGTCGGTGACGGATGCGGGGCGTCAATTTCCACCAGACCTTGTCGTTCACGCCGTAGTTGGTGGTGTCGTTGCTGGCGCCCGCGATCCGGTCGACGGCCGCAGCCTGTATGGCCTTTGTAGGGGCTGGGCGATGATCGGCGCCGCGACGCATCGGCACCCGCGAGATCAACAGTCGATAACCGGCACGCCGCCGACCGAGCCGCGCCGCTGACCCCGCTCCTCCGATCCCAGGCAGAGGCCGCGCGGGGCCGCGCCAAGCCGGACAAGCATTGAGAATTAATAATGATTAATTCTTGACGTGGCTGAAAGTCGCTACCCATACTCGGAGCACACACCGCAGTGCCCCGATCTGCACTCCTTGCGGTGATTGCCCTTCGGTCTGGAGTGTTGCTATGAGCTTGGCCAGACATCGGACATGGCACGTCCTCATCCTCACCCTGGTCCTGACAGGGCTCGCCGCGACCGGATGCGGTGGCCGCGTGGGTGAGGGCGGGCGAGTGGGGCTGGTCTATATGGACGCCCAGGGCTACTACGCCGGTGTACGCAAAGGCATGCTGGACTCCTCGCGGAAGCTGGGCGAGGACGTGCAGATCCTCGAGATCAACGCTCAGGGCGATGCTTCGAAGGAGAGCAGGTTCGTCGACACGGTGAGCTCGGCGGGTGTGAAGGCGCTGGTCATGTCACCGGTTTCCACCACTGCCTCGATCCCTGCGGTAAAGCTCGCCCACGACAGCGGCGTCAAGGTGATCTGCTACAACACCTGCCTCACCGATGAGGCGACCCGCAAGTACGTCAGCGCCTGGATCCTCGGCGACCCGGTCAAGTTCGGGGAGTTGGCCGGGGCGAAGGCCGCAGAGTACTTCGTCTCCCGCCACATCACCGCCCCGCGGATCGGCGTCATCAACTGCGAAACGGTCGAGGTTTGTCGACAGCGCCGGGCCGGCTTCGAGAGGGCGCTGTTCGCCCGGCTCCCCAAGGCCCGCATCGTCGCCAACCAACAGGGCACGACCATCGACTCCGCGGTCCAGGTCGCCGACCGGGTACTGACCGCGCACCACGGCCTCGACGCCTTTTACGGCGAGTCCGGCGGCGCGACGATGGGGGCCGTCAAGGCCGTCCGTCAGCGCGGCCTCATCGGCAAGACCGTGGTCTTCGGCAGCGACATGACGACCGACCTGGCCCACGAACTGGTCGACAACCGGATCCTCAAGGCCGATGTCGACATCTCGGGGCGGGTCGTGGGCAAGCTGGCCGCCCGCACGACGGCACAGGTGATCAGCGGCGAGAAACTCGGCTCTCAGATCGTCGCGGCGCCGGTCGAGCTGTACTCCACCCCCCGCCAGGCACGGAAGTGGCTCGACACGCACCCTGACGGCCTGCCCTGACCGGCACTGAGCCCGTGGTCGGCAGCGCGCGCCGGGACCAGGGCCGAATCCGTCTCTCCCCACCCGCACCCGTGGAGACACCATGACGTCATCCGACCTCGCACCGGGCCGCCCGGTTGGCCCCTCGGTGGCAACCGCGACCGGACTGTGCAAGCAATACCCCGGCGTCCGCGCCCTCGACTCCGTCGACTTCACCATCCACAGTGGCGAGGTACGGGCCCTGCTCGGCCGTAACGGCGCCGGCAAGTCCACCCTCATCCGCCTGCTGTCCGGCGTGGAGACGCCCGACGCGGGTGAAGTGGTCATCGGCTCAGAGCCGCTGGGCGACGGCGGAGTACGCCGCGCTGCCGAACTCGGTGTGGCCACGGTGTACCAGGAACTCAGCCTGGTCCCCGAGATGACCGTGGCGGAGAACCTCTTCCTCAACGAGTGGCCCAGGCGCGGCGCTGCCGGGATCGACTATCCGCGCATGCGACGCGAGGCTGCCGAGGTACTCGGCGAACTGGAGGTCGCGGTCGATCCCGATGCGCTGGTGGGCACACTGCCGCTGGCGGAGCAACAACTGGTCGAGATCGCCCGGGCGGTGCGCCGCCGCCCCCGGCTGCTCATACTGGACGAACCCACCAGTGCGCTGGCGGCCGAGGAGGCACATACCGTGCTGTCGGCCGTGCGCAGGATCGCCGACTCGGGTGTGGCGGTCATCTACGTCAGCCACCGGCTGGACGAGATCCGCCAGGTCGCCGGGAGTGTCACCGTCGTACGCGACGGACAGGTCATCGACACCGTCGATGTGCGGGATGCGACGACGGCGCAGATCGTCGCGCTGATGCTGGGCACCACCGTCAAGGAAGCCACAGCGCTGGAACCCCGGACGGTGGACCGGGCCCGCACCCCGTTGCTGTCCGTGCGGGGGCTGATACTGCCGCCGAAACTGCACGGAGTCGACCTCGACCTCTACGCCGGCGAAGTGCTCGGCATCGGCGGTCTGCTCGGCTCCGGGCGCAGCGAACTGCTGCGCGCCATCGCCGGATTCGAGCCCAGGGCGGCGCGGGTGATCGAGGTGGACGGGGTCCGAGTGGCCCGGCCCACGGCCGCGGCGATGAAGAAGCTCGGCCTGGGTATGACCCCGGAGGACCGCAAGGGCGCGGGCATCGTCCCGATGCTGGGCGTGGGCGAGAACATGACGATGTCGTGGTTCGGCGGCGTCAGTCGGCGCGGCAGCATCTCACCCGACCTGGCCGAGCGCGCCGGGCGGGATCTGGTGGAGCGGCTCTCGGTGAGGACACCCCGGCTCTCCACCCCGATCGTCAACCTCAGTGGCGGCAACCAGCAAAAAGCCGTGATCGGCCGGTGGCTGCATGCCCGCAGCCGCATCCTGCTGCTCGACGAGCCGACCCGCGGCGTCGACGTCGAGGCGAAGCAGCAGATCTATCGGTTGGTCCGCGAACTGGCCGGCAACGGGGCAGCCGTGGTCTTCGTCTCCGGCGAACTGGAGGAGCTGCCCCTGGTGTGCGACCGGGTCGTGACGCTGCAACAGGGCCGGATGAACCGCGAGTTCACCGCCCCCGACATCACCCTGGACAACATCATGGCCGCCACCATGGCAGTGGAAGTGTGAGGCACCCATGTCTTCGTCGACGATTCTGACCAACAGGCCCGGCGGGTCCTCCGCCAAAAGGGCCGCGACCTCCCGGCACCTGCTCCACCTCAACGAGCTGGGGCTCCTCGCCGCCATCGTCGTGCTGTACATCGCGTTGAGCACAGGTGCCGCAGGGTTCCTCGACACCGAGAACCAGCTGGGTATCCTCCGCGACGCCGCGAGCGTGGGCATTCCCGCGCTCGGAGTGACCCTGGTGATCATCGCCGGAGAGATCGACATCAGCATCGGCCCGGCCGTGGCCTTCGCCTCGGTCATCTTCGCCAAGGGAGCCTCCGACTGGCATCTGGGCATCGCCGGAGCCCTGGTTCTCACCCTGGCGGCGGGCCTCTTGTGGGGGGCCTTCGCCGGGTGGCTGCGGGCCCGGTTCGCGGTCCCCTCCTTCATCGCCACACTCGGGTTGTGGAGCGCGCTCGGCGGCCTCGCCCTGTATGCGACGGACGCGCTGCCCGTCCCGCTGCCCGCCTCCTCCTTCGTCGACAGTCTCGGTGGCAAGGTCCTGGGAGTACCCACTCCTGCGGTCGTGCTCATCATGCTCTTCTTCGTCTTCTGGTACATAGCCCGCCGCACTGCCTACGGTCGTTCCGTCTACGCCACCGGCGGCAACGCCGCGGCCGCTCAACTGGCCGGCATCCCGATCCAGCGCATCCGGGTCATGCTGTTCGCCACGACCGGCGTGCTGGCCGCGCTGACCGGCATTCTCCTGGCCGCCCGGCTGGGTTCAGGCAACGGCGGCGCCGCAGCCGGGCTGGAGTTCGACGTGATCGCCGCAGTGGTCATCGGCGGCACAGCCCTGGCCGGTGGACGCGGGAGCCTGATCGGGACGATGCTCGGCGTCATCTTCATCAGCGTGATCGCCAACGGCCTGGTGCTGCTGGGCGTCAACCCCTTCCTGCAGAACGTCGTACGCGGCGCGATCATCGTCGCCGCGGTCCTCGCCAACGTGATCATCAGCAGGCGGGGGAACGCCACGCGCGTGGCATGAACACCCGCGCCAATCTCCCGCACTTCCGCCCCACCATCAGGGATCTTCATGAGCACCACCGCCTCATCCTCTCTGCCCGCCACGATGCGCGGCGTCTATCTGCCCGGGGACAGCACCGCTTCGGTGCGCTCCGTCGCGGTTCCGGAGCCCGGTCCGGGCCAGGTCCTGCTACGGGTCGGTGCGGCCGGCATCTGCGGCAGCGACATCGGCTACATCTACCGGGAGCACAAAACGCACCGGGGTATCGAGGGCCCTGCCTACCGAGGTGTGATCGCCAGCCATGAACCGTCGGGCACCGTGGTGGCCACCGGACCAGGAGTGCGCGCGTTCGGTGTCGGCGACCGGGTGGTGGTGTACCACATCGCCGGGTGCGGCCGCTGCGACGTCTGCCGCCGCGGCTACTTCATCAACTGCGCCTCCCCGGAGCGGGCCGCCTACGGCTGGCAGCGCGACGGCGCCGCCGCCGACTACCTGGTCGCCGACGAGTCGACGCTGATCCCGCTGCCCGATGAGCTGAGCTTCGTCGACGGCGCGCTGATCGCCTGCGGCTTCGGCACCGCCTACGAGGGCATCCGCCGGATAGGCGTCAGCGGAGACGACGACCTGCTGGTAGTGGGCCTGGGGCCGGTTGGGCTTGCCGCCGGCATGATCGGCCGCGGCCGCGGCGCCCGGCGCGTCATCGGGGTGGAGCTGTCCGAGGAACGGCGTGCGTGGGCCGACAGGCTCGGAGTGTTCGACGCCACCGTAGCGCCCGAGGAGGCCGGCCCGGTCGTCGCGGAGCTGACAGGCGGCCAAGGCACGAGTACCGCGATCGACTGCTCGGGAAGCCGCCCGGGGCGTTCCACAGCCATCGAGCACCTCGCTGAGTGGGGCCGGCTGTCGCTGGTAGGAGAAGGCGGCACGCTGGAGACCGAGGTGTCGGATGCGTTGTTGCACAAACAGGTGACGATCTTCGCGTCCTGGGTGACCTCTCTGCCCGCGATGTCGGAGCTGGCCCGCAGCCTGGTGCGTTGGGGGATGCGACCGGAGAGCGTGGTCAGCGACCGGTACGCCCTCTCCGATGCGGACACGGCGTTCCGGCTCGCGGCCGGGGCCGGCCGCGGCAAGGTTGTCCTGGTGCCGGATCTCGATGACTGAGCGGACGAACGACCAGGCGCTGCGCGGAGACGGGGTAGAGGTGGTCCGCAGCCCGGTCGGCCCCTACGAACTGGTCCGCCTCGACGCGGGACCGATACAGCTCACCGCAGTGCCGGCGCTCGGCGGTCGGATCCTGTCGTTGACGCTGCACGGCCGGGAATTCCTGTACCGGAACTCGCGGTTGCTGGACGAGAGCCTGCGCCCGCGCCCCGGCATTCAGCCAGTCCCGCAGGACGGTCCGATGTCGGCCTGGCTGAACTGGGGTGGGGACAAGACCTGGCCCGCACCGCAGGGCTGGGACGGACCCGGCCAGTGGGCGGGCCCGCCGGACCCGGTCCTGGACTCAGGACCGTACGGGCTGCGGCTCACAGTCGAGGGGCGAACAGCCCAGGCGGTCATGACCAGCGGCGTCGAGCCACGGACAGGTCTGCGCATCGAGCGCCGCATCAGGGTCACTGCCGGGCGGACGGCCTTCACGCTCGAGAACACCTTGACCAACGCATCGGACCGGCCCCGCCGGTGGGCGGTGTGGAATGTGACCCAGCTGGCGGGTACGGCTCCGGGGTCCTACCCCGCGGGCGGTGTCTACGTGGGGACCGCCGGTTCCGGACGTCCGGAGACGGTCGGCCTGATCGCGGGCACCGGCCGCCCGCACGTGCACCGCACCAGCCATGGCGTGCTGCACGTACCGCACCAGGACGTGGTCGGCAAGGTGGGGTTCCCTGACGCCGCCGGATGGCTGGCGCATGTCGCTCCGCAGGGCACGCTGACCCAGCGGTTCGAGGTCTCCCCTGCGGCCCGTTACCCCGACGCCGACTCGCGGGTCGAAGTGTGGCTGGAGCATCCGCTGCATGCGCCCCTGGAGCACTTGGGGGGCTTGCAGCCCCTGGACCGGGTCGTGGAGTGCGAGGTGTTGGGCCCTCTCCAGGAGCTTGCTCCCGGGCAGTCGACGCGGGTGACCGTGGAGATCGGCGTGGGCGCCGCCGTAGGCCCGGTCGAGGCGGCGACATCCTGGGGCTTCTGGTCAAAGCTCCCCCGGCTGGAGGACGGGCGGCTGGTCGGGGTATTCGTGCCGTTCCGGTGCGGGTTCCTGACGGCACGTCCGTCCAGGGGAGGCGGTGAGCCGGTCCGGTGCGGCACGCTGGTCGCGGGGGAAGCTTGTGCGTTCGATACCCGGCCGGGCCGGCTCGCGGCGGGCGCGATGGTCATCGCCTTGGCGCCGGACGGCTCGGATGCGACGACGGTCGGCTCTCTCGATACGCAGCAATCCAAAGGGTAATCATTGATTCCCCATGCGGTCTGTCAGGCCGCGGGGGCACTGGGCGGGGTGGGTTCGTAGCACCGCCCATCGCGTAGGAGTGCCCAGAGGACGCTCACGCGGCGTCGGGCAAGGGGGAGCACGGCTTGGATGTGGCGCTTGCCTTCCCAGAATCGCGGGGCACTGGAGCGACGCCGCCGAAGCCGGCGAGACGGTCGGCGGTGCCGAAGACTGTCATGTCGCCGCCGGTGGCGGCCAGGAACTCAGCGCCGAGGATGACGCCCAGACCGGGCATGCTCGTGACCACCTGGTTGAGATCGATCACCTCCTTCGCCAGCATGTGCACCAGCTGCGCGGCCAGCGTATGACGGCCCCGGCTGTCATGCCGGTGGGGTGTCACCGCGCAACCCACCGGCCGGACCGGGGCGTCCGCGCCGTCAAGCAGTGAGCGCTTCCACGCGGCGCATCACGTCACGGCAGAACGCGCCGATCGCGTCCGGGTCGTCGATGAACTGGTTCGGCTTGACGCAGAACGTGGTGAAGCCCTGTTCCACCTGTTCCGGGATACTCGCGAGCGCCGCACCGAGGTCCGCGGTGGAGTGGTCGTCGGGGAACGTGGCCTGGGTACCGCCGATCATCTCCAGCTCGGCGATGTCCCGGCCGGCCGCGGCCAGGGCGTCCTTGAGCACCTGCATGTCCTGCGGTGTCGGCCGGCCCAGCGGATGGAAGCCGTGGCCGTACTGCACGAGCCTGCGCAGCACGGGGCCGTGCAGGCGCTGACCGCCGAACCACAGCCTCGGACCCTCGGGACGGAATGCCTTCGGCTCGAAGTAGACGTCGCGGAACGGGTAGTGCTCGCTGTCGTGAGAGATCGGGGACGGCCCCCAGGCCTTCGCCCAGACCTCCAGGTGCTCGTCCAGCAGCCGACCTCGCCTTCCGAAAGGCACTCCCAGGGCGTCGTACTCGTCCTTGCTCCAGCTGACCGTGGGCTGCACCAGCAGCCGCCCGTCGCTGATCAGGTCCAGGGTGCCCAACTCCCGTGCCATGAGCAGCGGATGGCGCAGGGGCGCCAGCACCGCGGCGGCGGCCAGACGCAGGCGCTCGGTGACGGATGCGATGGCGGCGAGCAGCAGCAATGAGTTGGGCCAGGGGGTGTACGGGTCCTGGTTGCCCGGGAGGGCGTAGTCGCGGGGGTTGCCCATGATGCCGTCGGCGGCCGCGTCCGGGCCCAGCACGATGTGTTCGCTGACCATGACGGAGTCGAATCCGGCGTCCTCGGCCTCGCGGGCCCACCGCACGGCGGCGGGCAGGTCGGCCCGGCCGCCGGTCAGGGTCCAGTTCTCGCTGAGGACGAGCAGCATGCGGGGCGTGTCGGTCAATGTGGGCATCCTTCGCTTGCGGCGGCCGTGACGGCGCCGAGACGTCATGTGACCCGAACGTTGTGGGGTGGGATCGTGCGGTGGGGCCGGTGCGGCCGACGGCAAACCGGCGACGGCTGCACCGACAGTGCTTGGGAAGGTCCTGGAGGTTGTCCGCGCCCTCAGCGCTCGTGGACGACGCGTCCGTCGAACACCGTCATTTCCACCTCCGCATCCGTGATCGCGTGCGGGTCCAGGTCCAGCAGCGGGCGGTCCAGCGCACACAGGTCCGCGACCTTGCCCTTTCCGCCGAGCTCCTCGTTGGTCCACTTCGCGGCGGCCTCCCCGAGCAGCGTGCCGCCCTTGAGGAACTGACCTGGATGTCCGCGCTCTGGTGCTCCAGCGAGCCGCCATACGTCACCCAGATCAGCCCCGCGTCCAACGCCCTCTTGGCGATCGCCTCGTCGGCGCTGCTCGCGCCGTCGTCCGGTGCGGAGCAGCCTGCGATGGCCAGCGCGGTGGTGGCGGCAACGCCTGCGGAGAGAGCCAGGAACTGCCGATGTGAGGCCGAGGAAGAGTACGGGGCTCTGGTCATGGCGGGGCTCTCCGTGGGATCGCGGCCCGATACAGCTGCGTCGGACGTCCGGCTGTTGCCGAACAGGAAAGACCCGGGCGTCCCGCCCCGCCATCCGTAGAAATACCGACTGGCCGAGAGGCCCGGCAGCGACCAACGGGAACCCGGTCACGAACGGCGAGCGCCTTGCCCGGCCGTCCCGGAACCCATATCGTTAGGAGTCAAACGATACCCGTGGTCGTGGGTTTCCGGAGGCCCGCATGCTCAGCCACCATCAGCTCGCGGCAGCGACCTGCATCGGCATGCTCACCCGCGAACGCGACACCGCTTCCGCCTGCACCCAGGCGCTGCACGAACTCGGCCGCGCCCTGCCCCTCGACGCGGCCACGCTGCTCACGATCGATCCGATCACCGGAGCTCACCTGCAGGTCGCGGGCATCAGCTACACCGCCATGACGTCCGAGTCGCTGGCCGCCGAGTTCGTCTCCACACCCTGGCACGCCAACGTCGTACGGCAGACGCTTCCGCCGTCCATCACCGAGGACGCCGAGGACGCGGCGTCCGTCGGGCAACACTTCCGCAACGGCTCGTTCTACGCCGAGCGGGTCCGGCCGGCCGGGTTCCGTGACGCGCTGACCGGCGCACTGCGTCACCACGGCCGTCTGGTCGGTCTGGCCATCCTGTCCATCGAGGGATCGGGCACGTGCGACACGGGGGCACACAGCCTGCTCGCCTCGGTCCTGCCGGCGCTGGGTGCACTCGCGGATCCGACAGCCCGCACCGGTGACCTGCACGACCTTCCGGCGGACGCGGGAGCGAACCTCGTCACGGCCGAGGACATCATCGACCTCCCGGACCGAAACCCTGCCGAAGTCCTGGGCGACGACGCATTCGGACGTCTAGTGGAGGCGTTCGCCGACTCGGGCGGCCTGCGGTTGCGGGTCCTGTGGCCGGTCGGACAGGGCTGGAACCGTGTGCTGCTGCGCCGGTGCACGGCAGGATCGCCCCTCGCACGAAGGGCGGTTCTGGTGTCCGAGGCGCCCACGCAACTGCCGTACGGCCTGAGCCCCCGTGAGCTGGAAGCACTCACCCGGGCCGCCAGGGGCCAGACCAACCAGGCCATCGCCCAGGCGCTGTTCCTGTCCCCGCGGACAGTGCACAGCCGTGTCGAGCACATGCTCCGCAAGACTGGCTGCGCCTCACGCGCCGAGGCCACAGCCCTCGCCGTACGCGACGGTGTGCTGAGGCCCAGCCCAGAAGACCTGGAGCACTTCGTCGAACGGATGCCCGTCACCTGAGAAGGCGGAGGGCAGGCACCAGCTGTCGGCACACGTGTCGCCGTCGACCGCATCCTTTCCGATCGCGCCCAGGAACCGAATCGCCCATGCCCTCGTCGGCGATCATCAACGGGCCGTCGCGGAAGTAGCGTTCGACGTCGAACTCGGTGGAGCAGCCGCAACCGCCGTGGATACGGACGGTGTTGAGGGCGATCCGCATGGCGGCCTCGGAGGCCAAGAGCTTGGCCGCCCCCGCCTCCATGTCGCCCGACGGCGGCATCCGCCTCCCGGGCCGCGTACAGGGCCGGCTGCCCGGCCGAGGTCAGCGAAGTGGTCATGTCCGCACGGTAGTTGCCGATCGACTGGTGCTCCCAGATCGGCTTGCCGAACGACTCCCGCTCCTGGGCGTCGGCGTGGGTAGGGGCGTGGGCGTCCTCCAGCACAGCACGGCCGACACCGAGGGGGCGGACTTGGGTACGAAACCAAGATCGGGGCCATTTCCGGCCCAAGTCACTGCCGCCGCCCACGGAGGTCCCGTTTCCGCAGATCAGGGTGGGCGCCTCGTGTGTACCACGATGAGACGACGAATCTGCTGGCACCCCCAAGTCGCAGTCCTCCATGGATCGGCTGGTGACACTCCCCCCGGCCTCGTCACCTCCCTGCAGGGCCATACGCCGAAACCCTCACGCCGCGACCTCAGAGAAGCCGGACCGAGTCCGGAGCCATTACTCGTCCGGCCACCACACAGCCGGCAAGGACCACCACAGGCCACAGACGGCCACACTGGAATCGTCCACCACCCGGAATCCGGCGCCCCACGTACCCGTCAGCGATCGCAGAGCTCGAGCCGGCACCCGATCGCCTCCCGCTCACCAGCCACCAGACCTCAGGCATTCTCACAGGTCAACGCCCCTCGATGTGCTCCCGCGGCACTGCCGGCAGCTTGGGGCAGGCAGCGGATCACCATCGCACCCACCGAGCCTGCCCTTCCGCCCCTGGTCGGCAAGCGCGGCACCGAGTTCACCGACGGCGTCGACGGCCTCAAGCGCTGGCCCAACAGCCGAGCCCACGCAGCCTCCGGCAATACCGGCCTCGACTGACCGCCCCGGAATGGGTGACGACCGCCGCCCGGCCGACCACCAAGACGACCCTGCGAGGGAGCAAGACAGAGGGGCCCCGGCTGCTCAGTGGCGGGCTACCGGAGCAGCAAACACGAGGAGGCAGTCACCTACCGAGCCTCGCCCGATCAGTCCCAAAGGCCGGAGTTCAACGCTGCGTAGTCAGCACCAAGTCAGCACGGGAGTCAGCACGGCACCGCCAAATCGCCTCCAACTACGCCTCTCGGACAGTGGTCGCTTCCGCCCCATGCGGGCCTCTGAACCCCCGCTTCACACCGCTTCTCGACGAGGCATGGAGCCCGCACGCATAACCTGACCCAGAACTATGTTGCCCTACCACATGTGCGCCTGACCTGCGGTTTTCTACCGTGTGCCGATACCTGCCCGTCCCCACCGCACACGAGGAAGTGGCGCACATGGCCTCCGGAACCACCGCTCCCCCACCACCCGCGAACCTCCGTCGCATCGTCGCCGCCAGCCTCATCGGCACCACCATCGAGTGGTACGACTTCTTCCTCTACGGTTCTGCCGCCGCACTCGTCTTCAACAAGCTCTTCTTCCCGGACTCCGACCCGCTGGTGGGCACCCTGTTGTCGTTCCTCACCTACGCGGTGGGGTTCGCGGCGCGCCCGCTCGGCGCTCTGGTGTTCGGGCACTACGGCGACCGGCTCGGCCGCAAGAAACTGCTGGTGCTGAGTCTGCTGCTGATGGGCGGGGCGACGTTCGCGATCGGTCTGCTGCCCACGCACGCCACGATCGGGACGGCGGCGCCCGTGCTGCTGACCGTGCTGCGACTCGTGCAGGGCTTCGCGCTCGGAGGCGAGTGGGGTGGTGCGGTACTGCTCGTGTCCGAGCACGGGGACGCGCGGCGCCGGGGGTTCTGGGCCTCGTGGCCGCAGACCGGGGCGCCCGCCGGTCAGCTCCTCGCGACCGGCGTGCTCTCCCTGCTGACGGCCTTGTTGTCGGACGCGGCCTTCACGGCTTGGGGCTGGCGGGTCCCGTTCCTGCTCTCGGGTGTGCTCGTGATCGTCGGTTTGTGGATTCGTCTTTCTGTCGATGAATCGCCGGTGTTCAAGCAGGCGCTGGCGCAGGCAGAGGCACGGAAGGCGGACACCGCGGCCGAGAAGCTCCCGTTGGTCGCCGTGCTGCGGCACCACTGGCGGGACATCCTGGTCGCGATGGGCGCGCGCATGGCCGAGAACATCAGCTACTACGTGATCACCGCCTTCATCCTCGTGTACGCCACCACGTCGGCCGGGGTCTCGAAACAGACGGCGCTCAACGCGGTCCTCATCGCGTCCGCGGTGCACTTCGCCGTCATCCCGCTCTGGGGCGCGCTGTCCGACCGTGTCGGTCGCCGACCGGTGTACCTGCTGGGCGCGGCCGGGGTCGGCCTGTGGATGTTCCCGTTCTTCTCGCTCATCGACACGGGCGGCTTCGGCAACCTGATCGTCGCCGTGACCGTGGGCCTCGTCCTGCACGGCGCGATGTACGCCCCGCAGGCGGCCTTCTTCTCCGAGATGTTCGCGACCAGGATGCGTTACTCGGGCGCCTCCATCGGCGCCCAGTTCGCTTCCGTCGCCGCGGGAGCACCTGCCCCGCTCATCGCGACCGCGCTGCTGTCCGACTACGGCGACTCGACGCCGATCGCCCTGTACGTGATCGCGGCGGCCGTGCTGACCCTGATCGCGGTGGGTGCCGCGAAGGAGACACGCCACCGTGACCTGGCCGACGTCACGGTGCCGACCGGAGCGGAGCCGGCCGTGCCCCGGACGCCGGACGCCCGCGTCTGAACGGGGCGGGTACGTACGGGATGCGGCGCTCAGCGCTGGGCCGGTGACGACAAACGCCGTAGCCGCAGGGCCAGTTGGACTTCCAGCACGCGCTCGGGGCGTTGCCAGTCCTCGCCGAGCAGCCGCCCCACCCGCTCCAGCCGCTGGGCGACCGTGTTCACGTGCACGTGCAGTGCGTCCTTCGTACGGACCGGGCTCATACCGCAGGCGAAGTACGCGTCGAGGGTGCGCAGCAGATCCGTACCGCGCCGTTCGTCGTACGCGATGACCTCGCCGATCGTACGTTCCACGAACCCGAGGATGTCCCGGTCCCCCGCCAGCAGCAGCCCCAGGAACCCGAAGTCCTGGGCCGCGGCGCCGTCTCCCGTCCGGCCGAGCAGCCTCAGAGCCTCCAGACACCGCAGTCCCTCGGCGTAGGCGGTGGCCACGGTGTCCGGGTGGGTGGCGAGGTCCTCGACCGGGGCGGAGGCGCCGACGGTGACGGCCTCGTGGACGGCCGCGCCGAGGTGACCCGCCGTACGACGGGCCAGCTCCGTGGCCGTGTCGTCCCCGTCGAGGGGCAGCAGCAGGACGGTGCCGCCGTCGCGGGCCGAGGCGAGTCCGTGCCGCGTGACCGCGAGGTGGGTGGCGGCGGACCACAGCCGGCGGCGAGCCGCGGCCTCCGCGTCGGCGTCGGCCGCCGGGCCGTCGAGGCGAGCGGCCAGCACCACGTGGGTGGCGTCGAGGTCGGCGTCCAGCCGCGTCGCCCGCTCGCGCAGCAGCCGCGGGTCCCGGTCGCGCGCGTCGAGCAGATCGTCCAGCAACTCACCCCGTACGCGCTGTTCGGCCTCGGAGGCCGAGCGTCTGGCGAGCAGCAGCAGCGAGGTGACCATGGCGGCACGCTCCAGGGTGCGCTGGTCGACGGGGTCGAGCCCCGGGTGTCCGCGCAGGACCAGTGCGCCGAGCAGTTCGCCGCCGCCCGTGACGGCGGCGATCCAGTCGTCGCCGTGCCGTACCGCGTGGCCCTCGGCGCGGGAGGTCTCCAGGGCGGGGCCGGGTGCGGCGCCTTCCTCCGCGAACTCCACGGTGCCGCCGAGCACCTGGGAGACGGCCGCGGCCACGTCGTGAACCCCGCCCCCGCGCAGCACGAGCTCGGCGAGCCGGTCGTGGATCTCGGAGGCACGCTCGATGACTCCGCTGCGGTCCCGGATGATCTCGTTGGCCCGCTCCAGGTCGGCGAGGGCCGAGCGGGTCTCGGTGAGCAGGTTCGCGGTGTCGATGGCGGCCGCCGCGAGGGCGGCGAACGAACCCAGGAGGGCGATCTGCTCCCGGTCGAAGACCCGTTCACGCCGGTCGGCCGCGAAGAGCACTCCGATGACATGGGGCCCGAGCATGAGGGGCACCCCGAGGATCGCCACCAGCCCCTCGTCCCGTACCCCCGCGTCGATGGTCCGGGTGTGCTGGAAGCGGTCGTCCTTGAAGTAGTCGTCGGTGACATAGGGGCGGGCGGTCTGGGCGACGAGTCCGCCGAGCCCCTCCCCCATGCCGAGCCGCAGCTGCTGGAAGCGTGCCGCGACCGAGCCCTCGGTGACCCGCATGTACGTGTCGCCCTCGTCCGGGTCGTTCAGGCTGAGGTACGCGACATCCGTGCCCAGCAGTGAGCGGGCGCGCTGGACGATGGCCCTCAGCACCGCGTCCAGGTCCTGCAGCCCCGCGAGGTCGTGCGCGGTCTCGAAGAGTGCGGACAGCTCGGCCTCGCGGCGGCGCCGTCCCTCCATCTCGGACCGCACGCGCAGCGCCAGCCGTTGGGCGTGTTCCAACGCGGCGACACGCTCGGGCGGCATGCCGTCGGCGCGGGCGCGGAGCACGGGCTGCTCGTACGCGTCGAGGGACGCGCCCCTGGCCAGGAGCTCCAGGAACGGCGTCTCGACGCTGTCGGCGGACTGGATGTGATCGCGGGACATGAAGACAGGATCACTCATCGCTCGGACACGCCCGCCGGCCCTGTGGAAAACTCGGTCCGCCCGCTCGGCGCACGGCTGTGGACAACCCGGAACCCTCTGGTCAGTGCGCTGTCCAGCCGCCGTCGAGCACCAGGGACGTGCCCGTCATGAAGGACGCCTGTGGGGCACACAGGTACGCCACCGCCTCCGCGACCTCCTCCGGCTCGATGAGCCGCTTGACCGCGCTGTCCGTCAGCAGCACCTCGGACAGCACCCGCTCCTCGGGGATCCCGTGCGCCCGGGCCTGGTCGGTGAGCTGCTGTTCGACCAGGGGCGTACGCACATAGGCGGGGGCAACACAGTTCGAGGTCACACCGTGGGGGGCGCCTTCCAGGGCCACGGTCTTCGAGAGCCCTTCGAGGCCGTGCTTGGCGGTCACGTACGCCGACTTGAACGCCGAGGCGCGCAGCCCGTGGACCGACGACACGTTGACGATGCGCCCCCACCCCTGCCCGTACATGTGGGGCAGCGCTCCGCGGATGAGCCGGAAGGGTGCCTCCACCATCACGGTCAGCACGGTGTGGAAGACGTCGGGCGGAAACTCCTCGACCGGACGCACCAGTTGGAGCCCGGCGTTGTTCACGAGGACGTCGGTGCCCGCGGCGGCCAGTTCCGCCGCGTCCAGGTCGGTGAGGTCCAGGACGTGCGGTTCCACGGTGCCCGCGAGCCCCCGGGCCCGGTCGGCGAGTGCCGCCAGGCCCTCGGCGTCCCGGTCGACAGCTCGCACCTTGGCTCCGGCACCGGCGAGCCGCAGCGCGCACGCCCGGCCGATGCCGCCCGCGGCGCCGGTGACGAGCGCGGTGCGGCCGCCGAGGTCGAGTGAGGTGGTGTGGAGCCCCGGAGGGGCGAGGGGCGCGGTCATGCCGCGACACTAAGGTCCGCCCACACCCCGACCGATATGGTCAGGGCCCACACTTCTCTCTCAGGTCATAGGGTCGAACCACGTGGGGCCGTCGGACATGGCCTGCTTGATCCGGAGCAGCCCGAACTCGTTCAGCTCGGGCAGCGCGGCCACCTCGAACCAGCCCACCTCCAGCGACTCGTCGTCGTTGACGCACGCCTCCCCGCCGACTGCCCGGCACAGGAACGTGGTGTCCATGTACTGGCAGAGGTCCCCGTTGCCGTACCGCACGGGACCCACGGCCTGGACGACGACGACCCGCTCGGCCACGCACCGCACCCCGGTCTCCTCGAAGACCTCCCGCACGGCGCAGGCCGCCGGCTGCTCCCCCGGCTCCGGGATACCGCCGAGCACCGACCACTCGCCCGTGTCCGACCTGCGGTTCAACAGCACTCTGCCCTCGTCGTCGAAGACGATGGCGGTGACTCCGGGGAGCCAGAGCAGCTGGTGGCCGATGGAGGTCCGCAGCTCGCGGATGAAGTCAGGAGTAGGCATGAGGCGACCCTAACGGCCCGGTGGGCGGCCACCCGGCATGTTCCGGCCGGGTTCCGGCCGCGCACGACCGGCGTACGGCTACACGCCACCGGCGCGCCGCTGGCGCACTCCGGTCACGACGGCCCATCCGAGCCCACCGGCCGCGACGAGCACCAGAAGTACCTCCGGCAGCACCCCGAGGCGGGTCGCGGGGGTTTCGGAGGAGCGCAGGGGCACCTTCTGGACCAGCGAGTCCGCGACGAACATGCCCGTCTTCTGGGTGATCTCCCCGTCCGGCATGATCATGGCACTGACTCCGCTGGTCACCGGCACGGTGACGGTGCGGCTGTGCTCGACGGCCCGGATGCGGGACATGGCGAGCTGCTGGTAGGTCATCTCGCTGCGGTCGAACGTGGCGTTGTTGCTCGGCACCGAGATCATCTGCGCGCCGTCGGTGACCTCGGAGCGCACGGCCCAGTCGAAGGCCGCCTCGTAGCACGTGACAAGGCCGACCTTGGCGCCGTCCATGGTGAACACCCCCGGCTTGCTGCCCCGGCTGAAGTCCTGGCGGACCATGGAGGTCCACTCACTGTTGATGGCACCGATCATCGACCGCAGCGGGAGGTACTCGCCGAAGGGCTGTATCTGCCGCTTGTCATAGGTGTCGGTGGGGCCCTTCTGCGGGTCCCACAGGATCTGCTCGTTGTAGAGCTTGCCCTTCTTCTCGACCACGCCGCCGACCGAGATGGGGGCGCCGATCGCCTTGGCGGCACCGTCGATGACGGCGTACGCGTCGGGGTTGCTGAACGGGTCGATGTCGGAGGAGTTCTCCGGCCAGAGGACGAAGTCCGGCTGGGCGACCTTGCCCGCCCTGACCTCGGCGGCCAGCCGCTCGGTCTCGCGCACGTGGTAGTCGAGCACGGCCCGGCGCTGGGAGTTGAAGTCGAGCCCCGCGCGCGGGACGTTGCCCTGGACGACGGCGACGGTCGCGGTGCCGTCCTCGGCCGCGTCACTCACCAGGGAACGGGCCCCGAGGGCACCGACCACGGGCACGGCCACACTCAGCAGCGCCACCGACGCGGCAGCCCGCCGTACGACATGGGTACGCCGCGCCTCCACGACGAGCCGCACGATCTCGTACAGCCCGAAGCCGCACAGCACGACCGCGAACCCGAGCACCGGAGTGCCGCCCAGCGCGGCGAGCGGCAGGAACACACCGTCGGCCTGCCCGAAGGCGATCTTGCCCCAGGGGAAGCCGCCGAACGGTGCACGTGCGCGTGCCGCCTCACCCGCGATCCACAGAGCCGCAGCCCAGACCGGCGCCCCGGGCAGCCTCGACACGACCGCGACGCCCGCGCCGACGAGCCCGACGAACACCGCCTCGATGACGACGAGCGCCAGCCACGGACCGGGCCCGACCTCCACACCGGTCCACACCAGCAGGGGCAGCAGGAACCCGAGCCCGAAGAGGTAGCCGAGCCCGAAACCGGCCTTCCAGGTACGGCCGCGCAGGACCCAGCCGAAGACCGCGAAGGCGGGCAGGGCCAGCCACCACAGGACGCGCGGGGGAAAACTGACGTACAGCAGCACTCCGGAGAGTGCCGCCGCGGCGGCGGGGAGAAGCCTGCGCGCCAGTCCGGCCACCCGCGATGGGGGCCCGGACTGGGGGTCGAGCTGTTCCGGCTCGCCCACGGATGTTGCGGTGGCGGTCACTCGGGGAGTCTACGGCGCATCACCGGACCGCGGACAGCGCGGTCCGCCCGTCACAGCGAGGCATCGCCCACACACAAGCCGCAACGTTCCTGCGCAACGCATCCACAAACCGGCACATCACCCGTTACGGTGTGCCCGAGCCTCTGACGTGCGGCCGGATCGGCCACGGCGGTCGGGGCCCGTCACAGTCGGGGGGACGACGGGGTGGGGTCCACGGAGACGGAGTCCACGGCCGGTGCGCCGGTCGAGGGTGAGAGACGAAACGTTTCGGACGTCACGGGCGTCCTCGTGCTCGGTGCGTGCGCGATCTGGTCACTGATCACGGCCACCGCGCACGGCGGCCGCCCGGAAGGCGTGTTGCTGGCGGTGCTGGCCCTGGCCGCGGGGTATGCGGCGGGCCGGATCTCCGGAGCACTCCTGCCCGTCGCGGCGCCCTGCGCCGCGTCCCTGGCCACGCTCGGTCTCGCGCTCGCCGCCCCGAACCCCGCGGCCGGCTCAGCACTGATCACCCCTCTCGACCGTACGGGCGCGACCACCGCGCTCCTGGCTCTGTCGGCGGGTGCCGCGTGCTGTGCGGCCTGGGCGGCCCGTGGTGGCGCACCGCGGTCGGCACTGCACCTGCTGGCGGTCGGGATCGCGGTCACCGCGGCCGTGCTGGGCTCGACCACGGGAAGTGCGGCCTGTGCCGTGGTGCTGCTGTATTCGCTCGCCGCCGCCCGGATGCGCCGCCGCGGCCCGGGACTCGTGGGCCTCGCGGTGGCCGCGGCCGTGGTGACAGGCGCGAGTTGGGCGGTCGCCGAGGACGCCCTGCCGGACGGGTTGACCGTCTCCCTGGAGGGCCAGCTCAGCCCGCACCGGGTGGGGCTGTGGCGTGACGCGCTGGCCATGGTCCATCAGGAACCCGTGCTCGGTGTGGGCCCGGGACGCTTCGAGGACCTCAGCCCGACGGTCGCGCAGTCGCTGGCACCCGACGGCAAGCCGCACTCCGCGCCGTTCCAGCTGGCGGCCGAGCAGGGCCTGCTCGGTGTGGCCCTGCTGGCCACGGTGTTCTGCTGGGTGCTGTACGCCCTGTGGCAGGCCGAGCGCCCCACGCCGGTCGTCCTCACGGCGGGTGCGGCCCTGACCGCGCTGGCGGTCGTCGCCGCGGTCGGGAACGCGCTGAGCTTCACCACGGTGACGGCGGGCGGGGGCCTGATCGCGGGGATCGCCACGGCCCGGCCGTTCGCGGAGGTGGGGGCGCGGCGCGCGGCCGAGCCGTCGAAACCCGGTGGTCTGCCCACTCCGTGACGGCTCGTGTCAGCGCGCCGTCCGGGACGAGGTCGGCCGTAGCCGGTCGCGGATCACCCGTACGGCGGACTCGGCGTCGTCCACCGTGATCGTGAACGTGTGGCCGTCCCACAGACGCAGCACGACGCCCTCGCCGCGGCGGACGACGACGGCCGTGCCCTTCTCGGGCCGCCAGCGGTAGCCCCAGCCGCCCCACTGGCGGGGCGTGACCCTCGGCGCGAAGTCGGCGCCGACCACCTGCGAGAGGGGGATGCGGCGGCGTGGCAGACCCATGTGGCCGCAGCGCACCTCGAGGTAGTCCTTGTCGACCTTCACGGCGACGTGCACGAACGCCAGTGTGCCGAACAGGACCAGCAGCCCCGCCGCGATGCAGCCGACGACCGACATGGCGAGCGGGGCGACACCCGACGTCCACGCGGAGTCGACGGCCAGCTCGATCCCGAGCGCCATGCAGGCGCATCCGCCGAGCGCCAGCAACCACTGGGCGCGGTTGGTCGCGCGCCCGACCCAGACTTCGGGACAGTCGGCACCCTCGGGGGTACCGCTCTCGCCGTGGGGATGGTCCCTCATGGCTTTGAGACTACTCAGGTTCCGCTGTGCGGGCACCAGGTTGCGGAGCGTCACTGCTCCATGGGGCGGACGGCGCGCGAGCCCCGCGCACCGTGGCCGGACCTCAGCGCGCGGGGCTCACCGACTGGAGGAGGCGGCCCTCCTCGTACGCCAGCGCGGCCGGCGGGAGCTGCTCTTCGCGTCCGCTGAGGATGACGGTGAGGGTGCCGTCGACCGGTGCCTCCGGGGCGGGCAGCTCGTTGATCCTGCGCAGGGCCTGGGCGGCGACTGCGACGGCCGAGCCGTGCAGGACGAGCGGCGGCAGACCCGGCTGCTGCACCGCGGCGCGGATGCGCTCGGCAACGAGTTCGTAATGGGTACAGCCCAGGACAACGGTCGTCACATCGGCCGGAGTGTGCTCCGCGGCCTCGGAGATCGCGGCCTTGATGGCCGCCTCGTCCGCGTACTGCACCGCCTCGGCCAGCCCGGGGCAAGCGACCTCTGTGACCCTCACGCCGTCGGCGAAGTCCCGGATGAGCCCCCGCTGATAGGGGCTGCCGGTGGTGGCGGGGGTGGCCCAGATGGCGACGGGTCCGCCTCCGGCCGCGGCGGGCTTGATCGCCGGTACGGTGCCGATCACCGGCAGGCCCGGTTCGAGACTGGCGCGCAGGGCGGGCAGCGCGTGCACGGAGGCGGTGTTGCAGGCCACGATCAGCGCGTCCGGACGGTGCCCGGCGGCTGCTTCGGCGACAGCGAGAGAGCGGGCCCTGATGTCCTCAGGAGTGCGCGGTCCCCAGGGCATGCCGTCGGGGTCCGACGAGAGGACGAGATCGGCGTCGGGTCGCAGTCGGCGTACCGCGGCGGCTGCCGCCAGCAGTCCGATTCCGGTGTCCATGAGCGCGATCTTCACCCGGGCACCATACCGGATCGGCCCCGACGGCCCAGCGCGGTGGGGCAGACTGCGACGCGTGAGTGCCGTCATGTGGACCGCTGTCGCATCACTGGCCGCCTGGCTGTGGCTGCTCCTCTGCCAGGGCTTCTTCTGGCGTACTGATGTACGCCTGCCGGCGCGCGACGAGCCGGACGCGTGGCCGGCGGTCTGCGTCGTCGTCCCCGCGCGGGACGAGGCGGCCGTCCTGCCCGAGAGCCTGCCCTCCTTGCTGACGCAGGACTATCCGGGGCACGCGGAGGTCTTCCTCGTCGACGACGGCAGTACGGACGGCACCGGGGAGCTGGCCCACGACCTCGCGCGGCGGCACGGCGGGCTGCCGCTGACCGTCTCCTCTCCCGGTGAGCCGCCCCCGGGCTGGACCGGCAAGCTCTGGGCCGTGCGGCATGGAATCGGGCTGGCACGCGCGCGTGAGCCCGAGTTCCTGTTGCTGACGGACGCGGACATCGCCCACGGCCCGGACAGTCTGAGGGAGTTGGTCGCGGCTGCGCGCACCGGCGGCTTCGACCTGGTGTCGCAGATGGCCCGGCTGCGGGCGGAGAGCCTGTGGGAGCGGCTCGTCGTGCCGGCCTTCGTGTACTTCTTCGCGCAGCTCTACCCGTTTCGCCGGATCGGTGTGCGGGGCTCGCGGACCGCTGCCGCGGCCGGCGGGTGCGTGCTGCTGCGGACGGACGCCGCCGAGCGTGCCGGCGTCCCGGACTCGATCCGCCAGGCAGTCATCGACGACGTGGCGCTGGCGAAGGCCGTCAAGGGCGGCGGGGGCCACATCTGGCTGGGTCTGGCGGAGCACGTGGACAGTGTGCGTCCCTATCCACGGCTGAACGACCTGTGGAGCATGGTCTCGCGCAGCGCCTACGCGCAGCTGCGGCACAGCCCACCGTTGTTGCTCGGCACCGTGCTCGGCCTCGCCGTGGTCTATCTGGTGCCACCGGTGGCGTTCGTGGCGGGTCTAGCCGCGGGGAGTACGGCGGCAGCGGTCGCCGGCGGGCTGGCGTGGCTGCTGATGACGGCGACGTACGTCCCGATGCTCCGCTACTACCGGCAGCCGCTCGTGCTGGCTCCGCTGCTGCCGTTCACCGCGCTGCTGTACCTCTTCATGACGGTCGATTCGGCGGTGCAGCACTACAGGGGGCGGGGCGCCGCCTGGAAGGGGCGTACGTACGCGAGGCCCGCTCCCGAGCAGCGGTGAGCCGCCCTGCGCTGTCGTCCGACGCCCGCGGGTCGCTTCCCGCCCGCGGGTCGCTTCCTGCCCGCGGTCACTTCCTGCCCGGGGTCCAGTTCATGCCCCAGCCGTAGGCGTGGTCGACCGTGCGCTGCGGGCTGACTCCGCGTTCGGGGACCAGGTAGCGGGCCTCGCGCTGGACGACCAGGTCGCCGTTCTGGTTGGTGATCAGGGCGAGCGCGCACACCGTGGAGGGGACCGTGCACTCGTCCAGCGAGAAGTCGACGGCCGCGCCGTGCTGCGGCTGGAGGGTGACCGTGGCGTGCAGGTCGGCGAAGGAGCGGGCGCCTTCGTAGATGGTCACGAAGATGAGGACACGCCGGAAGGCGTCCTTGTGGTCGAGGTTGATGGTGAGGTTCTCGCCGCTCGTCACCGCGCCGGTGCGGTCGTCGCCGTCGAGGTGGATGTACGGCGGCTGGTGCAGCGCGCCGAAGGCGTTGCCGAGCGACTGGATGACGCCCTTGCTGCCGTCGGACAGCTCGAACAGGGCGCACAGGTCCAGGTCGAGGTCCGCGTGCTGGGCCACGGGCCGGCCCAGCTTGGCAGCCCACCCGGTGAACTGCTTGTGCACCTGCCAGTTCAGGTTCACGCGCATGGCACCCGACGTGCCGCCCTGCTTGGTGAGGGAGACCGCCGGAGCCTCCTTCGTCAGGGTGACCTTGGTCAGACGGACCGGCGCCGGAGGCGCGGTGGGC
>NZ_VJZC01000391.1 GCF_009377185.1 Streptomyces spongiae
GGGTAGGGGCGGCGGGGGCGAATCACCTCACAGTCGGGGATCCACCGGCTCCGACTCCAGCGCCAGCACCCCGAACACCGCCTCGTGCACACGCCACAGCGGCTCGCCCTCCGCGAGTCGGTCCAGGGCCTCCAGGCCCAGGGCGTACTCGCGGGTCGCCAGGGACCGCTTGTGGTTGAGGAAGCGGTGGCGGAGACGGGCGAGGTTGTCGGGGCGGGTGTACTCGGGCCCGTAGATGATCCGGAGGTACTCCCGGCCACGGCACTTGATGCCCGGCTGGACCAGGCGCCCCTTCTCTCCCCCACTCTCGGCTTCGCTCGAGCGGGGGGACCCCCATCGCACCACCGCACCGGCCGGCTTGACCACCATGCCCTCACCTCCCCGCCCGGTCATCTCCAGCCACCAGTCGATCCCGGCCCGCACCGACTCCGCGTCACCCGTGTCCACGAAGAGGCGCCGGGTCGTCTGCAGCAGGCCACTGCCGTCGTGCTCGACCAGGCGGTCGATCAGGGACAGCTGCTCCTCGTGGGGCAGGGCCGCGAGACTGCGGCCCTGGACCGCGAGGATCTGGAAGGGTGCCAGGCGCACGCCCTCCAGGCCGTCCGTCGGCCAGCAGTACCGCCGGTAGGCCTCGGTGAACGCCGTCGCGTCCGCCGCGCGATCACGCTGCTTCGACAGCAGATCGCCCACGTCCACCCCCCGCGCCGCCGCACCCTCCAGCGCGGCCAGCGCACTCGGGAACGCCGCCCCGGAGGCCGCGCCCACCGCCGCGTACTGCGCCCGCAGCAACCCGGACGCCTTCAGCGACCACGGCATCAGCTCGGCATCGAGCAGCAGCCAGTCCGTCTCCAGCTCGTCCCAGAGGCCCGCCGCGTCCGCGGCCTGCCGCACCCGTCCGAGGATCTCCTCCGTCACCGACTCGTCGTCGAAGAAGGGACGCCCGGTGCGCGTGTAGAGGGAGCCGGTGGGGCCGCCGGTCACGCCGAAGCGGTCGCGCGCCGCCGCCGCGTCCCGGCACACCAGCGCCACCGCCCGCGAACCCATGTGCTTCTCCTCGCACACGACCCGCGCGACCCCGTCCGCCTCGTACTGCGCGAAGGCCTCGGCCGGGTGCTCCAGATAGCCGTCGATGTGGGACGTGGCCGTGGGAGCCATCGTCGGGGGCAGGTACGGGAGCAGGCGCGGGTCCACCGCGAAGCGGCTCATGACCTCCAGGGCCGCCGCCGCGTTCTCCTCACGGACCGTGATCCGTCCCGCATACCGGGTCTCCACGGTCCTGCGGCCGTGCACGTCCGCCAGGTCCAGCGGGCGGCCCTCGTGGCCTCCGGGTGCCTCCGTGGCCAGCGGTTTCGTCGGCTCGTACCAGACGCGCTCGGCCGGTACGTCGACGAGCTCCCGCTCCGGCCAGCGCAGCGCGGTGAGCTTGCCGCCGAAGACAGCGCCGGTGTCGAGGCAGATGGTGTTGTTGAGCCAGCTGGCCTGCGGGACCGGCGTGTGGCCGTACACCACCGCCGCACGGCCCCGGTAGTCCTCCGCCCACGGGTAGCGCACCGGCAGGCCGAACTCGTCGGTCTCGCCGGTCGTGTCGCCGTACAGGGCGTGCGAGCGCACCCGGCCCGACGTACGGCCGTGGTAGTGCTCGGGCAGGCCCGCGTGGCAGACGACCAGCCGGCCGCCGTCGAGGACGTAGTGGCTGACCAGGCCGTCGACGAACTCCCGTACCCGCGTGCGGAAGTCGTCGTCCTCCTTCTCCAGCTGCTCGATGGTCTCGGCCAGTCCGTGCGTGTGCTGGACCTTGCGGCCCTTCAGCCAGCGGCCCAGCTTGTTCTCGTGGTTGCCGGGGACGCAGAGTGCCGTGCCCGACGCGACCATGGACATCACGCGGCGCAGTACGCCGGGCGTGTCCGGGCCGCGGTCGACGAGGTCGCCGACGAAGACCGCTGTGCGGCCGTCCGGGTGTGTGCCGTCGACGTAGCCCAACTTGGCGAGCAGCGACTCCAGTTCGGACGCGCAGCCGTGGATGTCGCCGATGATGTCGAAGGGGCCGGTGAGGTGCGTGAGGTCGTTGAAGCGCTTCTCGGTGACGACGCTCGCCTGCTCCACCGCCTCCACGCCCCGCAGGACGTGCACCTTGCGGAAGCCCTCGCGCTCCAGGTGCCGCAGGGAGCGGCGGAGTTCGCGGGTGTGGCGCTGGATCACGCGGCGCGGCATGTCGGCCCGGTCGGTACGGGCCGCGTTGCGCTCCGCGCACACCTCCTCGGGCACGTCGAGGACGATCGCGATGGGCAATACGTCGTACTTCTTCGCGAGGTCGACGAGCTGGCGGCGGCTCTCCTGCTGCACGCTCGTCGCGTCGACGACCGTGCGGCGGCCGGCCGCGAGGCGTTTGCCCGCGATGTAGTGCAGCACGTCGAAGGCGTCCCGGCTGGCGCTCTGGTCGTTCTGGTCGTCGGCGACGAGGCCGCGGCAGAAGTCCGACGAGATCACCTCGGTCGGCTTGAAGTGCCTGTGGGCGAACGTCGACTTGCCGGAGCCGGACGCCCCGATCAGCACCACGAGAGAGAGGTCGGTGACGGGCAGGGTGCGCCCCTTCACGGACTCCACAGGGGTCTGAATCTCCGTCATGCCGCCTTCGCCTCCTTCTCGTTCGTGGTGTGCGTGTTCGTGGTCGGTGTGTTCGTGGTCCCCATGGTGAACACGGCCATCTGGGTGGGTGGGCCCACCTCGGGGTCGTCGGGTCCGACGGGTACGAACTCCACGCCGTACCCGTGCCGTTCGGCCACCGCGTCCGCCCAGGCCCGGAACTCCGCGCGCGTCCACTCGAAGCGGTGGTCGCCGTGCCGGACGTGCCCGGCCGGGAGGCTCTCCCAGCGGACGTTGTACTCGACGTTCGGCGTCGTCACGAGCACGGTGCGGGGGCGGGCGGAGCCGAACACCGCGTACTCCAGCGCGGGCAGCCGCGGCAGGTCGAGGTGCTCGATGACCTCGCTGAGCACGGCGGCGTCGTACCCCTTGAGGCGCTTGTCGGTGTACGCGAGCGAGCCCTGCACGAGACTGACGCGTGAGGCCTGCCGCTCCCCCATGCGGTCCAGCTTCAGCCGGCGCGAGGCGATGGTGAGGGCGCGCACCGACACGTCGACGCCGACGATCTCGGTGAACCGCGGGTCCTTGAGCAGCGCCTGCACCAACTGGCCCTGTCCGCAGCCGAGATCGAGCACGCGTCCGGCACCGGCGGCCCGCAGTGCCTCGATGATCGCGTCCCTGCGCTGCACGGCGAGCGGAGTCGGCTTCTCCTCCGTCTCGCTCTCCGCCTCGACCGCGTTGTCGATCTCCTCGACCTCGCTGTCGTCCGCCTCGGCCAGCCGTACGAGCTCCAGGGCCTCCATGGCCTGGCGTGTCAGCGACCAGCGCCGGGAGAGATAGCGGCTGGTGATCAGCTTGTGCTCGGGGTGGTCGGGCAGCCATCCCTCACCGGCCCGCAACAGCTTGTCCACCTCGTCGGACGCCACCCAGTAGTGCTTGGCGTCGTCGAGGACCGGAAGCAGGACGTACAGGTGCCGCAGCGCCTGGGCCAGGGTCAGCGCCTCCGACTCCAGCGCGAGGCGTACGTAGCGGGAGTCGCCCCATTCGGGGAACTCGGTGTCCAGCGGCACTGCGTCCACGGTCACCGTCCAGCCGAGCGGCTCGAAGAGCCCGCGTACGAGGTCGGGGCCGCCGCGGGCGGGCAGCGCAGGTATCTCGATGCGCAACGGGCGTACGGCTTCCGGGAGTTCGGGCCGGGCGCGGCAGGCCCCCTTCATGGCGCTGGAGAACACGGCGCTCAGCGCGACGGCGAGCAGGGAGGAGGCCGCGTACGGGCGGTCGTTCACGTACTGCGCGAGCGCCGCGTCGGGCGCGCCGCCACGGCCCTTGCCCTTGCCGCGCCGGACCAGCGCCACGGCATCCACCTCCAGCAGCAGCGCGGCCGTGCAGCGCTCGGCGCTCGCCTCGGGGTAGAGGACGTGGGCCGTGCCGTAGGAGGTGGAGAACGCCTGCGCGTTGTCGGGATGCTTGTGCAGCAGGAACCCGAGATCGGTCGCGGGGCGCTCCGGTGTGCCGGTGGTGCTGATCGTCAGGAACAATGTGGTTACACCTCGAAATACCTTCTGAGCTGCTGAATCCTTGCCATGTCGTGGGGCGCGGCGCGCCTGGACAACGTACAGGGAAGGACCGCGGGTACTCGCGGGATTTTCCGTTTCCTCGTGCTCGCCCGGCCGGTGGTGTTGCACCGTCGCCGGAAAAGGTTTGCTGCCACAACAGCCCTGGCAGAGGGCGGGGCAGCCCCCTCTCATTGACGAGAATGAAACGGGATGCAAACCTCAGGACGTGCAGGTGACCATTCGAGAGGTCGCGAAGGCGGCCGGCGTCTCCCCCTCCACGGTGTCCCGGGCGCTGGCGCCCGACGGGACGGTGAACGCGAGGACCAGGGACCGGGTACTGGCGGCGGCCGACCGCCTCGGCTACCAGCCGAACCGTGCGGCCCGGGGCCTGATCACCGGGCGTACCGGGGCCGTGGGCCTGATCGTGCCCGATCTGCTGAACCCGTTCTACGCGGAGGCCTGCAAGGGCGCGCAGGCGCGTGCCAGGGGCCTCGGCCACTCGCTCATCGTGAGCGATGCCGAGCGCGACGAGGGCCTCGAAATGGACGCCATCCGCACGCTCGCCCCCCAGGTCGACGGCATCGTGCTGACCGCGTCGCAGCTGAGCGACGAGGAACTGGGTTCGCTGGGCAGGCTCACCGCCAAGCCGGTGGTGCTGCTGCACCGCAGGGAGCCCGGTTTCGCGAGCGTCACGGCCGACCTGGCCGAGGGGATGACGGACGCCCTGACCCATCTGCACGCGCTCGGCCATCGCCGGATCGCCTACGTGGGCGGGCCCCGCAGTACCTGGGAGGCGCGGGAGCGGGCGGCCGGCGTCGAGGCGATGGCACAGACCGGCATGATCGATCTCGTGCGGGTGGGCAGCGTGGCGCCCCACTTCGACGGCGGTATCACGGGAGCGGCGGACGTGGTACTGGCGAGCGGGGCGACCGCGGTGGTCGCCTTCAACGACATCGTCGCCTTCGGACTGATCAGCCGCTTCACCGCGCGCGGGGTGCGGGTCCCGGACGACATGAGTGTGGTCGGCTGCGACGACATCGCCCTGTCCGGGATGGCCGCCCCGCCGCTGACCACGGTGTCGGTGCCCAAGGCGCACGCCGCGCGGGCCGCCGTGGACCTGCTGTTCCGCATGCTGAGGACACCCGAGGTCGAGGGGGAGGAGCCCCAGCAGCGGGTGCTGCCGACGCACCTCGTCGTCCGCGGCTCGACAGCGGCACTCCCGGCGCGCTGAGCCGGGCGCCGGGGCGAAGGGGCGTAGGGGCGCCGCGCGTCAGCCCTGTGGAACGCTCGTGTGGAACTTGTCCCACATCTCGGCGGCCGCCGCCCGTACCTCCGACGCGCCGAAGATGATGTCCTGGTAGACGCGCCTGAACTCGTTCTTGTCCTCGTCCGCGCCGGACGGGGCCGGAGGCAGGGGCGGCGCGAGGTCGCCCCGGACGTCGGCGACGTACCGCTCGATGACCCGGTCACCGCCGCTCAGCTTGGGTGCCAGCCGGTCGAGGTTGCGCTGGTTGGGTGGCAGCCCGCGCACCACGCCGAGCACTTCGGCCGCCTCCGGGTCGTTCACCAGGAAGTCGATCAGCAGCGCGGCCTCGCGCCGGTGCGGGGACGTGCGCCGGACGCACAGCGAGGACGAGGCCGCGGCGGCCATTCCCGGCGGCGCCGAGGCCGACACCGTCGGGAAGGGGATCGGGGTGACCTCGCCGTACGTCTCCCAGTACGACGTGCCGGAGGAGGTGATCTGGAACTCGGCGGTGGACAGCTTCCGTACGAGTGCGCGGTCGCCCGCACCACCGCTGAGCGAGGACGCGGTGACGGGCGGCGGCGTGAAGACACCCTTGTCCCGCAACCGGCCCATGAGCTGCCAGAACCCGAGCAGGTCGGCCTCGGTGAAACCCGTGGAGCCGTCGCCGGCGTAGAGCGACTTGCCGTGCTGGACGAGCCAGACGTGGAAGCACTCGACGTAGCCGCCGAAGTCGGTCAGCGGTGCCCGGCCGGGAACCGCCCGCTTCAGCTTGGGGCCGATGTCGGTCAGCAGGTCGTCCCAGGTCCAGCCCGCCTTCGGGATCCCGACCCCGGCCTTGCGCCACAGTGCGGGGTCGATGAAGAGGGCAGTGGTGGCGACGCCCGTCGGTATCCCGACCAGCGTCCCGTCGACCACTCCGGTCTGCTGGTAGAGACGGGGGATCCGGCTGCGGGAGATCGTCGAGAACACGGGCTCGGCGAGGTCCGCGAGCACGTCGCGGTCCGCGTAGGTCCGCAGGTAGGCGACGTCCATCTGCATGACGTCGGGACCACCGCCGGCCGCTACCTGGGTGGCGAGCCGCTGGAGGTACGCGTCGTACCCGGCGTACGAGGTGGCCACCCTGATCTTCGGGTGGCGTCGCTCGAAGAGCCGCACGGCCTTCTCGGTGGCCAGGTTGCGGTCCTCGGAGCCCCACCACTGGAAGTCGAGTGTCACCGTGCCGTCGGCGGAGACATCGCCCGAGCCGCAGCCGGCGGTCACTCCGGCCACGGGGAGAGCCGCGAGCGAGGCCAGCAGCCGTCGGCGCGACAGCCCGGTGGTCGGGGACGGGGACGGGAAACGGCGTGCTGGAGACATCGCGGCCCTTCGGTCGGCGTGAGTGCAAACGTTGCCACTCTGTTTCCGGTTGGCCGGGAAGCTACGCCCCCTGCAAGGGCTCCGTCAATCGTGCTGACCGAATTTGACCTGCGGAGTGAAGGGTCGACGGACGGAGAAAGACAGGTTCCCCCGACCTCTTGCCGACTGAAAACACCGCATGCAATCGTTGCCACCCGTTGTCCATCCCCGCCGTGGAGGAGGGCTCAGATGAGCCAGGCGACCGCTCCGCCCCGTCCCATGCCGCCCCCGAGCGGCGCCCTCCCCGCCGCGCAGCGTCCGGGCCGGCGCCGTCGCTCACAGGCGCTGCCGGGTCATGTCTTCCTGACTCCCTGGCTGATCGGCACCCTGGGGCTGACGCTGGGGCCGATGGTGATCTCGCTGTATCTGTCGTTCACCGACTACGACCTGTTCTCCCGGCCCCGCTGGGTGGGACTGGCGAACTACCGCTACATGCTGGAGGACGACCGGTTCCTCACCTCGGCCGGCGTCACGCTCAAGTACGCCCTGATCGGCACCCCGTTGAAGCTCGCCGCCGCGCTCGGCGTGGCACTGCTGCTGAACCGGGCCCGCCGCGGGGTGGGCGTGTACCGGGCGGCGTTCTACGCGCCCTCCCTGCTCGGCGCGAGCGTCAGCGTCGCCCTGGTGTGGCGGGCGTTGTTCGCCACGGACGGTGCGACCGACCGCTCACTGCAGTTCTTCGGTGTGCACGTCGGCGGCTTCACCGACAACCCGGACTACGCCCTGTATCCGCTGGTGCTGCTGACGGTCTGGCAGTTCGGCGCCCCGATGGTGGTGTTCCTGGCGGGGCTGAAGCAGATTCCGAAGGACCTGTACGAGTCGGCGGCGCTCGACGGCGCGGGCAGGGTGCGTACGTTCTTCTCGATCACGCTGCCGATGCTGTCCCCGGTGCTGTTCTTCAACCTGGTGCTGGAGATCATCCACTCGTTCCAGGCATTCACCCCGGCGTTCGTGATCAGCGGCGGCACCGGGGGTCCGTCGGACTCGACGCTGCTGTACTCGCTCTACCTCTACCAACAGGCGTTCGCGAGCTTCCACATGGGCTACGCCTCGGCGATGGCGTGGGTGCTGCTGGCCGTCATCGCGCTGATCACGTACGCCGTCTTCCGCAGCGCCCGGCTGTGGGTCTTCTACGCACAGGAGGACGCGTCGTGACGACGACCGCGGCATCCCCCGCTCCCGCTCCCTCCCCCGCTCCCGCTTCTGCTTCCGCCGAGCGCACTGTGCTGCGGACCTGGGTCTGGCACGCCGTCTGCGTGGTGATCGGCCTGGTCCTGCTCTACCCCGTGCTGTGGCTGCTCACCGCGTCGTTCAAGTCAGGGGAGGAGGTCATCTCCAACCTGAGCCCGATTCCGAAGGTGTTCACGCCGGGCAACTACAGCCAGGCGGTCGACGGGGTCAGCGGCCTGAGCCTGTGGAGACTGTTCGGCAACTCGCTCCTCGTCTCCTTCGGCACGGTCGTCGGGAACGTGCTGTCGTGCTCGCTCGCCGC
The DNA here is from genome assembly GCF_009377185.1 of Streptomyces spongiae. GTDB lineage: Bacteria > Actinomycetota > Actinomycetes > Streptomycetales > Streptomycetaceae > Streptomyces > Streptomyces spongiae. The sequence goes on from NZ_VJZC01000391.1 coordinate 8,273, forward strand.
CTACGCCTTCGCCCGGCTCCGCTTCCGCGGCCGCGGCCTGTACTTCGCGTTGATGATCGGCACCCTGATGCTGCCGGCGCACCTGATGCTGATCCCGCAGTACGTGATCTTCCAGGAGCTCGGCATGGTCGGTACGTACCTGCCGCTGATCCTGCCGAAGTTCCTCGCCACGGAGGCGTTCTTCGTCTTCCTCGTCGTCCAGTTCATCCGGTCGCTGCCGGCCGAGCTCGACCAGGCGGCGGCGATCGACGGCTGCGGACCGTACCGCACCTTCTGGCATGTGATCATGCCGCTGCTCAAGCCGGCGATCGTCACGACGACGATCTTCTCCTTCATCTGGAGCTGGAACGACTTCTTCTCCCAGGTGATCTACCTGGTCGAGCCGCAGACCTACACGCTCCAGCTCGGGCTGCGGATGTTCGTCGACATGGACGGCAGCGCCATGTTCGGGCCCATGTTCGCGATGTCCGTCCTCACCCTGGTTCCCGTCCTGCTGTTCTTCCTCGCCTTCCAGCGGCTGCTGGTGGAGGGCGTGCAGACGACCGGCCTGAAGGGCTGAGAGGACAACTCGCCATGACCCGAACGTGGTTCGCCCGCTTCGCCGACTGTCTGCTGCTCGGCGTCCTGCTGTTGCTCGCCTCGCTGCCGGTGGTCACCGCGTTCCCGGCACTGGTCGCGGGGTGCGCGGTGCTGCGCGAACATGCCTACGGCGGGGAAGGGGTGACGGCCACTCACTTCCTGCGGCGACTGCGGTCGGTGCTGCGCTCCGGCCCTGCCGCGTGGGCCGTACCCACGGCCGTCCTGGCGCTGCTGTGGCTGGACGCACTGGCCCTGGACGCCCAAGGGCCCGGCCCGGGAGCCGCCTTCGCCGCGGCCACGGCGGTCCTCGCGGCGCTGGGACTGCGCTGTGCCGCCGCCTGGCGGGAGGGGTCGAGCTGGCGCACCACCCTGGCCACCGTCTTCCGGTCGGTGCCGCGGCACCCTCTCGCGCCCGCCCTGCTCTCCGGGGCCACCGGCGCCGCGGCCGTCCTGCTGGCCCTGGCCCCCGTCCTCCTGGTCGTCATCCTCGGCCCGCTGGCCTTCGCCGCCACGGCCGCGGATGCCTGGCGGCCCGTGGCGACGACCTGAGCCGCCCCGTGGTTCCCTCCCGTCC
>NZ_VJZC01000392.1 GCF_009377185.1 Streptomyces spongiae
GCCCCCATCGGATCCCACCCCTCCGGCAGCCCCAGCACGTCCCGTACGACATCCCGGCAGAACATCGTCGACGACACCCACGCCGAGCCCAGCCGCTCCCCGGTCAGTGCCACCAGGAAGTTCTGCACCCCGGCCCCGGCGGCGACCACGAACATCTCCCGCTCGGCCTCGTCCCGCCGGGCGTCGCCATATGTATGGGACCCGTCCATGACGAGACAGGGCACCACCAGATACGGCGCGTTCCGCAGCACGTCCCCCCGCCGCACCCGCTTGGCGATGGACTCCTCGCTCTTGCCGTCCCGCCGCAGATCCGCGATCCACGCGTCCCGCATGGCGTCCAGCAGTCCGGTGCGCGCCTCCTGCGACTCCAGCAGCACGAACCGCCACGGAGTGGTGTGGTGCGGCGCGGGCGCGGTGACGGCCGCGGCCACGGCACGCCGTACGGCACCGGGGTCGACGGGCTCGTCGGTGAACGCCCGTACGGTGCGCCGCTGGGTCACGGCCTCCCGTACGGCCTCCGACGTCCCGAGCCGGAACATGTCGTCCCGTGCGCCGCGCACGATCGCCCGCGCTCCGTCGCCGTAGTCCCCGGACACCATGTGTGCCAGACCGCGCACGACGGCGACGGGCAGCCCGGTGGCCTTGCCCTTCACCAGGTCCCCGGCGGAGGCCAGCTCGTCGGCGGTCGCGACGACGGTGGCGCTGAGCGGATTGCCGTGCGCGTCGGTCCCGCCGCGCAGATCGTCGAGCACGCGCACGCCCGCGGCCCCGATGGCGACGTCCGTCAGCCCCGTGCGCCACGGCCGCCCGAACGTGTCGGTGACGAGGACGCCGACGTCGATGCCCAGCGCGTCCCGCAGCCCGTCCCGTATGGCCCGCGCGGACGCGTCCGGGTCCTCGGGCAGCAACAGCACGGTCCCGGACGGGGTGTTGGAGGCGTCGACCCCGGCGGCGGCCATGATCAGTCCCTGCCGGTTCTCCACGATCCTCAGTGGCCCGCGGCGCGCCACGACCCGTACGGTCTCGGCGTCGATCGCGGCCTCGCGGTCGGTGGCCTCGACGACCCGGCCCTCGGCCTTGGACACGATCTTCGAGGTGACGAGGAGTACGTCCCCGTCGGCGAGCCCCGGCTCGGCGGCGGCGATCAGCTTGGCGAGGTCGTCGCCCCGCTGTACCTCGGGCAACCCGGGAACGGCCCACACGCGGTAACCGGGAGCGGCGCTCGACACATCGCTGCCGGTGCCTCTCGGAGACTCGCTGCTCAAGCGCCCCGCACCTCCTCCGCCAGCGTCAGCGCCTCGCGGGCCATCTGTGCCGTCGCGTCCAGGTCCGTCATCATCAGCGGCACGGCCCGGCACCGGATCCCGGCGGCCTCGACGCGCTCCGCCGAGCCCGCGTCCACCGTGTCGACCAGCCACCCGTCCAGCAGCCCCGGCCCGTAGTGCTCGGCGACGGCCGCTGCCGTGGACTCGACGCCGACGGCGGCCAGCACCTTGTCGGCCATGCCCCGCACGGGCGCGTCCCCGACGATGGGGGACAGGCCGACGACCGGCACTCCGGCCTCGGCGATCCCCTCACGGATGCCGGGCACGGCGAGGATCGTGCCGATGGACACGACGGGGTTGGAGGGCGGGAAGAGCACCACGTCCGCCTCGGCGATGGCCTCCAGGACACCGGGCGCGGGCTTGGCCTGCTCCGCGCCCACCGGCACGATCGCCTCGGCCGGCACGGAGGCGCGCAGCCGTACCCAGTACTCCTGGAAGTGGACCGCCTTGCGCTCCCCGGAGTCCGGGGAGGCACCGTTGTCGGGCAGGGTGACCGCGACATGGGTCTCGATGCGGTCGTCGGACATCGGGATGAGCCGCACTCCGGGCTTCCACCGGTCGCACAGCGCCTCGGTGACCGCGCTCAGCGGATAGCCGGCGCTCAGCATCTGGGTGCGCACGATGTGCGTGGCGAAGTCCCGGTCCCCGAGCCCGAACCAGTCCGGTCCCACCCCGTACGCCGCGAGCTCCTCCTTGAGGTGGAAGGTCTCGTCGGCCCGGCCCCAGCCCTGTTCCTCGTTGATACCGCCGCCGAGCGTGTACATCACCGTGTCGAGGTCCGGGCAGACCTTCAGCCCGAAGAGGTGGATGTCGTCCCCGGTGTTGCCGATGACGGTGACGTCCGCGTCCGGCGCGGCCTGCTTGAGACCACGCAGGAACCGGGCACCACCGATGCCGCCTGCCAGAACCACAATGCGCATTGAAACAGTGTGTCAGCCGCCAGGCTGACTCGTTGAGGGGTGGTGGTCGGGCGACGGGTGGGAAGTCTTGCAGGCGCCTACGACAACGCGTCAGGCAGTCACCTCGGCGGACGGGGGCACGGACGGCGCCACGGACGCGCACCGGGCCGAGTGCGCCCCGTGCATCGGCATCTCCGTCAGCCCCGGGAAGTAGACGTGCAGGCTGACCGCCGGTTCGAGTGCGTCATTCACGACCTCGTGCACATACCCGGGCGCGAACACGCGCTGCGCGCCGGCGTCGAGGGCGCGCGTGCCGCGCTCGGTGCGCTCGGTCAGGGCGCCGCCGAGGACGGTGAGCACGCCGGAGGAGTCGCCGTGGCCGTGCAGCCCGCTGCCCTGTCCGGGCACCCAGGACAGCAGCCACACCTCGTAGCCGGGCCCGGTGCGCAGCCGGTGGTACCAGCGGGAGGTCGCGTCGTACCGGACGAGGTGCTCCCACTGGGAGCGGTCGGCGGCGATGGAGCGGGCGAGACCGGCGAACTCGGCCACGGTGGCCGGGTGCTCGCGCGGGGCCTGTAGGAGGTGCGGTACTTCGAGGATGTCGCCGGCGATCTGGAGGTCGCTGTCGCTGTTCATGGGGTGGGGTGGTTCCTCGGCGGAAGTGTGGGGGATGGCTGGGTGTCGAAGACCATCGCCCGGGTCGCGGGCGTTGAGTGCGCCCTGGTGCGGGCGGAGGGAACAGCGGCCGAGCCCGGTGCGGGCTCAGTGGCAGCCGGAGCGCGTTGGGCTCAACAGCTGGAACAGCAACAGCTACAGCGAGCGCGGGCAGCACCGAGGAACCCGGCGGAGCGGGTCGAGGTGAGTGCCAAGTTCGCGAGCATGCCCACAAGGACACCGGTTCACACTTCGGCTGTCAACTTGACGCCCGATATGTGGGAGATGTTTCACCTCATCCGGTCCACCTGGCCAGTGAAAGGTTTGTGCAGCCGCTTTCCGGGACACCAGGCGGATCACACGGGTGTACGGGTCCTGTGATGAGTGTCGAGATTCGGACGGCAATCGGCGGCTTCGGTGTCCGGACCGCAACGAGATCGAACTTCTGGACGTCCTCTCTCGTATGGGAGGGAGGCGCACCGGGGGTCCCTGCTGGCTGTCATGGTTTATGCCGATTTGAACACTTTCCGCATAGCCTTGGTTCCGCAGAGTGAATAAGGGGCTCATTAGCAGATTCCGGCTTGACTCGCCCGTAGCCGCACACTTGTAATTTCACTCGTGTCGTTCAGCCGAAATCGGTAACGGCAGCACCACGGGGACGCGAAAGACAGACGAGGGGCGCACATGACCGAGCTCGTGCAGCAACTGCTGGTCGACGACGCGGACGAGGAACTCGGCTGGCAGGAGCGCGCGCTCTGCGCCCAGACCGATCCCGAGTCCTTCTTCCCCGAGAAGGGCGGCTCGACCCGCGAGGCCAAGAAGGTCTGCCTCGCCTGCGAGGTCCGCTCCGAGTGCCTCGAATACGCGCTCGCCAACGACGAGCGGTTCGGCATCTGGGGCGGTCTGTCGGAGCGCGAGCGCCGCCGCCTGAAGAAGGCCGCCGTCTGAGAACAACCGCACGTGAACGAGGGCCCGAAACGGACGGCGGACCGGCCGGAACCAGCCACCCACGCGCGTGAACACCGCTGACCAAACAGCACACACCCTTACGTAACGTTCGGCCCGTCGCGGCTGGGTTGTCCACAGGCGGCGGGCCGCCGTGCTGCCCAGCCGTTAGTGTGGTCGCTCGTCCGAGACGTCCCGCTGTCCCCGCAGGACACAGGCGTCGACCGCAGTCCAGCGAACCGGGGCCCGTACCTCGATGTCCGTGCACAGCCACACGGCAGCCCACCACGACGCTGCCACCCCAGAGTTTCCGCGCCACGTGGTGACGGCGGTGCTCGTCGCCCACGACGGCGCCCGCTGGCTGCCCGACGCGCTCGCCGGGCTGCTCGGCCAGGAGCGCCCCGTGCAGAACGTCATGGCGGCCGACACCGGCAGCGCGGACGACTCCGCCCCGCTGCTCACCGACGCCCTCGGCGCCGACCGGGTCCTCCATCTCGCCCGGCGCACCGGTTTCGGCCAGGCCGTCGACGAGGCCAACCGCACCGCGGGTGAGCTCACCCCGGACGACCTGCCCTACCTCAAGCGCCCCAGCGGCTGGGACCCGGTCACCCGCACCTGGCGCGACGACGCCTACGACATGCCCGAGCTCCCGCACGGCGAGCCCGTCCAGTGGCTGTGGCTGCTGCACGACGACTGCGCCCCGGAACCCGACGCGCTCGCCCAGCTGTTGAGGGCCGTCGAGAACGAGCGAGAGCTCGGCCGGGACGACGTCGCCGTCGTCGGCCCCAAGCTCCGCGGCTGGTACGACCGCCGCCAGCTCCTCGAAGTCGGCGTCACCATCGCCAACTCCGGCCGCCGCTGGACCGGCCTCGACCGCCGCGAGCAGGACCAGGGCCAGCACGACCACGTCAAGCCCACCCTCGCCGTCTCCACGGCCGGCATGCTGATCCGCCGCGACGTCTTCGAACAACTCGGCGGCTTCGACCGCCGACTGCCCCTGATGCGTGACGACGTCGACCTGTGCTGGCGCGCCACGGCCGCCGGGCACCGCGTCCTCGTCGCCCCCGAAGCGGTCGTACGGCACGCCGAGGCGGCCTCCCGCGAGCGCCGCACCGTCGACTGCGTCGGCCGCAGCGCCGCCTCGCCGCACATGGTCGACAAGGCCGGCGCCGTCTACACCCTGCTCGTCAACGCGCGTACGGCACAGCTGCCGTGGGTGCTGGTCCGGATCGTGCTCGGCACCCTGCTGCGGACCCTCGCCTACCTCGTCGGCAAGGTCCCCGGACAGGCCGTCGACGAGATCCGGGGCCTGCTGGGGACCCTGCTGCGTCCGGAGCGGATCATCGCGGGCCGCCGCCGACGCGGCCGCCCACAGCTCGACAAGGGCGAGCTGCGCCCCCTGTTCCCGCCCCCCGGCGCGACCGTTCGAGCCACCGTCGAACAGGTCGCCGGCAACCTGATGGGCCGCTCCGACCCCGAGTCCTCCTCCGCCGGCCGGCACGGTGGCGCGGTCGAGTCCGGACCCGGTGGCGACGACGCCGACTTCCTCCAGGTCGAGCAGTTCGCCCGCCTCAAGCGCGTCGCCCGCAAGCCGGGGCCGGTGCTCTTCGCCGTCCTCCTGCTCGTCTCGCTCGTCGCCTGCCGTGAACTCCTCGGCGGTGGCGCGCTCGCGGGCGGCGCGCTGCTGCCCGCCCCCGCCGACGCCTCCGCACTGTGGGCGCGTTACCTCGACGGCTGGCATCCGGTGGGCGCGGGCGACACCCAGTCCGCACCGCCGTACCTCGCGCTCGTCGCCATGCTCGCCTCGCTGCTGCTGGGTTCCACCGGGCTCGCGGTCACCGTGCTGCTCGTGGCCTCCGTGCCGCTCGCCGGGTTCACCGCGTACTTCGCCTCACGCCCGCTCGTCGAGTCGCGGCTGCTGCGCGCGTGGGCGGCCGTCGCGTACGCCTTCCTGCCCGCCGCCAGCGGCGCGCTCGCCGGCGGCCGCATCGGCACCGCCGTCCTCGCGGTCCTGCTGCCGCTCATCGCGCGCGCGGGCGCCGCGGCCGGCGGTCTCGCGAACACCTCGGATGCCCGCGGAAGCTGGCGCGCCACCTGGGCGTACGCGCTGCTGCTGACCATCGCCACCGCGTTCACCCCGATCGTGTGGCCCATCGCGCTGGTCCTCGGCCTCGGGCTCCTGGTGCTGCGCCGCGGCGACATCACCGCCTACGGACTCCGCTTCCTCGCCCAACTCGGCACCCCCCTGCTGGTCCTCGCCCCCTGGTCGCTGACCCTGCTGCCGTTCGGCTTCTTCAGGGAGGCCGGTCTGGGGTACGGGGAGAGCACGGCCTCCGCCACCGACCTCCTCGGCGCCAGCCCCGGCGGACCCGGCACGGTCAGCGGACTGATGCTCATCGGTGTCGTACTGGCCGCCCTGGCCGCCCTGCTGCGCTCCGAGCGGCAGTTGCCCATCTGGACCGCCTGGTCCGCCGCCCTGGTGGCGCTCGTCTTCGCGGTCCTCTCGAACGGCTCCACCTGGGCCGGACCCGCCACCCTCGTGTACGGCATCGCGCTGCTGGCCGCCGCCGCGCTCGGAGCCGACGGGGCACGCTCACGCGTGGCCGAGCAGAGCTTCGGCTGGCGCCAGCCGGTGGCCGCGCTCATCGCGTTCGCCGCGGCGGCAGGCCCCCTGCTGATCGCCGCCGGGTGGATGATCCGCGGCGCCGACGGACCCCTGGAACGACGCGACCCGGTGCAAGTGCCCGCGTTCGTAGCCGAGGAGAGCGGCACCCGCGACCAGGCCCGCACCCTGGTCCTAGACAGCGACTCCGGCGCCCAGGTCGGCTACACCCTCGTCCGGGGCTCCGGCGCCCGCATGGGCGACGCCGAACTCGCGGCGGCGGGAGGCGAGAACAAGCTGCTCGACAAGGTCGTCGCCAACCTCGTGGCGGGCTCCGGCGCCGACCAGGCCGACGAACTCGGCGGATTCGCCGTGCGCTACGTCCTCGTCCGCAAGGGCGCGCCCCGCGAGGTCAGCCGCGTCCTGGACGCCACACCGGGCCTCACCCGGCTCAGCCAGCAGGACGGCAGCGCACTGTGGCGCCTGGACCGGCAGGTCGCCCGCGCCACCATCGTCTCCGGCTCCGGCGACCCGCAGCCCATCGCGGCCGGCCCCGTCGACATCCACACCACCGTCCCCGACGGCGGATCGGGCCGTGTCCTGCGCCTCGCCGACACCGCCGGCGAGGGATGGACCGCCACCCTGGACGGCAAGCCGCTCACCGGCACCACCGTCGACGGCTGGGCCCAGGGCTTCGAACTGCCCCCGAACGGCGGCACGCTGGACGTCACCTACGAGGCCCCCATGAGCCACACCGGCTGGCTGTGGGCACAGGGCGCGCTCGCCGTCGTCCTCGTGGTCCTCGCCCTGCCGGGCCGCCGCCGCGACGTCGACGACGACCTCCCCGAGGAGCCCGTCGTCCCCGCGCAGGACATCACCGGCGACGGCCGCCGCGCCCGCCGCCTGCGGGCCCAGGCCGAGGCGGAGGCCGAGAGCGCGGCCGGGACCGACCAGACCACCGCCATGCCTCCTCCTCCGGAGGAGGCCCCGGCAGCGGCCGCCGTCCCGCAGCAGCAGTCCTACGGCACATGGGACACCCAGGGCTACGCGGACACCGACTACAGCGCCTACGGACACGACCCGTACCAGGGCACCCAGCAGTACCCGGCGGGCACGTACGACCAGACCTACCAGGCGGACCCGTACCAGGAGGGCACCCAACAGGGCGGCCAGTACGACCCTTACGCCTACGGGGGCACGACCGCGTCGTACGACCAGACGTACACCCAGGGCTACGACGCGACGTACGACCCGTCGCAACGCCCCGACAGTGAGCGCCCCGACGGGAGCCAGCAGTGAACCGCACGACCCTGTCCCTGATCGCCGGCGCGACCGCGCTCGCCGCCGTCACCGGCTTCGCCGCGCTCACCGCGCCCGGGGCCTCAGGCGACGGCACGGCCAAGGCGGCCGCCCAGCTGCCCGTGGAGCGCACGAGCCTGCTCTGCCCCCAGCCGAGCACGTCGGACCTCGCGGAGACCGCGTACACCTCCTTCACGCCCGTCACCAAGGGGACCGGGGACAAGGGGAAGGCCGAACTCGCGGCGGCGGGCGAGGACTCGGCGGACGGCGACAGCGGTGGCAAGAAGACCGGCAAGGCCACGAAGCCCGTCCTGGAGCCGAAGGAACCGGGCAAGCCCGTCACCGGCAGCGCCGACGGAGCCGAGGCACCCGCGCTGATCGGGCTCGCCGAGGGGACGTTCGCGCCCGGCTGGACGGTCCAGGAGACCACCGAGGTATCCGTGGGCACCGGACGCGGTCTGCTCGGCACCAACTGCACCGCTCCGGACACCGAGTTCTGGTTCCCGGGCGCCAGCACCGCGGCCGGCCGCACGGACTACGTCCACCTGACGAACCCGGACGACTCCGCCGCCGTCGTCGACATCGAGCTGTACGGCAAGGACGGTGCCCTCAAGACGACCGTGGGGGAGGGCATCGCGGTCAAGCCGCACTCCAGCGAGCCGGTGCTGCTGTCCACGCTCACGGAAAAGGCGGAGAACGACCTGACCGTGCACGTGAGCGTGCGCAGCGGCCGGGTCGCCGCGGCCGTCCAGGCGCTGGACGAGAAGGCGGGCGGCGACTGGCTGGCTCCCTCGGCCGATCCCGCGAGGAGCGTGGTGATCCCCGGCATTCCGAAGGACGCGACGTCCGTACGCCTGGTCGCCTTCGCACCGGGCGAGCGGGACGCCGACCTGAAGATCCGGCTCACCTCTCCCTCCGGCCCGATCACTCCCGCCGGCAACGAGACGCTGCACGTGAAGGCCGGCATGACGGCGGCCGCGGACCTCGGTGACGTCACACGGGGTGAGGCGGGCTCCCTGGTGCTGACGCCGACGGACGGGTCGGTGCCCGTGGTGGCCGCCGTGCGGGTGGTGCGCGGCAAGGGCGCCAAGCAGGAGACGGCGTTCATCGCGGGGAGCCGGGAGGTGGGCCAGCGCGCGAGCGTCGCCGACAACCGCTCCAAGGGCGTCACCCTCGCGCTCACCGCGCCGGGGCGCACCGCGGAGGTCAAGGTCACGGCGTCGGCAGGCAGTCAGGGCGGCACGCCGACGACCAAGACATACACGATCAAGTCCGGCACGACCGAGAACGTGCCCGCACCCGTCCCGAGCGGCCTGAAGGGCACCTACGCCCTGACGGTCGAGCCGGTCTCCGGCGGCCCCGTCCACGCCTCCCGCATGCTCGAAACCACAACCGACGGCGTCCCCGGCTTCACCATCCAGCCCCTCCAGGACGACCGCGGCACAGTGGCGGTCCCGAACGCGGAACAGGACTTGTCGGTACTGCAGAGGTAAGGGGGGAGAGCCCCGAGAGAGGCGCGGGGAACGGCGCGCTCTTAAGGGGCACGGGGAACGGCGCGGTCTTCAGGGGCGCGGGCAAGAGCACGGCTTTCAGGGGCGCGGGCAACAGCACGTCTTTTAGGGGCGCGGGGAACTGCGCGACCAGCCACCCCCCACCCGCACCCAAC